>NZ_JACIVD010000061.1:0-143441 GCF_014145555.1 Limosilactobacillus albertensis
GCTGGTCGGTGTCTTTTTCTTTTACTAATACATATTTTAAAGGAAAACGGAGTTAAATGAAATCCGAAGATTTCATCTAACTCCGCTTATTATTAGGGACTTATGTCACAGTCCCTCTGAATTTATTTGGAATGATTATTGTTTTCTATATATTAATAAGGTATAATAGTAGCCGTAGATGAGATAAGGAGTCGCGACCTTATCAATAATCTACAGCGTTCCGGAAGTGATTCCCTGAATCCGGAAAGGGGATGATACTGATGGAAACAAAAGTCAACCGGAAAGAGAGGCTGCCTTATTATCGCACTGACGATATTCTTATTGTCGGTAGCAGCGATTAACTTCGCTAAAGCTTACGCGATAATAAAAAAAGCTAATCGCAAGTAGCGACTAGCTGGCAAAACCAATTTCCGGAACGCAAGGAGTCAAGAGCTGGTATCTCTTGGCTCTTTGCATACACAGTATACCATAGTAATGTTAGAAGGTCGATGTTATGGTTAGTGAAGCGCAGAAACGGGCAAAGAAGAAGTGGGACGATAAGAATAAGGATAAGAACCGTGTATACCGTTACCGTTCATATGCTCGTAAGTTTATTCGTGACTTAGCTGATGAGGATGACTTGAAAGAGTTACAAGAACTAATATATAAACGATTAAATGACTAAGACGATAGCAATTGGCTACCGTCTTTTATTATGCACTAATCATCCCCGTAAAACTATTTGGGGTCAGTCAGGCAACAAAAATGGGAATCACCTCCCAAGTAAATTATGAGGAGGTGATTCCCATGAATTCATTAAACTTTACTCTACTAATTCTATTACTCATTCTAATTGAGGTCAAGAAATAGGACTGACCCCAAGGAGGCGCTTGCCTCTTACGAGCCAAGCGCCTCTAGGGCAACATAACATTAGAAATAATACATATAATAAAAAGTAAGTGAAGGGGATGTTATTAACAATGCCAAGATACAGACGATGTAGACAGCCTGAATGTCATGCGATGGTTAAGTATCCTAATCATTACTGTGCTAAACACTTTGAGTATGAAGCGGAGTACCTAGCTAATCGGCAGCGATGGGCACGTAAACACGCTGAGCAGTACCAACATCATGATAAGAGATATGCTAAGCACTACAACACAGTAACTCGTAATCGCAATGAAGAACGTAGTGATCAGTATAAGTTTTATCGAAGTAGGCAGTGGGTTGGGCTAAGGGAATCCACGCTTGATCATGATCATTACTTGTGCCAGTACTGCAAAGCATATGGCAAGCTAACGCCGAACAGTAAGACAGTCGATCACATTGTGCCAATTGCATATAATAGTGAGCTTAAGGCAGATAGCAGTAACCTTGCTACAATCTGCCGAGAATGCCATCGGCTTAAGACACAATGGGAACAATCTTACTATGGAACTGGCCAAAACATAGCCAAAAAGGATGTCCCGGAGATCCACGACATCCAAAGGATCGTAATTTTAATGCGCAAAAAATAAAACATCCCCCCGCCCCCATAGGCCTTAGAAGAGAGCGGCACACAATGTCGTCGTCTTTCATGCAAGCGACAATTTTTAATTTTTTACCCTAGGGGGGCTAGCAGGAACGAAAGGAGGCCCAAAGATTGGCTAAAAAGGTCTATTATCAGCAGAACGACGGGCATTTACCGTCTAAACCACCGTATTATTTGGGTACTCTCGCTAGTTCGTGTTGGCGTAAAATCGTGCCCTTTTTAGAAAGTACAGGACGAGTGCAGCGAATTGATGTTGGCTTGGTTGAACAATATTGTGCTAACTATGAAATATATCGGAATGCATATCGAGATATTAACGAAAATGGAATTCAAGTGAAGATATTTCACTCGTTACAAGATTCAACTGGAAAAATTATCGGTAAAGACTTTGTGGGCTTTAGGAAGAATCCAGCGGTAGCGACGATGAAAGATGCAATTAATCAGCTTAATTCAATTGGTATTCAGCTTGGGTTATCACCAAAGAGTCGGCAAGAGTTAATGCAAATTGCTAGTCATAAGAAAGAAAAATCAATGGCAGAGCAACTTAAGGAGGTTGGACTTGTATGATTGATTTAACACAGAGTCATGATGTATTAGGTGCTTACCATAACATTGGATTTAACGGTGTACGTAAAGAATTCACTGACCCGGCTACTAAGTATGCATTGGACGTAATGGATGAAAAGGTAACAACGGGATATCTTATGAAATTAGCTTGTTTTCGTCATTTACGAGATTTACAGCGATTTCAGGGTGGGAAATTTAACTTCTACTATGATGTTAATGAAGTAGAGAAAATTCTGAAGTTTGCTTCTATTGCTCCTAATGTAGATACTGGTGAACCAACAAAATTAATGCCTTGGCAAAAATTTATTTTTGCGATGCTGTTTGGTTGGCGAGATTGTGATACAAATACAAAACGATTCACACGGGTGATTCTATCAGTTGCACGTGGTCAAGGTAAATCCTACCTAATGGCAATCTACATGGCTTATTCATTCTTAATTGAATCAATGGGACTATCTAATCAAGATTTTCTGGTTACAGCTGAAAATTATGACCAAACTGGTAAGCTCTACGGGTATATTGCTAATATGCTTAAAAGTATTATCGACCAGCAGTCAGTTTTTAAGAAACTTGCTGAAGAAGATGATCTAGTAATTCATGAGCATACTGGAATTACAATGAGAAAGTTTAATAATAATCTAAGACCGCTATCGTTTAACGCTGGTAAGTATGACTCTTATCACTTTACGACAGCGGTTTTTGATGAGGTTGGTAATATTAAGAGTCGTGAAGGAACTAAAAAGATTGTCTCTGGTCAAGTAAAAGTTCCTAATCACCAGTACATTGAAATTTCAACATCTTATCCTGATCCATCAGTTCCTTTTCATGATGAGCAAAAAATGATTCAACAAGCTATGGAACAAGATTTTAATCGTGAAGCAGATCGAACACTTGGACTTATCTGGGCACAAGATAGTCTAGATGAGACTTTTAAGGAAGAAACGTGGATTAAATCAAATCCACTCTTAGGATTGCCTAGTCAGCACGATGTACTGTTAGATGGACTACGCGATAAACGTGATGCTGATATGTTAGCCGGAACAGTTGATGATTTTCAGAATAAGAACTTAAATCTTTGGCTGCAAGAAGCTACCAATAGCTATCTAAAACTATCCGACATTGAAAGAGCGATTATTCCTGAATTCAATATCTATGGTCGCCAAGTCTATATTGGTTTTGACTATTCAATGTTTAGCGATAATACGGCAATTGCATTTGTTTATCCTTACCAAGACGGTGATGGACGTCAAAAATGGCATATTCAACAGCATAGTTTTATTCCCTGGGAAAAGGCTGGATCAATTCAAGCTAAGGAAAAGCAAGATGGTATTGACTATCGTGAGCTATCTAAAAAGGGTTTCTGCACAATTACTAGTCACCCACAAGGATTGATTAATGATGATCAAGTGTATAACTGGTTACTTACCTATGTTGAAGAAAATAATTTACAAGTGATTTTCTTTGGATATGATGCTTGGGGTGCCACCAGTGCTATTAAACAGATGGATATTAATACGAACTTTCCGCTAGAAACAGTTCGTCAGCGTACTAGTGAGTTGAAAGATCCAACAAAGTTTTTACAAAAAATTTTCGTAGAGGGAAATTGCAGCCGGCTAGACGATAAAATTATGGAAAAAGCTTTAATTAATGCGGAAATCTACGAGGACAAAATTGGAATTCAAGTAGATAAAGCTAAGGCAACCTTGAAGATTGATGTAGTCGATGCAATTATTGATGCCTTATATCAAGGGATGTATCACTTTGAAGACTTTGGGATTGCTAACGATAAGTCTAAGCAGGTTGATCGAATGACGGAAGAACAGGTTAAGGCGTGGTTTGAAAATAAGGATAGTGGTTTACTTGATGATTAAGAATTTATTTACAGTCATATGGAAATATTTTGATGTTTTATGTTTTTTAGCTGCACTGATATTTGTAGTGTGGGGATGTTTCTTGCTTAGCTTCACCGCTGGTGTTTTTAGTATTGCAGTAAGTTTAGTAATTCTTGGTTATCTATCGGAGAAGATAGCTAGCCTTCATTAGAAAGGAGGTGAATGCTATTGCCTTTATTTAATCAAAAGGTTAGTTCAGGACTAGCAATTGCTGATGATACTGATATTCTCCATTTTCTTAATCCGGACAGTTCGGATAAATATGTAGATGCTAGAACTGCATTGAAAAATTCAGATATTTATTCAATCATCTTTCAATTAAGTGCCGATTTAGCAAATGGAAAGTTACAGGCTAATATGCCACGAGCACAAGGTATTCTAAATAATCCGACTCAGACCAGTAATGCTCATGCCTTTTGGCAATCTATGTTTGCTCAATTGCTATTAGGTGGTGAATGTTTCGCCTACCGTTGGCGTAATCAAAATGGAACCGATATGACATGGGAGTATTTGAGACCGTCTCAAGTAACTCCTTTTTTGTTAGAAGATGGTTCCGGATTAATCTATAACATTAACTTTGATGAGCCGGAAATTGGCGTGATGGAAGTTGTCCCACAGTCGGATTTAATTCATATTCGCTTGCTTTCACAAAATGGTGGAAAAACTGGTATTAGTCCATTATCTGCATTAGCTAATGAATTACAGATTAAGGACCAGTCAAATAAACTGACATTAAGTGCTCTGGGACGTTCAATTATTGCACCTGGTGTCTTAAGAATTCAGCATGGAGGTCTGTTAAGTGATAAGGAAAAAGCTTCACGGTCACGTCAATTTATGAAGCAAACGAGCGATTCTAAGAACGGACCAATTGTTCTAGATGATTTGGAAGAATATACGCCGTTAGAGATTAAATCTAATGTAGCTCAATTACTTAATCAAGTTACCTGGACGAGTGCTCAAATCGCTAAAGTTTATGGTGTATCTGACAGCATTATCAATGGTCAGGGTGACCAGCAATCATCAATTCAGATGATGGGAAATGCTTATATTAAGTCACTGTCACGCTATGCTAAGGCCGTGACTGGTGAACTGAATAATAAGTTAAGCGCTGATATTACTCTTGACTTACGTTCTGCAATTGATCCACTTGGGGATGAGTATGCTTCAACGATTGCTAACCTGCAAAAGAACGGCACGCTTGGCGCTAATCAAGCTAGTTGGCTTTTACAACAGGCTGGCTACCTACCAGATGATTTACCAGAAAAAGAACAGCCTAAAGTTCAGGTACAACCAGTTCAAATGGTTTCATCTGATGAGAAGCAATCAGCGGAAGGAGGTGAAGATGATGAAAACAATTAAAGTAACTGGTGATGTAGTTGATAACAATACTGGAAAGTTTTATCAGTTTTTCGGAATGGATTCAACTTCGCCAAACATGATTGATGATGTCTTAAACGATGGAAGCAATGATGACGTAGAAGTGATTATTAATTCTGGTGGTGGGGATGTCTTTGCTGGTAGTGAGATTTATTCCATGCTACGTAATTATGCAGGCAACGTTACTGTCAACATTACAGGAATTGCCGCATCTGCAGCTAGTGTCATCGCAATGGCCGGTAACACAATTAATATGTCGCCAACCGCTCAAATGATGATTCATAAGGCATGGTCATATCAAGAAGGCAATGCTGATGATCATGACCATGAAGCAAAAGTATTAGCATCAATTGACCAGTCGATTGTTAACGCTTATGTGGATAGGACCGGAATTGACCGTGATACTATTCTGCAGATGATGCAGAATGAAACATGGATGACTGCGCAAAATGCGGTAGATAAAGGCTTTGCCGATAAAATTATGTTTCATGATGACGAACAATTGCAGGTAGCTAATGCTCTTGGCCATATACTTCCAAAAAAAGATGCAGTAAAAAAATTTATGACAATGATTGCTGAGTTCAAAGATTCAGAGAAGCCTACGCCAGCAATCAAGGATCAACATAAAGATAACAAAGAAAAGCCAACTCCTAGTCTACGTGATCAGAAGTTGGCTATCTTATTTGGCAGAAAGGATGATGACAATGCTAACAATTAATGAATTAAACGATGCATGGATTGCTAAAGGGCAAAAAGTATCTGATCTAAATGCTCAACTTAATGCAGCAGTTCTTGATGATAATTTTATGAAGGATAAATTTGCAGAATTAAAGACAAAGCGTGATAATTTAGCAGCTCAACGTGATGCAATCAAGGACCAACTTGATGAAGCACGAGCAAATGAAGTCCTTAATATGAGCAAAAAGGATAAGAAGCCACTTAATAAGAAAGAACTAAATACTAAGGATCAATTCGTTCGGGACTTTAAGAATATGGTTCGTGGCCGTTTCGATGCGATTACTTCTTCTGTTGAAATTGATGCAGATGGTAATGGTGGCGCTGGCCTAACTATTCCAATTGATGTGCAAACTGCTATTCATGAATTAGTTCGTCAATTCGCTACTCTTCAGAACCTTGTTAATGTGGAAAGCGTATCAACTACATCTGGTTCACGGGTATATGAAACGTTATCTGATATTACCCCAATGAAGCAGATGGACAGTGAAGACGGACTAATCCCTGATGGTGATGATCCTAAGCTCCACCTTATTAAATACCTAATTAAGGAATACGGAGCAATCAATACAATTACTAATAATCTTCTTAAAGATACAGCTGAGAACATTATGTCTTGGCTGGAAAACTGGATTGCTAAGAAGGTAGCTGTTACTCGAAACGTTGCTATTATTTCGGTAATGAATAAGGCAACTAAGAAACCAACTATTACAAAAATGGATGATATTAAAGACCTTGAAAATAATACGCTGGACCCAGCAATTATGGCTACATCTACTTTTGTAACTAATCAATCTGGATATAATGTTCTTTCAAAAGTTAAAGATGCAGAAGGTCGTTACATGATTCAGCCTGATGTAACTCAAGCTGATCGTTATTTACTTAATAACAAGCCGATTACGGTAATTGCAGATAAGTGGTTACCGGATGTATCTGGTTCTCACCCACTATACTTTGGTGACTTCAAAGAAGCGATTACCTTGTACGATCGTGAACACATGTCACTGCTTACTACTAATATCGGTGCTGGTGCTTATGAACACAATACAACCAAGATTCGTTGCATTGACCGCTTTGATGTACAAATGATTGATGATGGTGCTATTGCTACCGGCTCATTTAAGACAGTAGCCAATCAAACAGCAACAACTCCAGAAGCTTCTGGAAAAACTGCTTAATTGAAAGTAGGTAACTATCATGAGCGAGAAAAACGAATTTGATGATCTAGTCCCACGAGTCCGTGAAATGCTTTACCTTGATGATGATAGCGATGATCCACTATTAGATTCGTATGTTAAAGCCGCTCGATCATTTGTTCATAATGCAATTGGTGAAGATGTTAATGATTTTTACGCAGATCCACGAGTAATTTCGCTAGTTGAGATTGCGGTAATGTCATTGGCTGGTACTTATTACCAAAATCGTCTAGCTTTATCTGATGTTCAAACTTATACTGTTGATTTAACGGTAAATAGTATTCTTGGTCAATTGCGCGGACTGTATGATACTTTTGCTGAGAAAGGGGATGATGATAATGGCAAGAATTAGTTATCGTTATCCTCTTTATCGTATGCGGCATAAAGCTCAATTTGGTTCAATCAAAAGCTACCAAAATAAAATGGGTGTCAATATTTCTGGGAAGTTTATTGCAGATTTTACTTTACACTACGCAAAAGTAAACCTAACAATTTCACAACGATACGGGAATGCTGGTACTACTTTAGAGCATTCAACAATTATCGCTATTCGCCATAATTCAAAAGTTAAAGAACCAATGCTAGTTAAATTAGGAGACGGGATCGTTTATAACATTACTAACATTTCAGCTAATAATGATAGTTACCTATCTTATGATTTATTAACATTGGAAAAGTATACTAAAGGTGGTGGCGGAGCTAATGGCAAACGGGATTGAGATGGATGAGTTCTTACAAAAATGGCTTAAAAAGGTTAAGAAAATTAGTACCGATTTAACGCCAAAGGAGCAAGAAAAAATAACTTTTGCCGGCGGGAAAGTTTTTAAAGAAAAGCTAACTCAAATGACCCGCCAAAAACACTACTCCAACCATAATGATAAAAAGCATGGTCATGCGGCTGACCATATATCAATTATGAATTCTGATGTTGATGGTGACCATAATGGAGCTGTTACTGTAGGATGGGATAATCATTACCATGCAATGAATATGATGCGTTTGAATGATGGCTACAAAGGATATACTGCCGACCATTTCGTTACTAATCTTATTCAGGATAGTGGTATTTCTAATGCAGTACTTAGAGCTGAATCAGAAGCTTATCAACAATTGTTAGATAAGAATGGCGGTGATGATTAATGTTAGCTGTATTACGTGCTCAGCAATTAATGCAGAACATGAAAGATAGTCTGCTGGATAAAGTGTACACGAACAATTTACCAATAGAAGAAGTCGATGACACAACCCGTTCAGTTGCCTTAATTACCGATGTTCGGTCTGATTTAGCACTACCAGGTAATGATGATTTTCATGCACAAAATAAAGAAATTGAAGTACAAATTTATTACAAACTTGATGGAGATGATCCAGACGAGTTTGAAACTAGATTAAAGCATTTATTTATAAATAATGGGTGGGTAATGACTGATAATCGTGGACATACTGTTGATCCAGAGACGCAACAATTAACGGTCACATTTTATTTCACCTATTTTGAAATCGAAAACTAGGAAAGAAGGAATGAGTAATGCTACTACATGGTATTAATACTGCTTGGGTTGGGATTAAGAGCCAGGGCGGTAAAACTTTGCAAAAAGGTGATACCGGACTATCGCAAAGCGGATTATTAGAATTAGATCACTCAGTACTAGGTGTAGCCAGTGCTGAATTAAAAGGACTTGATGGTTCTAAGTTAGAAAAAATTTCTGGAAACAATAGTATTCAGTTCTCGTATGCGGATCCATTAAATCCAACATGTGCATTGACAGTTAACAGTCTTTCGATGGATGTTCTGGCTAAGCTTGTCGGAATGGAGAAACAGGGCGGTGGTTGGCAAATGATGGATAATAAGCCAACAGCTTTATTGATTGTAAAAGCTCCATCATTAGTAACTAACGATTTTGTTTATTTCTGTTTCCCATCAGGTAACTTCCTAATGGGAGATAAGAAGTTAGATTCCGATTCGGATTCCAAAAAGACACCAGTAACGGATTCACTTTCATTCGCAGCTGTTGATGATCCTAATATTAATGACATGTATCGGATTTACTCAACATCTGATAGCGATTGGAAAGATGAGCAGACCATGTTTAAGGAATTATTCCCAGATTACACTGCTACTACTAACGCCATTAATACACCACAACCTAAGTAAATAACATATGCCGCCTTTGAAACACACAATACATAAGAAAAGCCCTGCTCATTGAGTGGGGCTTTTCTTATGGGCGGCTATTAGAAAGGAAAAATATTATGCAAATTTATGTTAAACAACTAAAGCGGAAGTTTAATGTACCAACCTCCCATAAGAATATGCGCCGTGTTCTTGTTATGCAAAAGTTTTTTGCTTCAATGAACAATGTTAAAGGAAAAACTGCCGAACAAATTTTTGACTTACAAATTAAAGCAATGGACGAAGCGGATAAGTTTTTAAAAGTTGTCTTAAATCTTAAAGATAAGGAAATTGATCGTCTAGACAGTGAAGTTAACGAAAAAGGTAATGATGCAACAATTGATGTTGTTGATTACGTATGTCAGCGGTTGATGGGACAAACCGATAAGCAAATTGCTGAAGAAAAGAAGCGGGTTCGTGAAAACCCAAAAAAGTAAATTGGAAAAAATATGAATGGGAATTGCAGAATCAAATAGAAGATTTTGATTTAAATGCAAAACGAGCGATTGAGAAGTTTGGATGGAGTATTGAAACTTTTGATAATGCTGATTATTACCGCTTTAATCAAATTATGGCTGCTAAGGAGAAGAAAGAACGGGCAGTTGATCCGCTTTCTGCAATCATGGGAATCCGTATGGCCCAAGCAAGGAGGAAAGGAGGCGTAAAGCGTGGCTAAAGTAAGTAATACTATGGCGACTAAAGTTGCCCTTGATATGGTGGAAGCAAGTACTGCTGTTAAAAATCTAACAACATTAGTTAATAGTCATACTCAAGCATGGAAAGCACAAACTGCAGCTTTACGATCAGCAGGTGACTATGTCGGAGCCGCTAAAGCCAAGTATGAAGGACTTGGTAATGCAATTAGCGCTCAACGTAATAAAATTGAAGCGCTAGAACAGAAACAAGCTGAAATGAATAATATTGATAAAAAGACTGCTGACCGATACATGGAGTTAAGGTCAAAGCTTAATCAATATCGTTCTGAAATGGATAAACTTGATACCACCACAGCTAAAGGAGAAGCACGTTCAAAAGAGCTTGCTGAACAAATTGCAAAAACTAAGGAACAATTAAATGACTTGGATACTGGTACAGTTAAATCTGCTGAACAGTTTCTTAAATATGGACAGCAAGTTGATCGTGCGAAGGCAAAATTAGCAAGCTTACAAGCTCAACAACAACGTGCTGCTCAGCAAATTGATGTTGAAAATAGTGGGGTTATCCGACTAACCGCATCAATGAGAACTCAAGCAGCATTATCAGTGGCCACTGCTGAACGCCTGCGCTCGGAAGGTAATAGCTATCAAGCAATGGGTGTTGAAATAAATGGTTTACGTGCCAAACTTGATAGTTTACGTCAAATTCAGGCCCGTGAAACAGAATTATTAGTAAGTACTAAAGCACGAACTGGTGAAACATCAGAAGCCTATCTGAAACAAGCAACTCGTGTTGAAGAACTTGGTACAAAAATTCAAGAAACTCGTTCAAAACTTAATGAGTTGAATGAAACAATGAACCGTACTCCTCATGGATGGCTAGGCAATGTATCTGCTCGTTTAGATAATATTCAAGGCAAAGCAGATAGAGTTTCCACTACTTTTGGACGAATTTTTGGTGCTACTGCTGCAGCTAATATGTTTACCGGAGCTTTAGGTTCTGTTCAGGCTAGAATTGGCGACTTAACTAAAGCAGGTATTGAGTATGATGTTGAGCAAAATAAAATGGTTGCTACATGGACTACTCTTACCGGTTCTGCTAAAAAAGCTGGTCCATTAGTGGATTCCATTAATAACATGTCAAAAGCAGCTGGACAATCTGTAGATGTTGTAAATGAACTTGAACAAGGCTTTTACCACTTAAATTCAAGTAAAAAGCAGGCTGACGGAATGACAAGTGCTCTTCTCAATATGGGGGATGCTGTTGGTTTAACCGGAGATCAGTTAAAGGCTGTCGAACAAGATATGGTTCATGGTATGGCTACAGGGAAAATTACACAAGGTGAGCTTAACCAAATCGGTATGTATTTTCCGATGATTGATGAGCGAATGGCTAAACATTTTAATACGACTGTTGCAGGTATGCGTCAAATGGCCTCTGCAGGGAAGATTACCTCGAAAGATCTACAAGAAGTTTTTGAACAGATGGGTAATGGGAACGGAAAAAATTCCTATAAAACAGCCGTTGAAAACATGATGAACTCATACTTTGGTATGTTCCGTACTATTAGCTCTAGTATTAAAAGACTAGCAGGTGATATAGAAGCACCATTCATGACAGCTACTAATCCATTGCTTAAAGCAACAAGTAAGTGGATTAATGATAATCGTACAGACGAAGAATTTAAGAAGTTTGGTAATCATCTGGCAGATAACTTAAATAAAATAATTAGTGCTTTTGGTGGTTCTAAATTTAGTACGAAAAATTTAGATGATGCTCTCGCTTCTGCTACACGTGGAGTTGACAAATTAGGAAACGTCATTTCTAGTCACCATGCTCAAATTGCTAACTTTTTTAGCGCGTTTAAGTCTGGTTCAGCTGCTCAAGCTAAAATCTTTGCATCTGTTTTTATGGACCTATCAAAAGTGATGCTTCCTGTGCTTGATACAATGGCTAAGTTTCCTAAAACTAGCGCTGCCTTAATAACAAGCTTTCTTCTGGCTTCAAGAGCGGTTAAAACTCTTCAAGCAGGAATTAAGGGATTGGAAACTATTAAGACAGTTAGTGGAGTAATCGGAACGTTTGGTCAAAAGATTAAGAATATTCCCAATAGAAAGGTTACTAAGATACAAGTTGATGGAGCAAAGTCAACACGAGACTTACAGTCCTATAATAATCGGCTAGAACGAATACCAAAAACAAAACGTACGATGGTACAAGCTTCTACTACACAAGCAAATAGAAATTTAGGAGCAGTTCAGAGACAAGCTCAGCGTGTTCCTAGAACAATTAGCGTTCGTGTCAATGCTAATACTACACAGGCTGTTACTAACATTGCACGTGTCGGCACCACGTCTCGAACGGCAGCTACTCTCTCAAGAACCTCGTTTACGTTAATTGGGACCTCAGCAAAAATTGCTTCAACCGGATTAAGTCTTATTGGTGGACCAGCTGGAGCAATAATGTTAGTTATTCAGGGATTTCAGTTACTCTATCAACATTCAGCTAAATTCCGTAAATTTGTTAATGGTATTGCTAATGCCGCTAAGTCTATGGCTGGTAAAGTTGGTCGTTGGTTCGGTAATATGGCTAGTTCTGCTGGTAAGCATATTAATCGAATGGCACAATCTGCCAAGCGCGGTTGGAATAATATGAATCGTACTTCTCAGCAGTCAAGTCAACGAGAAATTAGGCTTCACAATCAAATGGCACAACGTAATCAGCGTGCTGCTCAACAAATGTGGTCTAGGTTGAGTCGATCATGGCTTCAAGGATGGAATCGAAATAATCGGTTAACGCGTCAAGGAGTTCAACAACAGATTCAGCAACATCGAACAATGGCTACAAGAATTGCGGTATTTAACACCCAACTTTGGACTCGTTCAAGACAAGCATTTACCAAAGGTTGGAATGATCTGCGTAATTCAACCAGGAATGGGACTAATAATATTAATAATGAGTTTGACCGAATGAAAGTTACTGTAGGTCAGCGTGCTCAACAAGCAATGAATGATGCTAGAAACCATTTTCAACGAGGATATTCAGATATTAAATCTAATACGTCTGGTTGGCGTGGTGATATGGCAAATATTTGGAGCGATACTCGTGGCAAAATTGGTAGCATTGCTGATAATTTACGCGGGGATGCAACTGATAAGTTTTCTAACATGCATTCTAAGTTAAATGACCTTACCAATAACGGATTGGGACAAATGCATGATGCCTGGCATAATCGGTTAGAATCAATTGCAGAAGTAGTTACTAACTCTGGCGGCCACATTTTTAATCAGTTTACTAATCTACTTCATAATTTGGCTAAGCCATTTGAAGAACTGATTAATGGTATTGGCAAAGGGATTAACTGGATTCTTGATCATGTTGGCGGAGATGGTAAACTTGGTAGCTTTCAGTTTCAAGCTTTTGCTACTGGTACTAATGGTCCAATAGAAAAAGATCAGTTAGCATTATTGAATGATGCGCCTGGTTCTCATTATCAAGAAATGGTGCATCGTGGCTCGACTGGTGAAACATTTATGTTACCAGCTAAACGTAATATGGTATTTCCTCTTCAAAAAGGGGATGAAGTTCTTGATGGTGAACGCTCGCATAAATTAGCTACTATGATGCAAATGCCGATTCCACATGCTAATGGTGCAGTAGGTGATTTCTTTAGTAGCTTATGGAATGGAGCAAAAGAACTTGAAGATATTGCTGAAGATGCGTTAAAGAATGTAGTTGGTTTTGGTAAGTCGTTATTTGGCCACTTTATTGCCAGTGTCACTCCTAAGAGTACAGATAAGCTTAATAGTGGATTAAAGCTAAACTTACCTGGCTTCTATGCTGAGCATTTGAAGAATTGGTTAAAGAAACAATTAGAACAAATGGAAGATGATAATAGTGGCTCCGTAACTGCTGAAATGATTAAGAAGGCTGCAGCAAAGATGAAAGTATCTGTTTCAGCAGGTGATATTAGTCATATCCTTAATGTTGTCCAACACGAATCTGGTGGTAATGCAAGAGCTATTAATAATTGGGATATTAATGCTCAAGAAGGTCATCCATCTAAAGGGGTCCTTCAATTTATTGATGGAACTTTTAATAAGTACGCTGTTAAAGGTCACCATAATATTTGGAAACCATTTGACCAGATTTTAGCGATGTTCAATGACTCTACTTGGCGCTCAGACCTGACTTTAGGCGGATGGGGTCCAACCGGTGCACCTCGTGGATATGCTAACGGAGGTATTGCAACTGAACCATCTATCTTTGGTGAAGCAGGCGCTGAAATGGCTATTCCTTTAGATACCATGAAGTCTACTCGAGCATGGCAATTATTGCGACAAGTAGTTAATTTTTATTCCGGAGGCCAAGTTACAAATAATTCAACTTCCCTTACGGATTTATCAAAGATTGAAAAGAAGTTTGATACTGTATTAGCTCAAAATACTGCATTAATTAATGCAATAGAACGACTGATTGGTGTTACTGATTCAGCTAATAACCCTACTGCACGTTATCGAAGAACTCAACGTGACATTAATTTAGCGCAGGCACAATCATTAACAGGAATGTAAGGAGGTGATTTTGTGTGTCAGGCAAAGACTTAGATATTGTAGGCTATCAATACAATTATCCCAAGCTATTCATTAAGCCGCCTAAGGGGGATGAAATAGATGCAGAAACTATTACATCAGGACTTCACTTTCTTGATGATGATTCAGACCCGATTTTAACAACTACATACACTACTGATACTGGTGTAGATGGTTCTGTATATTCAACGTCACAAATAAGTAAGAATGTAGTTAATGCTCGTTTCTATCTTACATACGGTGATTGGTATGATTACAAAATGAAGAAACACGAAATCGCTCAATTCTTTATGCAAAAAGGTTTATATCGAATTCGTAGCGATGCAGAACCGGGAATTGTTAAGTTTGTGCGAGCTGGGAACTTTACTATAAGGAATCCAGAAGATCGCAGCCATGTAGTTCAATTTACAATTCCATTTGATAATCCATCCGGTGTCAAATGGTCATTGCCATATAGTGATGATTTAATGACTTATGATCAGAACTTATGGCAATATGGTATGAACTTACCTAATGGAGTAGATTTACAATATCATTTTGTAAATCAGCATTATTTTAAGATTTGGAATGCTAGTGATATTATGATTGATCCAGCACAAAAGTATGGATTAAAGATTATTGTTACTGGTCAAACTGGTAAATTTGATATGGTTAATCAAACTACTGGGGATGAAATTGTTTATGTTAATGGTCTGCAGCCAAGCGATCAATTAGTTTGGGATGATATGTATTGTTATTGCAATGGTGAACTGTGTACTGATGCAACTAATTTAGCATGGATGCGATTAGCCACAGGTTGGAATAATTTCAAGATTTATGGCTATAACAAAGTAGATATAAGGTTTCATTTTCGCTTTGTTTATCTTAATTAAAAAGAGGTGTGATAAGAACAATGTCTCCATTAGAAGCTATAGAACAACATCGCTATATTTATTTTGGCTTTGAATCACATCCTACCGAAAAGGAACCTTGGCAGGCTACACCTACCATGGCTTATTCTGATAACCTTGTTAGCTGGACGAATGTATCAAAATTCAAGCAGCTTGATGGATTACGTGATGGATTCATTAAGAAAATAGAAAATCGTTATTACATCATTGGTACCGGTGGATTTTATGTCACGACTGATTTTTATAGCTTTGATAAACTTGATTACTTAAAAGGAGATCCAAGTTATAAGCAGGTGTGGGCACCAGAAATCTTTAAGGATTTGAATGGCAAGTATCATATTGTCTACTGTGCAGGGGATGCTGAAGCAGGAATTCTAAATGATTATATTGCTGACTTTGATCCGAAAACTAATAAGATTACTAATGAAAATCAAACAATTAGCTTTGTAGATGGTGCTATTGATAATAGTTACCGAATTGATCCTGACATTTGTGTTGTGAATGGTATTTATTATCTAAGTATTGGTGGTAACTATATCTTTAGTTCAGATAAATACTTAGGACCTTATCAGAAGTTCCCAGTTAACTTTGCACCAACACCACAAAAATATAGTAATCATACTAGTGGAATTGCCGGCTGGTTAGAAGGACCTAATATGTTTGTTGATGGTAATAGTATCCGACTATTCGCTGATCAAACAGAAGGTAACGGATTAGTATTTCGATCGGCAACACTGGATGATATGTTTAACTGGACTGATACAGAAAAGACTCGTGCAACATTTAAAATGCGTCACGGGTCTATTTTAGTAAATAATAAAATAACAGCTCAGGTACCAGTGGAATTTAATCATGCACCTAAATTTAATCCGAGTATAACAATTCAAGGAATTCATACCTCAAAACCAGTTCCTTTAACTTGTTTTCTTAAATCATCGTTTCAGGTGCAGTACGAGAATAACCAAACTAATCAACTCCAGTTTGTTGCTTATAACGATGGCAGTCCATCATTTGCGTTGATTGCTAATGAGTCGACAATTCAATTTAATAATGACTTATATATCATTAAAAATATTGAACAGGATCGCGCTGGAACATCTTTGTATACAGTGACTGCTATGCAATATGTTAATAGTGAAATTGGACGTGTATTTCAGAAAAATATCCGAAATGGCACATTGACATATACGATTGATGAAGTACTTGATTTCTTTTTGAATGATCAAACAGCTAATCCATTTGGCTTTTCTTATCATGTTTTTGGTGAGTTCTCAAAACAACAAATTGAAAATCTTGGTGGCTGTTCTGGAAAAGATATGATTAGTAAAATTATCTCAACATGGCCAGGAACAATTGTTAAACCATCTGGTATGCGAATTGATGTTTATGCTCCTGATAAGTTTACTAGAAATTATCAGCGAAGAATTGTCTATAATCATGACTCTACTAATATGAAGCTAATTGAGGATAGTACAGTAATCGTTAATCAAATTACTTGTGTTGGGGGTTCCTATTCAACTGATGATTCAAGTGGCGGAAGTTCTACTGAGGCAACTAGCTCCAGTGGAATTGAAGTGCAAGATGGTACTATTGCAATGGAAAGTGGTCAAGATAACACTGCAGCGTTTCAATCAGATGCGAAAAAATACTTAGGTGTTCCTTATGTTTGGGGTGGTCATAATAAAGCTAACCCATTTGCTGGAATGGATTGTTCAGGATATGTTTCACAGGTATATCATGATTTCGGTATTGAGATTCCTGCCTACACAGTTGCAATGGAACATAATTTTAGAGAAATACCACGATCTGAAATAAGGCCTGGGGATGTTGGATTCTATGGTCCGCATGGTGAAACACATCACATTTGTTTGATTTTGGATAAAAATACTCAGATTTATGAACCAGAGCCAGGTCAAAGTTGTAAAACGGCAACAATTGATAGCTTCCCGCCAGATTGGTATGGGCGAAATGATGATATGCAAGCTAAGATTAGCACTAAAAAGGTTGAGATGGCACCAACAGAAACCATTAAGTTAGTTGCTAATTATAGTGGTGGTACTTATACACCAGACACAAGTTCTTCACAAACACATTATTATTTCCAACCATTTACGCTTACAGATGAACATTCTAAAAACGAATGGGGGCTACATCCAGCAAGTGCCATATTACAAGATGATCGTTTTAAGGATCCTAACTCAATGAGAGAATATGCACGGACTCAATTTGTGCTTGAGCCATCAGTTTCTATTGAGATTGTTTTAAATACTAATGATATGCCTATACCCGGTGAGCAGGTATATTTAACCATTCCGAAAGTTGACGATCGGTCCTTATTAGGTGAAACGGATACGCAACATGCTTATAACACTAAAGTAACACTTGTTGGTTATACCTGGTATCCGTTTGATCCATCACAGGGGACCGATAATATTTATCAAAACTTACCAGCTACTTTGCTTCATTCACAAACATCATTAAGTAAATTAGAACAGTTAGCTAATGCGATGTTTGACCGAATGCCACAAGTATTTTATGGTCAACATGATCCGTCTGCTAACCAAGCTGTAAAAAATGGAGCGATTTGGGTAAAACCGATTATTGACCAGACTTCAAATGATACCAATTTCAAAAATCCAAAGATAGGAGGTGAGACATAAAATGGCAGAAAATAGTCAGCTCTCAGACGAAATGAAAAGTAATTCAACGGATACTTCATCATCTGATGTTGTCTCAATGAGTATTGGGAATCATGAAAATGCAATTGTCCCTCACAAAATTAGTAACCACGATAAATTGGTACAAACAATGGTCATGGTTGACGGTGAATGGATTAACGTGAATGATACTAATGACCAAGCTAACATGAAATATGATATGCATAAGGTCAACAAGAAGGTTGTCGAAGCACAAAAAGGAATTGTTGAAGCTAAAAACTCAGCCGAATCAGCGGTAAAATATGCTGACTCGGCTGTTAGTGCTTCTAAGGTTAATAGTGATGCAATTGTTGCTCAAAGTTCGGCAATTAGTGAAGCAAAAGCGGCGGCTGATGATGCAGCAAGTAAAGCCCAAGCTGTAAAAGAAAATGCAACAAGCGAAGCGGCAGCTATTAGAAATCAAGTTGTTAATGTTGCTAATAACGTTTCATCAGTTAAAGCTGATATTGCCAGTGCTGCGAGTGATGTTTCTAATTTAAAAGTTAGCGTCCAAGCTAATAGTGCTGCTATTGTTAAGACTAATGATGCCGTTAAAGTTCAATCTAAGAATTCGTCAGATGCTATTAATGAATTAAAGATTGCGAATGGTCAAGTTGAGTCGATTGCTAAAGATGCTCAGAATAATGCTACGGTTGCTAAGCAAACAGCTGATGCCGCTACTACTGTGGCACAGGATGCAAAAAGTAATGCAGTCGTTGCTAAGCAAACTGCTACTAGTGCAACAATTGAAGCAACAAATGCAACTAGTACCGCAACAAAAGCAGAGTTATCTATGAATGGTTTGACTACTAGAGTTGATGGCATCGAAGGAGATACCAAAAAACTTAGTGGCCGAGTTGTGTCTACTGAAACTATTTTGCAGCAAACGAAAGACCAGTTACTTCAAAAGGCTGATAAGTCAGTAATTAATCAAGCGCAAAACTTAATTAACCAATTATCTGCTGAGCAGAAAGTAATGGCCGGCCAAATTGAGCAAAAAGCATCGTCTAGTGAGTATCAGACGTTGAAAGATAAAGTCAATGGTCTTAACGGGGGTGGACGTAACCTCTTAAAAGGCACTCGTGACTTTAATAGTAAGTATTGGTATCAAAGTGGTTATAATACTGCATTAGCAGACAATCCCGCAGATCAGTCAACTAAGGAAATTCATAGTTGGCAAGATTGGCATAGCTTTAAAAATAATCAAGTTATTCAGTTAGATCCTAATAAAAATTATATGGTTAGCGCGGATATTGCTATTTATAGTGGTAATGGGAGTGGCCTTGAAATAACAGCGTATGGGGTTTTAGATGGAACTGGACTAGCACTGACAGATGATGTTGATTTAACTGGATTTCCAAAACAGAGCAATAATGAAGGATTTAGACGTGTTTATCTACCATTAAAAAAGAAAGGACGAAAATTAGAGACATTTCGTATTGAAGGTCATGGTAATTGGAATGCGGGTTCTGGTTCGGTATTTATTGCCAAAATTTCCCTTTATGAAGGAAATAATAAACAAGCTTGGGAAGATTCGACAGATGATTTTATCGAAAACATTCAAAAGAATTCAACAGCAATTGATGAAAACAGTAAGGCCATAAAGTTAAAAGCTGATTCAACAGAAGTAAATAACTTAAAGGGAATGGTTAATTCTCATTCTGCTTCAATTAATCTCTTTAGTAATCAATTAAAGAGCATGGTCACTGAATCAAAGGTTAATGACATTATTAATGGAAAGGGTTTTGCTACTCAAAGTTATACTCAATCAATAGTTAATCAGAAAGCTGGGCAGTTAAGTGAAACGATTACACAGTTAGACACAACATTCAAAACAGGAATGGAGAATAGCGTTCAACTTGTTCGAAAAAGTGACTTTGAAGATGGTAGTAAAGGTAACTGGACGGTCCATGCGGTAGTATCAGCAACTAATCCAGCGCCACCAGCTGAATTAGGACAATCAGGAATGAAAGTCTTGCAAACTAATACACGTGATGGTTATGAAAATGGTATTTGGTATTCTGTTAAGCCTGGTGAAAAGTTTGATGTTGATTACTGGTGTGCTCCTTCACCGGTATTTCACACTACATTTGGTTTAGTCTTTGTAGATAAAGATAAAGCAAATTGGAATTGGCAAGGAATAGGTTCTGATCAGTCAGGGCAGTGGAAACATTATACTGGAACTATAACAGCCCCTGCTAATGCAGCATTTGCCAAGCCTTGGTATCAGATGGAAAAACCAGTAAATAATACGGAAAATTCATCATGGATAGCTAAGCCAAGTATTAGACGACAGAATGCATCAACAGTTTCAGCAATTCAAGACGTTCAAGCCTCAATAGATGGCCTGCAGAGTGTTGTCAAAAATAAAGTTGATCAATCTCAATATACCCAATTGGCAGGGGTTGTTCAGACTAAAGTTAGTCAGAGTGACTTTAACCGATTAAACAATCAAGTTAATGTTCAAACATTAGATAGTGCCAATATCAATGACATGAAAATGACCGGTCATTATTTTGTTCGTAATTTAACTGGTAATCCAATTGGCGGCTGGGTCTATGTTGATGTTACTGGTAATGCTAACAATCGAATTCGTCAAGATGTTTACCAGGATAGCGGTACTAAACATGCCTTTCGTCGTTGGTTTGGTAACTACTGGACTGGTTGGTCAACTGGTGTCGAAGAATCGGAAATTACCCAGTTACGTGATGCTGTTAATTTACGAGTTAAGAGTGGTGAATTACTTAGTCAAATTAATCTTGAAGCAGGACGACAGCTCTTTCAGGCTAAGAAAATCTACTTTGACGCTGATAGCTTTGTATTAGGACCACAAGCAAAAGCATTTATCCCAAGTGCTTATATTACTAATTTGAGTGCCGACAAGATAAATACTGGTACGCTACATTCTATTTCCATTAATAACGGAAATGGTAAATTTACTGTTGATTCAAACGGCAATGTCGTTGCTAACAGTATACATGTTAATAATGGTTCAATATATCAAGGACAAATCTTAGGCGCTGACCTTTACTCTATTAGTAACCTAGCTTCTAATTCCTTAAATAGTGTTAATGATGCCACGCAGAATTGGGTAAAACTAAAAAATGGCACAATTGAATTACATGGTGCCAATGGTAATCATTATTCTTCTATTATGCCGGTTGATATGTCAACTGCCTGGAATAATGGCAGTGCAGAGGAACACCATGGACTAGGAATATTAGATTCAGAAGAAGTAATAATAGGCCAGGCCGCTTTATATTCTGATAATAATCACCGAATTACTCATAATACAAATTTATCTATGATAAATAGAACAAACTTAACAATTTCAAGTAGTGTAATTCAAGCAACACTAGCTCCTGATTGGGGTGACGGTAAAGGCGCACTATTTAGTATTCAAAAGGATAATAAAATTGGTGCTTATTTCGGATCAGGAGATCATGGAAATGAATTAAACATAACTACAGCAGGTGATGGGAATCGCATTCATTTTATTGCTAATAATTTTGATATTAATAGTGAGGTTAATATTCAAAATCACGGATTAACTGTTAGAGATTTACATGTAACAAACTGGTTAGGAGTAGATGGCTCTAAAAACTCTGTTGTTAAGACTAGCCAAGGAACTGTTGCAATAAATGCCTATGAGACAGCTGAGTATTATTTTGGCGATATTGGTGAAGGACAAACTAATAGTAACGGAATTGCTTATATAGGAATTGAAAAATTATTTAATGAACTTATTAATACCAATATTCCTTATCAAGTATTTTTAGCGACTTATGGCGAGGGTAAGCTATGGGTTGAAAAACGCGAATGCGATCGGTTCATGGTTAAATCAGACCAACCTAACGTTAAATTTGGTTGGGAAATTAAGGCTAAGCGTAAAGGCTATGAACATACTCGTTTACAAAATGTTGATAGTAAGTTAAATCATATGAAAGCTACGAGTTAATCGTGGCTTTTTATTTTAGGAGGAACTTTACAATGGAAAATTTACAAGTAGAAGCTAACGATGTAATTACTGAGTATAGAGAGAAAAACAGTCAATTGGAATTTGATAATACTGTTTTGCGGCTTCAAGTCAAGAAACTACAAAATAAGATTAATGAATTAACTACATCTAAAAAGAATAACACCATGAAAGCAAACAAGTAGGAGGTAATTTCTTATGATGAATATTTATCGAAACCGTCTTAGCTATGACTTTGATTCACAAGGTAACACAATTGATGCAATGGTCGGGTTTAACGGCTTAAATGATACCGGCGAAACAGCAATGGCTACTATTAAAGTAACTAAAGAAATGCTTGGTGACGGTAAAACTTTTGATGATGTATCAAATAAAGATATTACGGAATTAGCTAAGCGAAAATGGATGCAGTATATTAATCCAGAAGTTAAACAAGAAGAAGTAGGCACTAAGCAAGAATAGGAGGTCAATTATGAATGACTTTCCACGATTAGATATTTGGGACGAACCTGGTCCTTTTCAGAATGCCCAAGCCTATGAGCAGAAAAATCACAATTGGTCGGTACTCCGCAATTACGGTAATTATGTTAGCTCATACCTAAAAGGCGTAACTGATGGCTGGGAAGTCCGTTGGGCAGCGCAAATTAATAAGACGCCACAGCCAAGTGAAATAGTTGATGCCCGGGTTGACGTTCTAGGTCATAGCTACCCAACCTTGAAGCAACACTTAGATGCAATTGAAGTTAATTCTGTTGAAGCGGAAGTCGATACTAATCGTCAGGGTGATCGAACAACTACACGGGCAATATTAAAGATACTTGACCTTTCGGAAAATAGTTCTGGTTTATCTTACCGTAAGCTTGGAACCGTTGAAGAAATTATTCCGCAATACGGTTATGCTGAATGTTTTATAGACGACTTGCATACACAAACAGCTTAGGAGGCGAGATAAATGGGCTTTTTTCCAACACGAGTTAAGTTATTTCAAAAAGATGCCAAAAAACGTAAGCATCAAGTCTTTCCGGAAACTGATCTTCATTCAATTGTTGACTTTGATGAATACCGCAGCACAATGGCGGATATTACTGAAGACTTGCAAAAACAAATTTGGGAATTACAGCGAAAGATTAACCGTTAGGAGGAATAGAATATGGGGTACAACGTTTATTTAAAAGACAAAGATGGTAATGATATATTGCCTGCCACGAGCTGGGCAACTATCCAAGGTAAACCTAATAATTTAGTAACATCAAATCAGTTACCAACTTTAACTGGTCAACAACGAGACGGCATTCAATTTGTTAATGGCGCCTATGATTGGGACCATGTTAACAATGGTTGGAACTGTTGTTACCGAATTGCAGATTTGGGTGGGTTCAAGTTAGTAGAGCTACGGTTAATGTTTGCTTTAAATAAAGACGTTACAGGTGGCTTAGCTCATGCAATCAAACTACCTAATATTATTAATCCTGATCAGAATATCGAAATGTGGTGTGCAACTAATATTGAAGGTACTTATGTGCACCATTCTGGAACTGATGTTGATATTGAGGTTCACTCAGGAAAATATCCAGCTAATACATTAGTCAGTTACTACAATCATTACCTCACAACTAACTAATAGGTGGTGATAATTTGGTACATTTGACAATTGAAGATGCTGCTAGCATTTTAAGTATTGGGTTAGTTCTCTGGGGTGTGTTGAAATTTGGCCTAACTGGTCCGTTAGAAACCGCCATTAAAGAATTACGCCAAACCATTAACCAAATGAACACTGATAATAAAGAACGTGATCGTGGAATAAGAGAAATTCTTGATAAACTATCGAAACATGATATGAAATTGACATCACATGAAACAAGGTTAAAAATTTTAGAGGAGGAACATAAGCATGAAAATGATTAATGATATTGTATATTGGTTTATTTCTTCAGGCACTGCAACGGTGCTTTTTATTTTTGCTTGGAAATATCTTAAACCAGTTTTGGAAGTTAAAAAGCTTCATGCAAAAACACTTCAAGAAAAAGAAGTATTAGATGTTCTTGAAAAACTTGCTGATACGACCGTCACAAGTTTAGTAAGTAATCAAGCTTTAACTGGTCACGATAAATTCAAGGAAGCAACTAAGATTGTTGGCGGCACACTGGTTGATAAAGGATTTAATGTAAGTCAAACAACCGTTGAACATGCTATTCAATCGGCTTACGAAAAGAGTGATTTAACGCCGACTAATCCTCAACCCAACCAGGTTAAAACTGGTATAACAGTCACTAATGCAACTATTCCAGCCGATAAGATTGAGGATATTTCAGCCGGACAAATTAAGACTGGTGTGATTACAAATGACTAGAGCATATGTAATTGATGTTTCTGCCTATCAACCACAGGCAACTTATTATGCGTTTTGGGAGAAATGGAAAGCACGTGGCGTTAGGGGAGCAATTATTAAGCTTTCTGAAAGCACTTATTGGCGCAATGCTTACGGTGCCGGTCAAATTGCAGCTGCTAAGCACATGGGTCTTAAAGTTAGTGGATACCACTTTAGTCGCTTTATTGGCGATGGTAACCGTGCACGCTTAGAAGCTAATACTGCGATTGCTACTGCTAACTCAATGGGATTAGAACACGGGAGTGCATTAGTCCTTGACTATGAGGAACGAGCAGGTTATCAATCAGCTAACACTTTAGCAGCAATTATTTTCTGTAATGCTGTTAAGCAGGCCGGCTTTGTGCCTGTTTTCTATTCTTACTCTGGTATGCGTGACCTGTGGGATTATGAAGCTATCTATAAAGCAACCGGTGCTAAATTATGGATTGCCTCTTATCCAACAATGTCAGGCGTAACGCAACCCGATTATGAATATTTCCCGGCTATTAGTACTCATACGGACGCTTGGCAGTTTAGTAGCAATGCCTGGGGCGAACAAATTGATATTAGTGTAGATTTTACGGGAGTGTTTACAATGGAAGAAAAAATAACAAGTGGTGGGAATTTAGATTCTGTCCGCTTTGATGGTAATAAGTTAATCGTTAGTGGTTGGTTTGCCTCAGCGCAAGCACAAGGGAAGCCATACGCTTACGCCATCATAACTAATGAACAAGGTAATCAGGAATATGGCCGAACACAAGTTAATATCACCAATCGACCAGATGTTCCTAAAGTTTATCCAGATATTCCAAATAGCGCTAATTCAGGCTTTAGTGCAAGCTTTGATTACACTAATCAAATGAAAGGACAGAAATTACATTTAATTTTCCGCTATACGGATGATTCTGCTGGCAATGGTAACTTTGTGGATTATGTATCATTGTTAGACCTAACAAAGAGTGCCGCTAGTCTTGATAATGTTGATACAGTAGTCTTTAGTAATAAACTTCAAGTAAATGGGTGGTTTGCTAGTGATATGTCACTGGGCTTAAATTACTGTTACTTAATTCTGTATGATGTAGCTAATAAATGTGAAATTCAACGAGTTAAGTACGAATCAATTCAACGTGATGATGTGCAAAAGACTTATCCAGCTATTTTCAATAGCAATTTATCAGGATTTAGCGGTCAATTTGATTACTCGCCAAACTTAGTCGGTCGTCAGTTGCAAGTAATTGCTCGCTATTCGGATAATGAGCAAGGCGAGGGGAATCATATTGATTATTGGTTTGACCCAATTAAAGGCCCAACAATGCCAGTGCTAGATGGTAAATCTGAAACAGAAGTATTAGTTCATGAATTTTCAGCAACAAAAGCTGCGAATAATTTGATTAGTTTGAAATTCAAATAATATACAAATCCCAACTAGGCTTTTTAATTTTTAGCTTAGTTGGGATTTTTGTTGTATAATATAGGTAATCATAAAACTTACTTGAGTCAGTCGTGGAAAAGGCTGGCTCTTTTTCGTATAATTTTTAATAGTAAGTTTTATGATTCGAGGTAATGTTTTATGAAATCAAAGAAAATTGGCAACTCTATAGGAATAGGTCTCGGCACTGTCTATATAGCTGTTGTTCTTTATTTAGAGGCAACTAAAAAATTGGACTGGAAAACATTATTAATTTTATTCTTATTTTTTGTTGTTTGGGGAATTATTGTTTTTGCTAATTTAGCGGCATTTTTTGAGAATAAAGAAATAAGTGTTCTAGGAATAAAAATTGCGTCAACTCATGATAAACTCAAGGCGCCTAATACTGAATCAAGCAACGAGTCAATACATAATCAATTAAATAAATTAGATGAAAAGATAAAAAAACTTGAATTAAATATGCGTGATATGAAACAAACATTAGTATCTCCTGATAAAAGAGATTTTCATAAAGAATTTGAGCAGTTTAAGCTAACGCAATCTTCATTTAATATTATGTTTTTAGAAAAATATGAATCCCCAAAGCGATTAAAAGAATTTGTAAAGTTAGTTGAAGAAGCTAGAGTTAGTAAATATGATTTATTAAATGATATTACATACCAAGAGTTGGTCGAAGATTATCGAAAAAATATTATTATTCAATTAAGCACAGTGCTAGAAGAAATCGCTAAAAACAATGTGTTCACAAATCTTCAGGAAACATTTGCAGATGCAGTTAATTCTGATTCAATTAATCAAGAAACATTTGATACAGTAAAAAAGCGATTAATTATGGATAATGATAACAATAAATTAGAAATCATTAGTACATTCTCTAAAGCTATTAATGATCTTAAAAAGCTCAAATAATAGGGTGATAATGATTTGATTAGTCTGAAGTTTAAATAGTATAAATTAATCCCTAGTGGTTGTTGCATTTTTGTAACGTCCACTAGGGATTTTATGAGTATATATAATAGGAAAGAAAGTTTTTAAAGTGGTCACGAATTGGTCACGGTCATGGGTATTATCTCTCTATTTCCCTAATTTATGCGGGGTTACGTACAAGGTTTTTTGCCCTGTGAAGGTAACGAAACCGGGTTTAGCACCATTTGGCTTATGGAGTCGTTTTGCTGGAAGATAATCAACGGGCACATTGTCGGAGTCACGACCTTTTGAAAAGTATGCGGCTAATTGGGCAGCCTCAAGGATCGTTTCCTCACTTGGATTAGTTGAGCGAACGACAACGTGGGAACCGGGAATATCTTTAACATGAAGCCAAATTTCATTTTTATTAGCAATCTTAAAACTTAGCCGGTCATTTTGAAGATTATTTTTACCGACTAAGACTGCTGTACCATCACTAGTATGAAATTCTTCAGGAGCGCTTACTTTAACTTTTCGCTGTTTTTTACCATGCTGTTTCTTTTTAATGTAGCCCTGTTCTTGCAACTCAAGTTTTATTTCTTGAATATCAGCGGGAGCCGCAAGCTTAATTTGATTTTCAATACTTTCAAAATACCGAATTTCGTCTTCTGTTATTTTGAGCTGTTCATTAACATAGTCAACAGATGTTTTAAGCTTATTGTACTTAGTAAAGTATTTTTGCGCATTACGAGATGGGGATAGCTCGGGAGAAAGTTTGATTTTTATTGGTTTATTTTCATCATAAAAATTTGGAAGTTCGATTTCTTTCATTCCAGGGGTTAATTTACTAAGATAAGTAGTAAGGATTTCACCACAAATACGGTATTGATCTGCAGTAGCGGCATCTTGTAACTGTTGTTGGAGTTTTTTAACTTTTCGCCGGTCTTTTTTAAGTTCATTTTTCAACACTTTTAGTACTTGACCCGCTAATTCTTTTGAACGGTCCTGTTCTGCTTTGTTAGCGTAAAAAGCGTCAAGAAGAGCTGATATTGAATTGAAGTGCTGTAGTTGTTCTTCAGGAGTATTGACGGGAGGAAAAGCAGCAAATTGTGTTTTTCCATTAGCCATTGTAATAATAACCGGATCAGGATTTTCAAAATGGTTAAGAAATTGCTGGTAAGCAGTTGGTAAGTTATCGCTTTGTAATAGTTCAGTCGCAAACTCTTTGGCTGAATCCTTGCCTAATCCCTGATAGTGTTGCTGTAGCTGATGCCCTAATTCTGTTAAATCAGAAGTCTGTTTTACAAGATCAGAGTAAATTTGATTTGGAAGGTAAGGATTTACTTTATCTTGTTTAGGAGGCATCACAAATGTAGCACCTGGGAGTAAGAGGCGGACACGATTTTGGTCTGAGCCGACATGCTTGATTGTGTCGATGATTTTACCTGTTTTACGATTAACTAGTGAGATGTTACTATGGCGAGCCATTATTTCGCTAATCAGAACCAATTGCTGACTATCACCCAGTTCATCCCTGGTATCAAACGTAATCTTGATAATTCGATCGTTATCAACTTGCTCAATCTTATTAATAATTGCTCCTTCAAGGTACTTCCGCATCGTCATGGTAAAATTGGTTGGCACAGCCGGATTCTTGTATGGAATGTCTGTAATTTGAATTCGTGGATAAGTTGGATTAGCGGAAATAAGCAATGGGTAATTATGCCGATGAGCGCGAATGGTGATAATTAATTCGGCAGGGTAAGGTTGACTAACTTTGGCTACCCGCCCAGTGGTTAATTTTTGATCTAACTCATGGACGATTGCGTGAGTGAAAAAACCATCAAAAGACATTAGTTAAACCTCCTATATTAATTGTTAAAACGAAAATAGCACTATTAATTATACAGTTTTGAATCATTAATGAAAAGTAATGTTACTTTAGTGGACATTTTTTTAGTTGGTTTAGAAGCGTCAATGTGGTATGCTTTTTGTATTATGTGGGTAAAATCCGCGTAAAAACGCAATTATTTTAAAATTATACAATTTTTAGAACATGGAGTTGATAAGATGAAAATTGCTGTTGTTACTGACAGCACTGCCTACCTTTCTCCAGAAGAGGCGGCGGCTAATAATATTCATGTTGTCCCAATCCCAGTAACATTGGATGGTCAAACATACCGTGAAGGTGTTGATATTTCCACCAGTGATTTTTATGAAAAGATGGCAAATTCAAGCTCTTTTCCTAGTACATCGCAGACACCAATTGGTCAGTTGATGGAAGTTTATCAGGGATTGGCTGATGATGGATATGAAGCTGTGATTAGTATTCATTTAACGCGGGCAATTACAGGTTATTTAGATACCGTCGAACAGCTCGCTGAACAAATGAAAGATATTATTAAGATCGTTCCGATTGACTCGCATCTAACTGTTAAGATGATGGGTTATTTAGCTTTAGAAGCAGCAAAATTAGCCAATGAGGGCGATGATTTAGACGATATCGTTAAGAAAGTAAAGGAATATCGCGATACTTTCAATAATGTTTTTGTAGTTGATGATTTACAAAACTTGGTTCGTGGTGGTCGTCTGTCAAACGCTTCTGCATTTGTTGGTTCAATTTTAAAAATCAAGCCATTATTAACAATGCATACGCCAACACATGCAATTGAAGCATTTGAAAAGGTTCGTTCAATGAAGAAAGCTAAGCTGCGTTGTGAGCAAATCTTTGATGAAGATATTGCCAAACTTGACTACCCGGTTCGCGCAATGGTCATTCATGCTGATGTTCCTGAAGAAGGGCAAAAATGGCTTGATAAGCTTCAAGAAGACCATCCAGATATTTCTTTTGAATTAAGCTACTTTGGTCCAGTTATTGGAGCTCACTTAGGTAAGGGCGCGTTAGCATTGGCGTGGATGCAAGATACAGCAAAGAAGCCTTTAGCATGAAAAAACAGACTTTAATTAAAACATTATTGGCAATTGCTGCTGGTATTTTAATGCTGTTAGTTTCATTTACCGGATTCCAAACTGTCCTGCCAACGGGCGAGGCATTTATGCCATTAGCTGGGGTAATCGCAGTCGGTACGGCGGTTGCGTTAGGAATTAACATCTCATTTATTGTTACTATTATTAGTACAATTATTATGTTCGTTTTGGGAACTGCTGACTGGGTTATCTTAGTTGATTTTATTATTGTTTTAATCGTTGTTGGACTGATTCTAAAAAAACAGGTTCCGCTAACTATTGATCTAAACCATCAGCAATTATTATGGTTGGCAATTTTTACCGGATTAGTACAATTATTTTTTATTTCAGCTTTCTATGGATTAATTGGATTAGTGCTTACCGGCAGCCCAACAGGTGGTTTAACATTCGTGCAGTTAATCATTCCCAATGCGTTGCTTACAGGATTATTATATGGCTTTTTAGTTGCACCAATTTCTTTAATCTTTCGCTGGGTTGCTCGAAAAGCTTTACATATTGATAACCACCATGATGATTCTAGTAATTCTGCGGGCACTAAGCACCAAGGATCAATAATTGTTGATTTGAGAAATTCTAAAAATAAAGATGATAAAAAATAAAGATTTCGGGAGCTAATCCGATTTCTAAAAATACTAAAGACAAACGACCAAAATCCGCTAACAAGGCTGAGCTTGGTCGTTTTTATCTTATTTATTTTTCAGCATTCCATTCGGCATGAAATTCAGCAAGATAATCAAGCATTACTTGTTGCCGATGGGCTGCTATTTTTTTAGCAGTAGCCGTATTCATCATATCTTTTAGATGTAGTAGCTTTTCATCAAAATGGTTAATAATTGTTTCATTAGCAAGGTTGCGGTATTCTTCACGAGACATATTATACCGTGGCTTGATTGCAGGATCATATATCTTTTCGTGATGACCACCGCCATAGTAGATTGCTCTTGTGATCCCGATTGCGCCGATTGCATCTAACCAGTCAGCATCACGAACAATTTGACCAACAATTGATAGATTAATTTGTTCACCATCGAGGGTATGGGCAAAGGAGATATTATCGATTACATCCATTATTTGCTGAACTTGGTCAGGAGAAAACTCATTTTTGTTGAGATACGCAATTAATTCTTCTTTGGCGGCATTGATGTTTTTGACTAGTTTTTCATCAATCGTGTCATGTAAGTATGCAGCAACAATTGGTAAAAACGGGTCCACATTCTCACCATTTGCTAGCCGTTTGCTCATTCTAACGACTCGGTTGATGTGATCCATCCCGTGACCAGTGCTATCCTGACCGAGCTTGCTAATCGTATATGCTTTGACCGCTGCTAATTGTTCTGTTTGATTCATTTTGTTACCTCTTTTATCTTTTGCTTACTTTATTTTAATACCTAATCAAAGAGGTGCCAATTCTTAAAAAGCCCATAGTCAAAAATAGGGCATCGCATCTCCTGAAAATCTCTTGTAAAATAGTACTTATATGAGGGAGGGGGATTAATAGTGAACTTATTATTTTCAATTAACGATAAATTTGTTGCGCAGTTGGCGACTGTCCTGCTTTCAATCAAGCTTAATACTAAACAGCAGGAGTTTAATGTTTATGTACTGCAAAAAGAAAAACTACAACGAGCTGCGGAGTTAGAGCGAATTTGTAGTAGGTTTAATATGCACTACCACCCGGTAACAGTAAATGATGATTTGTTTAGCAAGGCACCGGTCACTGATCGTTATCCAACAACCATTTATTATCGTCTGCTTGCGCATGAACTATTGCCAGCAAGTCTACATAAGGTTTTATACCTCGATGCCGATGTTTTATGTGTAAATGATCTGACGAGTCTTTATAATATTCCATTAGATGACTACCTATATGCTTCCGCAATTCACACTAATCTTACTAATACGACTGATGTGATTAACAAGATTAGACTGCAAAATTTTGATGCAGACGGCTATTACAATTCGGGAGTATTATTGATGAACTTGGATAATATTCGTAAAAAAGTACAAGCAAAGGATATTTTTGCCTATATCCGAAGCCACACGCTTTTATTGCCGGATCAAGACGTCCTCAATGCTCTCTATGGACGCGATATTAAATCAGTTCCAGACCAGTTATATAATTTTGATACACGGAAAGGAACAATTTATGAAACAATCTCGTTTGGGGAGTGGACGACTGATTGGGTGTTAAAAAATACGGTTATCTTACATTATTGCGGTCATGATAAGCCATGGTTAACCGACAAGAATACGGGACGCTATACGGCGCTTTACAAAAACTACTTTCAGATGACCAGCCGAATCTTGAATAACTAATAAAAGCATCGTGCTAATGAATGAGTTTCATAACACGATGCTTTTACTGGTTAACGACTTAGTAAAGGATAACGGCAGCTGGTGCAGTAATCCAGTAAAGGAGCGCTAGTATAATCAATGTTAAGGGGATGAGTATTAAGCACCTTTTCTGCCATGTGATTCGTCGCTTATAGGCCTTTGCCTGCTTGACCAATTCAGGAGAAACTTCTAAGTGCTGTTCAGTAATTTTTGCTTTATCTAGGCTAGCCTGCTTATTATAATCTTTTCCGTTGAGGTGGAAGTGAGCGCCATAGACAATATTGTAGATCTTCCATTCACCGTTTTCGGCTTCTCGTCCAAAGACAACGTAATCGGTCCATTGTTGACGCTTAAATGAAGAATTGAATTGTGATAAAACATTAACTTCATTGTCTAAGCCAAATGCTTGTACTTTTGCAATTATAACGTTAGCTGATACTTGTTTAGCAGCTAACATCTTACCACGATTTACCATTACATCGTCAATAATGCCTTCCGCAGCCTTATTTTTAATTTCAACCTGCATTGTCTTAAGGAAGGTATATCCTAACTGTTGCTTGAGAATGTTTAAGTAATCATGATTACCGGTAAAGCAGCGACGAATTGATTGTCCGTAGGTAAACTGAGCTTTAGCATAGGTATCAATTAAGTTTTGAACTAATTCATCGTCTAACTGGTGGGCATATGCTAAGTTAATTTGATGCTCTTCCAAACTATTTTTAAATCTGGAAATAGTCATATTAGGCATTAGCATCCATTTAGCTAATCCGGCAACTTTACGGGTATCGCTAGTTTCGTGAATGCTAATAATTAGCCTTTTTACGAATGAATAAAGATAAATAATGACACCAACGAGAAAAATAAAGATAATAATGCTGTTTGCACCATTAGATGAGCTACCAGAATAGCTTCTTCCCGTTCCGCCCCCGGTAGAAGTATGATGATGACTACCACCGCCAGTCGAGCCCATTGATGCGAAAGCTGATTGGATTGTCAATAATTTAATAAATATTGTAAGGGAGATTATTTTTAAATACTTAAATGGTTTAATGATAGTAATCCTCTTCTAAACTTATTAATCGGCTTATTATAGCATATTACTAGATAATCGTTTTAGCACTGAAGGAGTACTAGTTTTGTGTTTAGCCGATTAATAGAGCTACTTCAAAAGCAACTCATCATGAGCTAAAAAGCTTTCGTTAAATTTAGTGAGGGGATGAAAGTAAACTTTGCCAAATTCATCAATTAATCCGTGAAAGTCTTTTGCCATTTCAACTGTAAAATCATTATTTAACTGATACAGTTTAGCAAGACTACGATAATCAGTTAAGTTTTGAATCCCAAGAAGGGTAAAAAGGGTGCGGGCATACTTATCACTAATAAAGGTTGGGACTTCAAAGACATAAGTTAGCAATACATCCGCCGTTTCTTCGCCGACCCCGTGTAGTTGGAGCAGGTGGTGACGCAAATCAGCGCCAAAGATATTTTTTATGGCAGAATAATCAAAATTATATTTATCGAGCCATGAAAAAATGTTATAAATGGCCTTGCTCTTATTACGGAAAAAGCCAGCCGGGCGAACAGCATTTTGTAATTCTTCGGTTGTCATTGCAAGGATTAAAGAAGGTTTAAAATCAGTTTGTTTCTTAAATAACAGTCGTGCGCGATCTGCATTTCGCCAGTTTGTATTTTGAATCAAGATTGCACCGATAATAATTTCTTCTTTGGAGTCAGCAGGCCACCACCCGGAAGGCCCCATATTTTGACGCATTTTCCAATAAAGTTCTTGAACAGTTAGTTTCATTTTACTTTCCCCAGAAAAATTTTATTAAAATCTTATTGACTTGTGGGCTACGGTGAAGCAGTTCATGTTTAGCATCTGGCCCGGTGATCTTAATTTCACGATAAGAACGGGTACGGTTATTGACGAGATATTTAAGCGATTGGCAAGAAGCATTTGATACTTGACTATCATTGCCATCCTTTAAGTCTCCGTATATATTTAAGAGTTTGATTTGAGTTGGGTAACGGTGACGAAGGGGCAGCAGTTTTTGATAAGTATCGTTCATTGAAGATGGCTTCCCAGTCTTTTTATTGGTTGTCAGGTTAGCCGGTTCATTCCAGCCAATTGCGCCGTCGAATGTTCCAGCCATCGCTACTTGTTTTTGAATTTGCGGTAGATTATGATTGCCGGCATTAGCAAGCAGGTAATACATAACAGCCATATTTCCCATTGAATGAGCTTCAATATTTACTTTTTTAAAATGATATTGTGCTTGTAATTCTTCAAGGACATTTTTAACCCACTGTCCCTGGAGCACGTAGTCTGTTGTTCGACTATTATCAAAATTAACCATCACTAAAGGATTAATTGCGTTATGGGCAATCTTTCCCTTAAGCGTAACAGTTCCATTGCTTGCTACATCTGCTGTAATAACAGTTTTTGAGACACCAGCCTTAACAAAACCATTGACCATGTATTCTTCAGCGTGGGCACCACTCCCGTACCCATGAAAGAAAAGGGTAGGTGTAGTAGAATGAACATATTTGTTAGAGATATCAGCATGGACTCCTGTTCCTATAAGGCTAAAGCACATGGTTGCCACTAGGAGGGTAATTAATGATATTAGGTTAAATTTTTTTGGTTTAGTCATAAAAAAAGCCTTCTTTTACTATTTAGTGATATCATAGCATATTGAAGGACTAACTTTTAAGAGGTAATGCTTGTATTTAAAATGTAAAATATGTTACAGTATTATGGTTGTCAAACGAATAACACATTAATTATGGAATGAGAAGGGAAGGTAATACGATGGAAATCAAACAAGCTAAAATGGATGATTTAAATCAAATTATGGAAATTCTGCGAGATGGTCGTAACCAATTAGCTGAGCAAGGAATCGATCAATGGCAGGGTGATTACCCGAACGAAGAACATATTAAAGAAGATATTGAAAAAGGCTTTGCGTACCTTGTTCAATCTGACGATGATGAGACTGTTGGGGCACTATCAATTGTTGAAGCACCGGACCACTCATATGACGAACTTCATGGGGATTGGTTAATTGATACTGATAAATATGTTGTTATTCACCGAGTAGCAATTCACTCAAACCATGCCGGTAAAGGGTATGCTTCCCAGTTGTTTACCAGTGTAATCGACTATATCAAGAACAATCGAAAAGAAATTAAAACAATTCGGATTGATACGCATGTTGATAATAAAATCATGCAACATTTGATTGCCAAGAACGGCTTTACTAAAGTCGGGGAGCTTCATGGCGTTTACAGACCTGAAGAGAATTCATACGTTTACGCTTTATTAACAGGTAACTAATAGAAAGCGAGGGATTAGGAACCATTCCTTAACCTCTCGCTTTTTTAATTTTTAAAACTATGAACTGGGGCAGGGATAAGACCACCACGGTTAATCATGGCCGTACTTGCTGCTTTATTAACGGCCATTACTGGGGCATGACCTAATAGACCGCCAAATTCAACGGTATCGCCTACCTTTTTGCCAGGTGCTGGAATAACGCGTACCGCAGTTGTTTTATTATTGATCATTCCAATTGCAGCTTCATCAGCAATCATTGCACTGATAGTTTCTTTTGGTGTATCACCAGGAATTGCAATCATATCAAGACCGACTGAACAAACCGCAGTCATTGCCTCTAATTTCGAGATATTTAGAGTTCCGGCATTAACGGCTTTAATCATTCCGGCGTCTTCAGAAACGGGGATAAATGCTCCCGACAATCCGCCAACGTGACTACATGCCATAATTCCGCCTTTTTTAACGGCATCATTTAACATTGCTAGTGCGGCAGTCGTGCCATGTGTTCCAACCTGAGCAACACCAATTTCTTCTAAAACTTCAGCAACTGAATCGCCCGCTGCAGCAGTTGGTGCCAGCGAAAGATCAACAATTCCAAATTGAACTCCTAATTTTTCGGCAGCAACGGTTCCTACTAATTGGCCCATTCTTGTAACTTTGAATGCTGTTTTCTTAATTGTTTCTGCGACGACATCCATCGAGGCACCCTTTACTTTTTCAAGGGCTGTTTTAATAACCCCCGGACCGGAAACACCAACATTAATTACAACATCAGGTTCACTAACGCCGTGGAAACCACCAGCCATGAAAGGATTGTCTTCAACAGCATTGCAGAAGATAACTAGTTTAGCGTTAGTCATCATATCGAGCTTGGATCCTTCAACGACTACTTCGCCCATTTGCGCAACCGCGTCCATATTAATTCCGCTACGGGTAGAGCCGACATTTACAGATGCGCAGACGAAATCCGTTTCAGCTAGTGCTTCTGGCAATGAGGAAATAAGGGTGCGGTCACCATTTTGGTAGCCCTTTTGAACAAGAGCGCTATATCCACCGATGAAGTCAATTCCCAGAGTCTTAGCAGCCTTGTCCAACGTTTTTGCATATTTAACATAATCATGATCATGAGAAGCAGCAGCAATTAGCGAGATAGGGGTAACAGTTACCCGTTTATTAGCAATCGGAATTCCGTACTCGGTTTCAATCTGATGGCCAACCTTAACTAAATCTTTTGCTTTGGCGGTAATTTTCTCATAAATTTTTTGGCAAGCAATATCACTATCGCTGTCAATACAGTCAAGTAATGAAATTCCCATTGTAATTGTCCGAACATCGAGATTTTCATTTGAAATCATATGACTGGTTTCATAGATTTGCTGTGAATTCATTAAAATTTGCTCCTTAAATTAAAGATTATGCATTGCATCGTAAATTTTGGTATTTCGTAGGTTGATTTCAACACCAATCTCTTTACCAAGAGCGGTAAAATCGTTGTTTAATTGATGACTATCAAGATCATTAGGGATCATTACCGACATCATCATGACAAAGTTTCCATCCATAATAGTTTGCGAGACGTCTAAAATATTGATCTTTTTATCAGCAAGGAGGGCGCTAACCTTGGCGATAATTCCAACTTGGTCCTCTCCTAATACAGTTACTACAGCTTTCATTAAAATATCCTCGCTTTCTTTTAATGATTTTAATTGTAATATAATGATTCTGACATTTCTATAAAAAGAATTGATTTAATTAAAAATGTCGATAGTAAAAAATGGCACCTCAAATGTGGGATGCCGTTTTTGGGTAACAGGTAATATATCCTAAAACGCGCCTGGCTTAGCGATGTAGTCATCAACACCGTCAGGATTACCCGACCATTTGAACTTATCATACCAGATAGAGTGTTTTTCCGTATCTAGCTGGTCAATTTGCTCAATCTCGTTTGGTGATAGGGTAAAGTCGAAAATATCTGCATTTTCTTGCATTCGTTGCGGATGAGTCGTCTTAGTAAGGACAATAAAGTTTTGCTGAATTTCCCAGCGAAGAATAACCTGGGCCGGAGTTTTCTGGTGATGCTCAGCGATTTTAGCAATAACATCATTTGCTAACAATCGTCCATTGCCAAGGGGCGACCAAGCTTCAAGCTGAATATTCTTTTGATGACAAAAATCAACAATCTCTGGTTGATGAATGAGGGGATTAAATTCAATTTGGTTTACAGCCGGCAAAACTTTGGCATGATCAAGTAAGTCTGTCATTCTTTCGACGTTAAAATTGCATACTCCAATTGCTTTTGCTTCACCATCGGCATAGATATCTTGTAGTGCCCGCCAGCTTTCGTTATATTTATTGTTTACCGGCCAATGAAGTAAGAGTAGGTCAACATAATTAGTTTGCAGTTTCTGGAGTTGTGCGGAAAAAGCCTTGCGTAACTTATCATAATTGCCTTGATCGCCATTAAAAATTTTAGTTGTTAAAAAGATGCTTGCTCTTTTTCGGCCTGTGGAGGTTAGACCGTCCTGAATTCCTTTTCCTACTGCTTCTTCATTGCCGTATTGTTTGGCAGTATCGATTAGAACATAGTCGTTTTCAATAGCTTCTTTTACCATTTGGCGGGTTTCGTTTAGCGATGTCTTCCAGACGCCCAGACCAAGCTGCGGCATAAGCAGGCCGTTATTTAATTTGATTTTAGATTGAAGATCTTGATTCATTTAATTACATACTCCTTTCTAATAAGTAATTATAGCAGTGATTTATTATTTAGAATAAAACTAGCCACTACTTGTTGATAAAGTCAGGGGCTAGTTATACTGCTAGTAATATAGTTGCATTTCGTTTGCGAGCATGATGAAAGGACCAGTGCCTTTATGGTCATTTGCAACGATTGGCTCACTCATGTAATAAGCAAAAGAACCATCTCGGTGGTTAGGGCCGCCTAATCCACCAACGTGCGCAATTTTATTAACATTCACAAATCCTTCGTTAGTAATAGAGATAAATTGTTTTAAGGCATTTTCCCATCCGCTAACTAAGAACTCCTGCCAGCTATCATCGTTTAAGTAACCCATTCTTAGTGACTTTGCAATTGCATTGAGGATCATTAAGCTACCAGAAGATTCAAGGTAATTCATCGGGCGGTTGCCTTCATCAGGTATTTGATACCAGAGGTTAGTACTGGGATCAGCAACGTTTCTTAAAGCAGTCAGCAGTTTATTAAGATTTTGTAGAATTTGTTCACGACCAGTATTATCTTCAGGCAAATGTTCGATAACATCAGTCATTGCCATTACATACCAACCGAGACTTCGTAACCAGAAATGAGGTGAATGACCATTTTCTTTATTTGACCAATACATTTTTCTCGATTCGTCAACAGCATGATAGCAAAGCTTAGTCTCTTCATCTATAGCAATTTCATATGACTTAAGGAATTGATGAATAACATCATCGTACGAAGGATTATCTTGAAAGTTTTCTAAGTATTCAGCATAAAAAACATCGCCCATATATATTCCGTCAAGCCAAACTTGATTAGGATAGCTCTTCTTGTGCCAGAATAGGCTGCTTGCCGTTCGTGGCTGATTTTGTAACTGTTGAAATTGTCTATCTAATACTCTCTTATATTTTTTGTCATTAGTTAACTTATAAAGTTTTAGTAGTACTTTTCCATTATTAATATCATCTAAACGGAATAGCGACGGATCGTAGCCTTTTACAGCACCGTTTTCGCTGATATAGGTGTCAAAATAATGCTTAATATAGTCTAAATAGGACTTATTGTGTGTCCTTTCGTAAACACTCATAACCCCGTCTAGCATTAAGCCATCTTCATATTCCCATTTGCCTTTTAAGTTTACTTCTGGTTCTCGTTTTAATAAGGTCTCAACCGTTCGTACCGCCCAATCATCTGCAGGGTTACCATATTCTTTAGTCATAATTTAGATCTCCTTTAATTACAGGTTAAGAGTTAAATTCTAATTATTAATATTGTGGAATACCTTTTTCCCATTGTTGTTTGAAACACTGATATCAGATAGTTTGCAGTTCTTTGTATTCTCAATAAAGAAACCTTTCTGTGTCAATTTTGGTGCGTCCGCAAACATTGCAGGTTTTACTGGGGGACATTTAGCATCAAGGCAAAAAGAACTATTTGAAATATTTACGTCTTCTATTGGCATTTCAGGCAGCCCATAAATCAAGCTAACACAAGATTTTATATGCATAACGCTGAGTTGGGAAATACGGATATGCTTAATAGCAGGAGTTGCTGTTGAGATAGGGTAGGGAGCTTTATCCCAGACTATCTTATCCATGCCTTTTTCTCCACAGAAATAATAGAGGTTCATTACTATCGGGCAAAGGACATTATTCATTGAAATATTATCAATTGTAATGTTCTCGATAATCCCGCCTCTGCCACGACGGGTTTTAAACCTAATTCCTCGATCGGTATTCATAAAAGTACAGTTATTAATGGCAATATTACGAATACTACCGCTCATTTCGCTTCCAAGCACAACCCCGCCATGTCCATGCAGCATATTGCAATTAGAAATGACGATATTTTCACAGGAAAGCTTTTGCGACGCATCTTCTGTTCCAGCTTTTATTGCGATACAATCATCACCAACGTCAAATATGGAATTGACAATGCGAAGATCATAGCAAGATTCGGGGTCAATGCCATCCGTATTAGGAGAATCAAAAGGATTCTTTACAGAAACGCCATCAATTAAACAATCATTGCAGTCAAAAGGATGAAGTGTCCACGATGGGGAATTAATGAAATGTAAATCCTTTATTTTAATGCGTTGAGAGTGTTCAAGTGAGAGAAGATAAGGACGCGCATGATCAATCTGTTTATTTTTCTCATGGAATTCTTTCCACCATGAAAAACCATTTCCATCAATGGTTCCTGAACCATCGAGAACAACATTATTAATGTGGTTGCCAAAAATGCAAGCACGATATAAAGATGTTTCCCGTCCTTCCCACCTAGAAATGATAACTGGGTAGTCATGACGATCATCAGAAAATACTAATTTTGCATTTGCTTCAATTGTAAGATGAAGATTACTGCAGAGATTAAGTGATCCAGTGTAAAAGGTTCCACCGGAGAGAATTAAGTGACCACCTTCAGTATTTCTTAGTTGATCAATTGCTTTTTGTACGTATAGCTTATCTTTATTTTGACTTTTAGCAAAAAGGAATAGCGGCTTTTCATTAACAGTCATATTGCCAGCCTCCATAATTTTATCGTTAACATTATATAACATAAAAGCGCTTTCAATAATATTGTAAATAATTGATCATAGTATGTCAATTTTAGTATATATGACTTATAAAAATATTTTTTATCTTTGCGTAACGTTGATATCAAAACGTTTATGACAATTAAACAGAAACCGCTTTCATAAATTCATTGATTAACAAAAAAGTTAGATGTATATTTAAGTTGTAGATGTTAACGCTAACATTTGCGTTTCCTTATTCCATATTTCCTTATTCAATTTCTGTAATTGTTTTTATTTATTCATTATGGAGGGATAAATATGGCTTCAAACGAATCTACTCCTAGTTCACCATCTGGCAAACATAGGATTACGCTTATCACAAAACTGGGTTATGGTTTTGGTAACTTTATTGGTGGTGGGGCATTATCAATTTCTTCTGCCTGGCTGCTATTCTTCTATACTACTTTTTGTAATCTGCCGGTCTGGCAAGGAACATTAATTTTTACAATTGGAACTTACCTCGATGTTATTGAAAACCCACTAATGGGGTATATTACTGATAACTTTAATAACACACGTACTGGTCGAAAGTTTGGCCGCCGTCGATTTTTCATTCTACTAACAGTACCGCTGATGTTTTGGTATCCGTTATTGTGGCAAACAGGCAAGTCCTTTGCTTATTACTTAATAACCTACTTGATTTATGAATGGTTTTATACAATGTTTAATGTACCATTCAAGACATTGCCGGTTGAGATGACGAAAGATTATACTGAGCGGTCACAACTGACAGGATTTATGTCTGTTTTTGGAAAAGTTGCTGGATTTGTAACTTCAGCATTACCAGGTGTATTTTTTGTTTTACTTGGTAAAAATAATCCTCGATCTTACCAAATGGCTGTTTTAACATATGCTGCCGTAATGGCACTTGCTGCTTTATGTGTATACCTTGTTACTTGGGAACTGCCAGTTAGTGAAGTTAAATCAGAACACGTTAATGGCTTTTGGGATGGCTTTAAGAAGATATTTGTAGATATTATTTCCACTATGCGTAATAAGAGTTTCCGTTGGCATATTGGGATGTATGCTTTTGGATTCGGTGGTGAATGGCTATTTGCTGCTACTAATACATACTTCTTTATCTTTGTACTAGCACAGACAAATGTGTTTGTTTCAGAAATTAACTCAATTAATAATATCTTACAATTAATTTCGACATTCTTTATTATGTGGGTTTTTGCAAAATATGGTAAAGCCTCTAAGCCGTACATGTTAGCATTGACGACGGTTATCGTTTCAATGATTGCTTGGTGTTGCGTATGGTTTGCTGGTGCAACTTCAATGACTTGGTTAATCTTTGCTATTAGTATCGTTTACGGTTTAGGAACTGGTGCTGTTTACTATATTCCATGGGCTAACTATTCATACATGGCCGATGTTGATGAAGCAATTACTAATCGTCGTCGAGAAGGTATTTATTCCGGTGCCATGACAATGATGGGGAAAATTATGCGTGCTACGATTATGCTTATTCTAGGATTTGTTCTTACAGAAACTGGATTTGTTAAGGGACGTGCAACTCAACCGCTAAGTGCTCAATGGGGAATTGTTTTAATTCTCTTAGTCGGTGTTTGTGGTCTTGAACTTCTTGGTATTTGGAGTTCTAAACATATGCATGTTAACCGTGATACATTAAAGATTCTGAATGATGAAACTAAACGTCGTCATGAGGGTGGAAGACCAGAAGATGTTGATCCAAAGACTAAAGCCGTTGTAGAAGATCTTACTGGATTTAAGTACGACCAATGTTATGGCAACAATAATGTTGGGTATCATGAGAAAACAGATCATGCTAAGCGGGTTTCTACGACCCACTAATTTAAATGTTAGAACAGTAGAAGTTGAGTTTGAAAGAAAACTCAGCTTTTTTTATAGTTGAGGTGGAACTATGCCAATAATTAATATATTTCCTAATCAAAACATTCAAAGTGTTTTAGATAAGTACCAAAAAGACATTGAAGCAGTTGAAAAAACAGTTATTATCATTCATGCAGGCATTTATAACCAGCGTGTTCATGTCATTGGACGTAATATTAAAATCTTAGGCCAGGGAATAGTCGTTATTAGTAACAGTTTGGGAGCTAAGCAGATAGGACATAATCAAACATTTCATACAGCTACTTTTTTATGTGAAGGAGAAAATATTGAAATAACTAATTTGATTATTATTAATAATGCTGGTTTGGGTGATAAGGTTGGTCAAAGCATCGCATTATATTTAAATGGCGATAAGTTTTACTTGAACGATTGTATAATGCTTTCTTACCAAGATACTTTATGCTTAGGTCCAGTAATTCAAGTGAATAGAGATAAAACAATTACCAGCACCCCAGTAAAGAACCACCAGTTAAAAAAAGCTAGATATGTTTTTCGCAGATGTACTGTTCAGGGAAATATTGATTACATTTTTGGTGGAGGAAGTGCACTCTTTTTTAACTGCAAGATAAATAGTGTTTTTAGTAATGAGGGTGAGAGTTATATCTGTGCGCCTTGTACTAATCATGGTAGAAAGTATGGCTTTATATTCTACCATTGCATGATTAATAGTAAAGGAAACCAACAAGCCAATTATTTAGGGCGGCCATGGCGAGAATTTGCCAAAGCTTATTTTATTAGTTGTAAGATGTCGTCAAATCTGCTTAAAAAGGGCTGGCATTATTGGGGGAATGATCCTGTCTCAGTGAAAAAAGCCGATTTCAGGGTCTATCAGCCTAATGGTAAGATGGTATGTCAACAATGGACATTGATTTCTGATTCTGTTGAAGACAAATTAATTGATTCATTACAAAGATATTTTAATATTAGTCTTTAATATTTATAAATTATATTCACGTGAACATTATGGTGCTACTGAAATTATCCTATAAAAATTGGTCGTTATTATTGATTACTTACGTCAGTCTTTGCTATTATTTACACTAACGAATCATTTGGTTGAAGGAGATTAGTATCTAATGAACGATAAAGTTACGATAAAAACAATTGCAAAGATTGCAAATGTTTCTCACACCACCGTATCACGAGCCTTAAATGATAGTCCTTTGGTTAAAGAGAAAACTAAAAAGGAAATCAGGGATATTGCAGAAAGACTAAATTATTCGCCTAACTTAAATGCTAAGGCGTTAGTTGAGCATCGATCGTTCATTATCGCCGTTTACTTTACTGATCTAAATAGTGGGACATCTCCTAGCTTCATGTCAGAAATGCTCCATCAAATAAAAGAAATGTTACCAGCTGGGTATGAGATAGCAGTAGATAGTTTTGCCGGATTGCGTCAGGCAAATCAATCAATTAATTTACGATTTGATGGGGCGTTAGTTGTCAGTCAGTCTGTGAGTGATGACCTATATATTGACCAGTTAGCAAAAACGGGAAAACCGGTAGTAGTCTTGAATAGAAAAATTGATCGTGATGATCTTTTTAACTATGCCTCTGATGATTATTCAGGAACCGTTACGGCAATTGAATACTTGTTGCGAATGGGGCATCGCAAGCTAGGGATTATTTCCGGTAAAGAGGAGTTTACGTCCTCTCAAAATCGGTTAGCGGGTTTTCTGGATACATTACAAAAGCATAATATTACTCGTAATGATAACTGGGTTGCAACTGGTGATTACAGTGTGCAGTCCGGCTATAATGCAATGGAGAAAATCTTAAATTCCGGTGACCTTCCTACTTGTATGTTTGTGTCAAATGATGACATGGCAATGGGGGCAATGCGCGCTTGCGAAGATTACGGCTTTAGTATTCCAGAACAAATTTCGTTTATGGGATTTGACGATAGTGCATATTCAAATTACTGTATTCCGCGACTAACGACCATTCGAAAGCCGGTGCGTGAAATTACTAACAATGGAATTAAAACATTAAATAGCCTAATTAATAATGAAAGTCCAGAAACAGTTCAAGCAATGAATATAAAACCTTCTTTAGTCGTTCGGGAATCAGTGAAAAAAATAAATTAGTTATTTTTTTCACAAAAATTGTTAACGTTTTCAAAAATATGTGGTATTATACAATTGTTAAGGAAATCGCTTTCAATCAAATGAAATGATAGAACTATCCTTAGCGATTGCAATCATTCACAGTAGTTACTGTTAAGAAGTTGTGAAAGAGCAACTTTTAATTTTATAGATAAATGTTCACGTGTGCGTTTTCTTGCTCTTTAGATATTAAGGGAGGTCATACCGTTGGATACCACATCTGTTAAAGACAATACTGGAAATGGATCAGCGAAAGATACCACGGTAACGAAAACGGATAACTTTAATAAAAAGATTCCTACTCATCAAAAGATTTTTTATGGCTTTGGTGATTTTGGAAATGGTTTTATGTTTGATTTGGGTCAAGCTTATTTGACAAAATTCTGGATTGATGCAGCTGGAATTGGTGCTGGTGCAGTTGCAGGAATTTTCGCTTTTACTAAGATTTTTGATGCCTTCATGGATCCGATTGCTGGTTCCTTTGTTGATGGGCGGAAAAACATTGGTAAACGGGGAAAGTTCCGTCCAGTAATGATGATTTCAGCAATTATTCTTGGTATTATGACAGTTATCACGTTTACGATGCCAATGGGGTTAACAACAACACAAAAGATTATCTACGCTTATGCTGTTTATATGATTTGGGGCGTTGTGTACTCATTTACTAACGATCCATATGGGTCACTAGCATCGGTTATGTCGCGGAACCCGCAAGATCGAAGCTTTATGGCAACTACTCGTCAAGTTGGTTCTGTTGGTGCCCAATTTATTGCTGGGGTTGCGTTTATTCCATTAATGGAGCTTGTCGGCGGTGGAATGAGCAGTAAGGACCAGCTTCATGGTTACTTCTTTGCAGCTGCTGTGTTTGCTGTCATTGGTGTTGCTATGTTTGCGGTTTGTTATTTTGGAACAAAAGAAAATGTTAAGGTTCACCGTGATAAAAATGCTAAGCGTGAAGGATTTAAGGACTATATTAAAGTTGTCTTTACTAACGGACCGCTTGGGGCGTTAATTTTGATGACATTGTTCACGATTTCAGCCATGAATACGAATAATCAAATGATGGTCTTTTATGCTCAATATAATTTAGGAAACATTGGGTTACAGCCAGTTATCAATGCTGTAATGATGGGTTGCTCAATTGTTGGGGTATTCATGATTCCAGCATTGACTAAACGTTTTGGCCAAAAGCGAACTGCAATGTGGTCATTTGTTGTTGGTGCAATTGCTAATATCTTAAACTTCTTCTTACCAAGCAATGTAATCACTTTTATTGTGCTCGTAACAATTGGTTATACTGCTTTGGCTATTCCAAACGGGATTACATGGGCTATGGTTTCTAACGCCATTGATTACGGTGAATGGCACACTGGAATGCGGAAGGAAGGTATTACATACGCTGCCTTTAACTTCTCGCGAAAGATTGCGCAATCAATTGCCGCGCTGGTTAGTGCTGGTGTATTAGCAGTTACCGGTTATGTTGCTAATGCTCATCAGACTGCCCGTACATTGCAAGGAATCAAGGCCGCAATGACCCTTTATCCTGGCTTTTGTTTGATCATGGCTGCAATTATTATTGGTTTCTTATACAAGATTAGTGATAAGAAATTTAAACAAATTGCGACCGACCTTGATAATGGTAAGTGGGAGCACGGTGTCATTGGTGATGAAGACGTTAAGGACTAAACTGATTGGTTTTGATGTAAGATAAAGATTATAGGAGGAATAATCATGACATTACTTGATAGAGATTTCTTACTAACTAACGAATGGGGTAAAAAGTTATTCTTTGACTATGCTAAAGATATGCCAATCATTGACTTTCACTGTCATCTGAACCCAGAAGAGATTTATGAGAACAAAAATTATGCAAACATTACTAGGGTGTGGATCAACGAAGATCACTATGGCGACCATTACAAGTGGCGCTTGATGCGGGCAAATGGTGTACCGGAAGAATTAATTACTGGAGACGCTGATGATTACGAAAAGTTCTTAGCATGGGCAGGAACGATTGAAAAAGCTGTTGGTAATCCGGTTTATGAATGGACCCATCTTGAGTTACGGCGTTTCTTCGGGATCGATAAACCCTTGACACGGAAGAATGCTCCAGAAGTTTGGAAGAAAGCTAATGCCCTCCTTCAAACGGATGATTTTAAACCACGTAACCTGATTAAGCTTTCCAATGTTAAGGCTGTCTGCACAACCGATGATCCGGCATCAGACCTTCATTATCATAAACTGTTGAAGAAAGATGAACGGGAAAACGGTTTTAGAACATTACCAGCAATGCGGCCTGACAATCTAATTCAAATTAATAAGCCAACTTTTGCCGAATACCTTAAGAAGCTAGGTAAAGTTTCCGGTGTCGAAATTAACTCTTTCCGTGATTTGATCAAGGCAATGGATCAACGTTTCCAATACTTCAATGATATGGGTGGTCGTCTCTCTGACCATTCACTTCTTACTTACCATTATGCAGAAGCTACTGATGATGAACTTGATGCCATTATGAAGAAGGCAGAAGCAAATGAAGAAGTGACAGGAATTGAATATGATAAATGGCTTACGATGTTCCTTGAAGAAATGATGAAGTTAAATACTAAATACAATTGGACAATGCAATTCCACATTAATTCAATTCGGGATCTTAATCACCCAATGTTTGAACAGCTTGGTCAAGACACTGGTTATGATGCAATGGGAACTCAACCCGATATTGTTTCTCATATGCAAAAGCTTTACACTAAGATGCGTGATACAAATGATATTCCAAAGACCATCTTCTACTCATTAAATCCAAATGACTGGATGCAGCTAGTTACATTAATGGGCTGCTTCCTTGAAGGTGGTAAGCAACGGATGCAATTAGGTGCTGCTTGGTGGTTCAATGATACTGCTGAGGGAATGACTACGCAGCTACGTGATTTTGCTCAACAAAGCCTTTTGCCAAACTTTGTCGGGATGCTAACCGATTCGCGGAGTTTTCTTTCATACCCACGTCATGAGTACTTCCGACGGGTATTATGTAACTTTATTGGTAGCTTGGTTGAACAAGGGCGGGCACCTGAAGATAAAGAATACCTTGGTAAGATTGTCCAAGATATTGCTTACAACAATGCTTATGAATACTTTGGCTTCTTTAATGATGCCACTCCTGACGAATTATTTACTAAGCATGAAAATCCATTTCAATATTAAAATTTAAGTAATACGAGGAGTGATGGCAGAGAGGTCATGACTCCTTTTTGGTAAAGGAGAAATCTGATAATGAAATATCCAGGCGAGCCATTAAACATTTTGCATACAATCGGACTAAAAGAATTATATCCGCTTATCCGAATCAGCTTTTCGGTTGATGATCAATTTGATGTGGAGCGCTTTAAAAAAGCAATAATACAATGCAATGAGGTTGTTCCAGAGCTTTTTTCAAAGTATGTGCTTGAAGATAATTCATTTATTCCGGTAACCGATGATTTGGAAGGGGTCTTATTTATGGGACTTGATCCCGATATTGACAGTGAACGCTGGGATTTGTTTGCAGACCCTCAATTACGAATTTATTTAAATGAAGCAAAAGACGGTTATAAGATTACTATTTACCTTAGCCATATTTTGACCGATGGAGCCGGTGGTAAACAGTTTTTATATTTATTGGCATCAGCATATAATACAGAAAAAATTGATGAGGTGAACCATCAGGATATTGATTGGTTACGACAATTGCTTAAAGAACATCCGGTTAAGACTAATCGGCAGGTAGATCACCCTGCAAAGCCATTAACAATGCCTGCTCTCGCTGATGGTCAAGGAAAAAAGCGAAGAACGCTAACAGTTAGATTAAGCAAAGACGAAACAAAGCAATTGTGTCAAGCCGCTCATCATAAGCACGTAACGTTAAATGACCTCTTTATGGCTGCGTTTGGGCAGGCAGTTCAGCGTTATGCCGACACTGATGAAATAGCTTTAGCATGTCCCACTGATATGCGGCAATTTATTCCAGGAGCTGAACAGCTACGAATTGCTAATCATACTTCACGGTATAATATTGCAATCAAATCAGATTTGCGACAACCATTTGAAACGGTCGTCAAGGCAGTCCATCAAACAATGGCAAACAACAAGCAGAAATTTCAATGCTTTCAGTCAATTAAAGAATTAATTGATAAGTATGACCAGTATCCGCTTGCTGAACTACAGCAGATTGTGGAGGATAATTATCATGTTCGCAATATTTCATATACAAATTTTGGTATTATTGATCCGCAACGCTTTACTTTTGCTGATTGTGCAATTACAGATTTTTCAATGCTGGGAACATATCGGAAATACCCAATGTTTCAAGTGGCAATTAGCACTTATTGCGGACAGATTAACCTATCTTTTGCAATGATCGGTAGTGATGCGGAAGAACGAATGGCCAGGGCAGTAGTGTTAACCATGCGGGACCTATTGCGTGAATATTTCTTAAGATTTAATTAGTAACTTAAAGCGGCTATTTAGTGGCCGTTTTTTATATTTTCAAGGTTAGTTGATATTGACTAATTAGTTAAAAGCGATTACAATTCTAATATACTAATACATCAGTTACTAATAAATGGAAGAAGATGGTACTCCAGCCAGCTGGCATATTGTTTTTACAAACATTTGTCAGTATGACTGCTAAAAGGTCTTTTCAATTACTCTCCTTGCATCTCAGTAAAGTTGTAGTAAAATACTGTTTGGCTAATCTCTTGTTCACGTGAACATGAAAATTAAAAAGAGTGAGAGGAGAGACTTTTAATGAACCTAATTAAAAGCATTATTGTTGTTATTATTGCTAGTATTCTTTTAGCAGGTGGTGTTAGTGCCAGTTCAATTTATACTAGCAAGCAAAATATGAATAGTCATAATCTAAGTTACCAGATGACAAATATTGTAACAAAGAATAAGGAAACAGTTGACTATCAAATGAATAAGTAATGCAAACCGTTAGCAGACCGGCAGTTTGTGTTGGTCTCTTAATTTTAAAATGACTTGATCAATCCTAAACAATCTATTTAATCCTATTGAAATTTTCACGTTAACATTTTATAATACAAATAGATTGATAGCGCATTCATTAATTGCTGTAGTTGCACATATGACTACGTATTCAATATATCGGCTTAGTTTGCAAGTTATTGCACATCATCCTCTCACAGATGCGGTTAAATTTAGCAAATCAAACCGGGCGCACAGTAGTTAATTTGATTTGGAGGTTTTTAGGATGGAGAGTCTAAATAATAGTTTTCGTAAGTTGCCACAATATCCAAATAAGGTTATTCAGTTCGGTGAAGGAAATTTCTTACGTGCATTCATTGATTGGCAAATTCAGCAAATGAATAAGCAAGGTCTATTTAAAGGCGGGGTACAAATTGTCCAACCATTGCCGACTGGTCGGGTAAAAGATCTTGATGAACAAGATGACTTGTATACAGTATTGCTTGAAGGAATTTTAGATGGCAAGAAAATCCAAAGTCATGAAATTATTGAATCGGTTAATGGAACTGTTAATCCTTACACCGAATATGATAAGTACATGGCCTTAGCTGAAGATGACAATATTGAAGTTATCTTTTCTAACACGACCGAGGCAGGAATCGCTTTTGATAAAAACGATACTCTTGAGAAAATTAAAAATGGTGAAAAGAGTTCATATCCTGCTAAACTAACTGCTTTACTTTACCATCGATTTGAACTTGGCAAGAAGGGATTTCATATTATCCCGTGTGAATTAATCAACCATAACGGTGATACATTGAAGAAGACTATTTTACAATATGCGGATCTTTGGAATTTAGGACAAGACTTTGTTGACTGGATTAACAAAGATAATAAATTCTATTCCACATTAGTTGATCGCATTGTACCAGGTTATCCACGTGATCGAGCAGCAGACCTTGAACAGGAATGGGGCTATAAAGACCAGAACATGGTAAAAACAGAACCATTTTTAATCTTTGTAATTGAAGGCGATAAGGATATCGAAAAAGTATTACCGCTTAAAGAAGCAGGCATTAACCTTGTCGTAACTGACGATATGCAACCATACCGTAATCGGAAAGTATCAATTCTTAACGGACCTCATACCACGATGTCGCCAATAGGCCGTTTAGCCGGTCTGCAAACAGTCGGACAGGTAATGGCTGATAAGGACTTTTATAAGTTTATTGATGATGAAATGCATAAAGAAATTATTCCTGTTGTACCGTTGCCAAAAGAAGAATTGGAAAGTTACGCTAAGGGAATTCAAGAACGGTTTGAAAACCCATATGTTAAGCACCAATTAAGCGCTTTGGCCCTCAATAGTATTTCAAAGTACCGTGCACGGTTATTACCAAATTACAAGCGCTATTATGAAAAATATGGCAAGCTTCCTAAACGGATGACCCTTGCCCTAGCAGCTTACCTTTGGATCTATAACGGCAAATCTGAATTTGAGATTAACGACACCGCTGATATTGTTGATGGTTTTGCAAAGATTAAGGGTACAGATGATTACATTCATGCGGCTCTTTCTAATCCTGATTTCTGGGGTGAAGATTTAACTAAGATTCCCGGACTCGAGGACTTAGTAACCAAGTATTATAACGAAATTGGCAAAAAGGGAACACGTGAGATCGTTCAAGAAATTAACGTGGAGGAGTAAGTTTTATGGAAAAGCTACTTATCTTAAACCCTAATGATAACGTGGCCGTTGCGACCGTTGATCTTCCTGCACAAACAGCCGTTGAAGTTAATGGCAAAAAGATTGTTATCAGTGATAATATCCCCGTTGGCAATAAGATTGCGCTGACTGATTTAAATAGCGGGACTGATATTATTAAATTCGGGCAACCGATTGGGCACTTAACATCAAGCGTGACTGCTGGTGCAATGATTAGTAAACAAAATCTTGTAACAAACCAAAATAATAACGAAATTAAGATCCCCAACATAAAAGTTGATTTTCCCGATATAGATCAAAAAACTTTTATGGGTTATCGTCGGCAAAATGGCAAAGTTGGAATCCGCAATGACCTCTATATTGTGCCAACAGTTGGTTGTATTACGCCTTTAATGGATGTGATGGTGCAACAGTTTAAAGCAAAACATCCTGATAATGGAGCATTCGATAATATCATTTTGCTTAAGCACCCATATGGTTGTTCGCAACTAGGTGATGATTTTGAACAAACTCGTCATATTCTTTGTGACGCGGCTTTACATCCTAATGTTGGTGGTGTACTAGTATTTGGCCTTGGCTGTGAGAACAACCAAATGGACGGAATGAAAGCTGAAATTGAAAAAATGGCAGGAATTGACAGCCAAAGAATGAAATTCCTTGTTGCCCAGGAAGTAAAAGATGAATTTGCGAATGCTCAGCAGCTACTAGAGGAGTTAAATACGGTAGCAGCTAATGATAAGCGGACGCCGGTACCATTGAGCGAACTGAAAGTAGGATTGCAAAATGTTCGTCCTGATGGGCTAAGTGCAATTACCGCTGACCGCTTAATTGCTGATGCGGCTAGCTATATTACTGCTAATGACGGGACGGTTGCATTAACCGGGATTCCTTTGCTGTCTGGAGCAGAGCAGGAAATCATTGTGCGTGCATCGGATGGAGAAGCTGCCGAGCATGTGACTAAAGTTTTTGATAACTTTAAGCATTATTATGCTCATTTTGATGCTCAAATGAACAAAGTACCAAGTGATGCAGAAGATAAAATTGGTATTTCAACTGCTGAAGAACGAGCGTTAATGACCCTTCGCCTTGCTGGTAATGGTGAAGTGAATGACGCTTTACCGTATGGGCATAAATTAACAAGGAACGGGATTAACCTAATTGAAAGCCCTGATAATGACCTTATCGATTCTTCGGCAGAAGCGTCTGCTGACTGTCAAATGGTTATTGTCAGCACAGGTAAAGGGACGCCATATTCAACCTATGTCCCGACAATTAAGGTTTCTTCTAATTCAGCGCTTGCAGAAAAGAAGAACCGCTGGATTGATTTTGATGGTGAGAAAGCCGTAAATGATCCAACGGGGATTGAAAGATTTATTAACTATATTATTGATGTTGCTAATGGTACCAGGACAAGTAATGAAAAAGCCGGGCTTCATGGGTTGGCTATTTTCAAGATTGGTGTCACCGAATAAGCGGGGGATCAAAATGCAGGTTATTGAAAATAAAGAATTTCGGGCTGAGATTGATGAACATGGTGCACAATTAACCCACCTCATTAATAAAACGGCTGATTTCGACTATATTTGGAATGGAAAAGAATGGGGGAAACATGCTCCAGTTCTCTTTCCGGCAATTGGACGCTCGAATAAAGACGAATATGTATTGAATGGGCATACTTATTCTATGCCGCAACATGGTTTCGTGGCAGATGAAGACTTTTCGGTTATTTCACATGAGCCTAATATTCTTACTTTAGGTCTTCGTGCGGATGATAAAACTAAAGAAATGTATCCATTTGATTTTGAACTAAAGATTACGTTTACGCTCCTTAGCACGGGTCTTTCGCTTAGTTTCGATGTTAGTAATCATTCGGAGGAGGTCATGCCATTTTCACTTGGCTCTCACCCCGCATTTAATGTACCAATTAATGGTGTTGGTAAGTTTGATAATTACCGAGTGGAATTTAATGGTACAGAAGATCCGTTAAATGTTTATGAAATTGTAAAAACACCTGCTCCATATCGGACGGGGAAAGAGGAATCGTTAACTAATTCAAACGGTAACCTATTTGAACTTAACTATGAAACGTTTAAACCAGGATTGCGAATCATTACTAATTCAGGAGTCAAAAGTGTTCGCCTCTTCTCACCCCTAACTAGTCACCAAATTCAATTAGATGTTGACCAGTTTAATAATATTTGCTTATGGACAAAAGAAGATGAAGATTGTTCATTCCTATGTATTGAACCATTTAATGGCTTACCTGATGTACTTGGTGCCCCAGTTGATTGGCTAGATAAAGAAGGCAATTTGTTCTTGCAGCCAAGTAGTTCACAAGTATATCAATATGAAATTCATTTATCATAAAAAGGAGATTATTTAATTATGTTACCAAAATTTGAAGCATTAGAAGCCGTCAAAAATGCAGGTGTTGTAGCGGTCGTTCGTGGTCGTAGCGAAGAAAATTCTTACAAGATTTCAAAAGCAAGTATTGAAGGGGGCGTTAAGGCAATTGAATTAGCTTTCACCTCGCCAAATGCTGACGTTACGATCAAACGTTTAAGCGAAGAATATGCTGATGATCCATCGGTAGTCGTTGGCGCGGGGACTGTTCTTGACCCATCAACGGCGCGAATGGCAATGATTGCCGGCGCAAAATTTATCGTTAGTCCTTCTTATAATGAAGAAGTTGCAGAATTATGTAACCTCTACTGCGTTCCGTATATGCCCGGCTGCTTTACACCAAGCGAAGTTCAAAAAGCACTAAGTACCGGTGCTGATGTTATTAAGATCTTTCCTGGTGCAATTGCTACCCAAAAGATGATTCCAGAACTGCAAGGACCATTCCCTCAAGCAAATATTATGCCTAGTGGCGGCGTTTCTCTGGACAATATGGCTGAATGGTTTAAGGCTGGTGCATTTGTTGTTGGTGCTGGTGGTAGTTTAGTTGGTCCTGGTGCCGATGGTGATTACTCTAAAGTAAAGGAAAACGCACAAAAGTTTCATGCAGAGTTTGAACGGATTCAACAAGAAGCAAAGTAACAAATAACCTTTGCTTCAATAAAAAAGGAGCTTGATACTAGTGAACAATTTCATTATTCTGAACGATCATGACACTGTCGCCGTTGCTCTCCAAGACATCAAAAAAGGGTCTGTTCTGAAGACAAAACTGCATGGAGACGTAATCGTTTTAGAAGATATTACTCGTGGTCATAAGATTGCCCTTGAAAATATTGCTGAAGGTGAAGACATTATTAAATACGGGTATCCGATTGGTCATGCAACAGAACCTATTAAGCGTGGCAGTCATGTTCACGTTCACAATATTGCAACCAATTTATCCGGTGAATTACAGTATCACTATAATCCAATTGAAATAGAGTCTAAAGTAAAAAAAGATAAACGGACTTTTATGGGCTATAAGCGCCCGAATGGTAAGGTTGGCATTCGGAATGATTTATATATTATTCCGGTTGTAGGTTCTATTAGCGAAACCCTTGATCCGCTAGTTGAGCAGTTTAAAGCCTTACACCCTGATAATGGTAATTTTGATAATGTAATTCCGTTAAAGCACACATACGGTTTTGACACGCCTGAAGATAATTATGAACATGCTCGTAAGATTCTTGTTGATGCTGCCCGCCAACCCAATGCTGGTGCGGTACTTATTTGCGGATTAGATTGTGCCGATGATAGTGAATTAGAAAAAATGAAACAGGCACTAGTTGAAGCAGACGGACCGATTAATACCCAACGAATCAAGTTCCTTTCATCTGCTGATAGCGATGATGAACTTACTGATGGATTGGCGATGCTGGAAGAATTAAATAACGTGGTAGCAGACGATCAGCGAACACCGCAGCCACTTAGCGAATTAAAAATCGGCTTGAAGTGCGGCGGTTCAGACGGTTTATCTGGTGTTACTGCTAATCCATTGCTAGGACGACTCTCTGATTTTGTTGATGCTCAGGGAGGAACAACCGTTTTATCAGAAGTACCAGAAATGTTTGGGGCAGAACAGATTTTAATGTCACGAGCGCAGAATAAAGAGACGTTTGACAAGATTGTGAATCTGATTAATAACTTCAAGGCCTACTTTGAGAGTTTTCACCAGCCAATCTATGAAAATCCTTCACCAGGTAATAAAGCTGGCGGAATTTCTACACTTAAAGATAAGTCATTGGGATGCACACAAAAATCAGGCTCATCAGCAGTTAATGATGTCCTGCAATATGGTGATAAGTTGAAGACAAGGGGATTAAACCTATTGCAGGCACCCGGCAACGACCTCGTTTCTTCTTCAGCCGAAGCATCGGCGGACTGTCAAATGGTTCTATTTACGACTGGACGGGGAACACCATTTGCTACTTATGTCCCAACAGTAAAAGTATCTTCTAATTCTTATATTGCTAACTTAAAACCACGGTGGATTGATTTTGACGCAGGACGATTAATGAATGAATCAATGGATGATTTGGCGGATGAATTTATCCAATTTATCATTGATGTCGCAAGTGGTAAAAAAACTAATAATGAAAAATATAATGTTCACGGTATCGCAATTTTCAAGACTGGTGTTACTGAATAGTAAAAGGGGTGATATGTGATGAGTAAAATTGTAACTTTTGGCGAAATGATGATGCGGCTCAAACCAACCGACAAGAAACGGATGCTGCAAGCAGACAGGTTCGATGCAAATTATGGTGGTTCGGAAGCTAATGTTGCGGTTTCATTAAGTTTATTTGGCGACCAAGTAGCTTTTGCATCAAAGTTCCCTGAAAATGTATTAGGAAAAGCTGCCACTGATAAATTACGTGAATATGGTGTGGACACCTCATTACTGCAATATGGTGGCCCACGTCTTGGAATTTACTTTTTTGAAAAAGGGGCTAGTGTACGTTCAACCAAGGTTACCTATGATCGAGCGGGCAGTTCTTTTGCAACGTCAAAGGCTGACGAATATGATTGGGCGACATTGCTAAAGGGCGCAGATTATTTTTACTTCAGTGGGATCACAGCAGCCCTCTCTGATGAAATGCGTAAGACAATTTTAACGGCTTGCGAATATTGCAAAGAACATGGAATTAAAGTAGCCTGTGATTTAAACTTCAGGGGTAAGCTTTGGACCCCAGCAGAAGCACAAGCATATATGCGGAAAATAATGCCGTATCTTACTGTTTGCTTAGTAAATGACGAAGATTTTGAACAAAGTCTCGGCATTTATGCTTTTGATGGCGACATGGCTCGTGGAATTGATCAAAAAGACACCTTTATTCATGGAATGAAAGAAATTGTTAAGCAGTACCCCAATGTGAAGGTTGTTGCAAGTGTATTAAGAAACATTCAATCGGTTGATAAGTCGACGTGGATGGCTTTGATGTTAAAAGATGGACAGATTTATGAAAGCCCAGCATATAAGATTGATGTTCTTGAAGGTGTTGCTGGTGGGGATGCCTTTGGTGCAGGATTAATGCACGGGATTTTGAATGATCATGACCCACAAGAAACGATTGACTATGCAATTGCGGCGAGTGTGCTTAAGCTAACTGTTCTTGGCGACCTGAATATCTCTACTAAAGAGGATGTTGAAGCAGTTATGCAAGGTGGCGCCGGTACAAGGGTTGCAAGGTAAAAGAAAAATATTTTTAGAATAACTAAGGCAACAAGTAATTATCTATTTTAGGTTATTACTTGTTGCCTTTTTTAAATTAATATTTTCACAAAACTATTTACACTATTTTTGAAATTCTTTATAATCTTTATTTGGAAAATTTATCGATTGATATTTTAGCCACAACTAAAACCGAGAGGAATCTTAGCTATGACCAAAATGAAAAGTAAGATACTTATTAGTACCTCAGTGTTGGCGGGACTTACATTGTACAATCAGGCGATTAGTGCAGACGTTACAACATCGCAGACTTTAACACCAGTTACTCAAGCTGATAAGCAATAAGATCCACAAGCACCCAAAGTTATCAATGTTCAGGTTAGTGGAGAACCGAATACTGATACTGTAGGCACGGAAAACAGTAACCGTAAAAACGGATCATTTCACCAATGACAACTTATTAACTAAAGACGGCTTAGGCTGGACTGATGAAACAGAAGTCCAGCCAATTAAGGGAGCAGCTACCGGAACTATTAACAATTCGCGTTATTGGGGACAAAATAATCCGACAGAACCAGTAACAGCTTATACATTTAATAACGGCGATTCAGGTCGGATTACCAATATTGGTCAAACTCTTGCCGGAACTAAATTGGATTTAATTTACACGGTTGAAGATAGTGATAAAGACGACTGGATGGCTTACTCTGGTTTTGGCAAGGATGGACGTGTTAAAGGACTAGCTTTCACAGGCGAACAATATATCAAAGGATCAAGTAACAACTCGATTGTTGCTCTATATAATGGGGCTAATTATATCGATATTAAATATCAGATTGTCCGTCATGATACTTTTACAGAGCAACCAGTTCTTGTATCCTTTATTACGACCGATATTGATGTGGGACAAGGGGTAGCTACCGATTTGGCAAATTTTGCAGTAATTATTCCTAAAGAAACTAATTTAAGTATTAAAGATGGCGTAATTTATGATGGCAGTCATACGGGACCTTATCATTATGGTGCTGACTTAAATGGGGCAAATGGGTTGCCATACGGCGGATACTTGGGAGTAGCCTACCTTAGTAAGTTCAACTATACTTTCTTTGCACCGGCACCAGCTAATGATGATATTTATAAGTTCGCCACGGGTGTGCGATATGACTTATTCGGCTCAGCTCTACAAACTAAACTGGTGATTAATCGCCAAACTCATATGACCGTGAAATATATTGATGATGAGGGAAAAGAGATTCAATCACCAACTAACGCTACAGGAACAAATGATTTTCCTCAGGTTCCTGTAGCACCATCAATTAATGGCTATCAACTAGTAGATACGAAAACTAATATTATTTCACCGGATGAAGAAGAAATTATCTATCAATACCTACCAGAGTATCGTTTAACGGTCGAATACCTTGATGAGCAGGGAAATAGTTTGAGTACTCAACAAGAACTAACCGCAGTTAAAGGAGCGTTGGTTCAATTAAAACCAGTCGCAGTTGAAGGATACCAATTGCCAACAGATCAAAGCATAGTTGTAAGTCAAAATGATACAATTAAGTTTATTTACAGTAAACAACAGTTACAAACGAAAGTAGAGTATGTTGACGAACAAGGTAACTCTTTGAGTGAGCCACAAGAAATTACTAGTAGCTATGGTAGCTGGATTACCTTGCAGCCTGTACAAATTACTGGTTTTAACACACCTGAAGCTAAGACGGTTGAGGTAACGACTAATCAAACAATCCGTTTAGTTTATACTCGGAAAGCCTTCCCGATTACAGTGCAGTATGTCGACGAAGAAGGTAACTTGCTAAATGAAAACAAACAATTATCAGCACTATATGATACTGAAATTACTCTGCAACCGAGTGAAATTACTGGTTACCTAACCCCAGTGTTACAGACAGTCCGAGTAACGGGAGCTACAACTGTTAAATTTGTCTATACCAGACAAGAATTACCCATTCAAGTAGAATTTGTGGATCAAGATGGGCGATCATTACAAAGTCCAGAAATAATTACTGCTAGGTATGGTGAAAACTTATCCTTAGAGCCAGATGTGATTGATGGCTATACTGCACCAGCGCAACAAGAATTAACAATAGAAAAGGCTGGTAAGGTAACCTTTGTATACCACCGGATTAACCGTCCTGTCAGTACTAACTACAATCTGCAGCTACCATTGAGGCGCTCACCTGTTCCTGTACGGGTAGTCCGACTGGCAACGACTCGTCGGCCGACACCAGCAATTCGGACGCAACCAACGATCGTCAGAAATGTGGCACGTCCGCAAGCAATCACTCGTCCAGTATATCGGTCAGCTGTTCAAGTCCAAGCCCGCCCAATTGCAGCTCGTCCAGTTCCTAAATTACCAGCAGTTAACGTTAAGCTTTATAATCCAACGAAACATGTCAACAAGCAAGTTCAAAAGAAAAAGCAAAGCGATTGGTTCGAGAAAAATACGGGATTAAATAAGCATCAGCAAAAAGTATTCTTTGACGTATTAAAAGTAATTGATAAAGATGGAAAAAGAAGAGGGTTAAATCAACAGCAAAGGAATTTGGAACAGTTATACTATATAGCTGGGGTTAATTATTCTCCATCGAGGCCACAGAAGTATACATCAAATGTTAGTAATTATAATTATAAACGATTAAAGAAAATGACTGGGAAGAATAAGGCGGATGAGTTTTACAGAATAATAAATTCTCAAAGTCAAATGCATAAGGTTGACCTCTCGCACTTAGCAATAACTGCGGCTAGTTCAATGGATCCAGATAAGAATGTTCAAAATAGTCATTTTATTGCTACGTTCCCAGATCAAATTAGAGAGAGACTGTTCAGGATGATAACTGGTAAAGAACTCACAAGTGAACATGGTTTACCTAAAAATCAGGAGCAATGGTTGTTTGCGAATGGATACTATGGGGACTATGTTGTTGATAGTAAAATAAGCAAAGAAGATAAAAATGCTGATCTTGATGTTTATCGGATCACCACTTCCAAAAAGGGATTAGTCGAAACGTTAAAGGATATTTATAATTCTAAAACTAATAAATTAAATCAATTACGAAATAAGCAGGAAAAAGGAATGGTAGAACGTTCAAAGCTAAATGTAATAACTAGTCAAGCAATTATTACGACCATGGGGATTGCGACTGCCGGATTGCTAGCGTGGCGGAATTGGCGAACTGTAAAGCAGGGAGCTAAAATGGCAGCTCAAGCTATAATGCATCCAGCTAAAACGATAAGGAAAGTAGTACAAAAAGCTAGAGCAGGGGTAGCTTATGTGAAGAAGCAAGCTGCTAGACTTTATACAGCGACAAAACGTATTATTACCCACCCAATAAGAACTGGGAGACAGATTTATCAAAAAACGGTTAACGTTGTTAAAAGAGCGTACAAGAAATATACCCCAAGGCCGATTAAACGATTTAATAGTGCAGTGAAGCGAACTGTAACTAAAAGATACAATTCAGCCCGTAAATCAGTTTCAAGATTCGTAAAAAATACTAGATCAAGAGTTAAAAAATTCTTCAGGAGGAAGAGACGATGAAAAAATGGCTAATTATATTGGGAATAATCTTTGTTATTCAAATACCATTTAATCTGCATTACCATGCCTACTACTATGCAACCCATATGAAGAATAATAAAAATCAGTATTATCGATTTGCTCCATTATTGGGAAATAATTATCTACCACAGAACTACGTACCAGGATATAAAATAGATCATATTGATTTACGTGAAGCAACGAACAATGTTGTTATGAAAACTAATGTCCTGACTCACAAAGATAAAATTGAGATTAATTCACAATTTGCTAATTATTATCCGAATAAATATCAAAATAATTTTTATGTTATTACGTTTTTGAATGATGGTAAAGCAGAGCCAGATAAAGAATTAGAAAATTTACCAAATAATACAAAACAGAGAGCATATGCCAGCTTAAACCGATTCAACCAAACCTTAAAAGAACATTCACGTCGTCCAATTATTAACTTGCAATGGCTATGGAATATGTGGTACCAGGTATCAAATTAGGCGGGAATAAATGGAAAAGAAAGCAGTCTGGATTACAATAATTGTTTTGCTTGTATTATTTGTTATTCAGATACCATTTTATGGTTTAAGATTCATTACCGATAAAATAAGCAGTAAGACTTTCAATATACAGGAAGATACTTGCTGCTTTTATTTCATTTAAATGAGGACTAGTCTAGTAGACAATTCTGGTTATTTGCGAATGGATACTATGGGGACTATGTTGTTGATAGTAAAATGAGCAAAGAAGATAAAAATGCTGATCTTGACGTTTATCGGATCACCACTTCCAAAAAGGGATTAGTCAAAACGTTAAAGGATATTTATAATTCTAAAACTAACAAGTTAAATCAATCGAGAAATAAACAGGAAAAAGGAATGGTAGAACGTTCAAAACTAAATGTAATAACTAGTCAAGCAATTATTACGACAATGGGTATCGCAACCGCTGGATTACTAGCATGGCGCAATTGGCGAACTGTAAAGGAAGGCGCTAAGATGGCAGCTCAAGCAATAATGCATCCAGCTAAAACGATAAAGAAAGTAGTGCAAAAAGCCAGAGTAGGGGTAGCTTATGTGAAGAAGCAAACTGCTAGACTTTATACAGCGACAAAACGTATTATTACCCACCCAATAAGAACTGGGAGACAGATTTATCAAAAAACGGTTAACGTTGTTAAAAGAGTGTATCGGAAATATACCCCAAGACCGATTAAACGATTTAATAGTGCAGTGAAGCGAACTGTAACTAAAAGATACAATTCAGCCCGTAAATCAGTTTCGAGATTTGTTAAAAATACTAGATCAAGAGTTAAAAAATTCTTCAGGAGGAAGAGATGATGAAAAAATGGCTAATTATATTTGGAATAGCCTTTATAGTGCAAATACCATTTAATCTTCATTACCATGCTTACTATTATGCTACCCATATGAAAAATAATAATAGTAAGTATTATAGATTTGTACCATTATTGGGAAATAATTACTTACCTGATAACTATGTTCCCAGTTATCAAGTAGTTCATCAAGATTTGAGAGAAGCAACTTTGAATGAAGTTAAGAAAACTGGAAAAAAAGGGGATAGTTTTAGACTAATGCCAGAATTAGTGGAATATAAGCCGAAAAATGGTAAGAAAGTTTCCTATATTATTTTAAGCAGAGATGGAAAATTAATTGATACAAAAAAAGAGTTAAAACATGAAAAAAAAGCTTATAGATATTTGAATGATGTAGAAAATGAAATTAGACAGAATTCACGTCGTCCAATTATTAATTTGCAATGGCTATGGAATATGTGGTATCAGGCATCAAATTAGGCGGGAATAAATGAAATTAAACAAAATACTCCAAAGCCTAAAGTAAATCTCCAATGGATTTGGAATGTATGGTTTAAAATTCATTATCGTTAAAATAAGCAGCAAGATCTTTTCATTATGAAAGGATACTTACTGCTTTATTTCTAATCAATATTATCAAAATAATCTGGGAAAGACTTAATAAGCGACTCTTCTTCGTCAAGCATTCGGTGCATGTGATTAGCTGTCAAACGGTCCGCCTCGTTAACGTCGTTTGTCTTAATAGCTTTATAAATTGCGATATGTTCCTCAATCAATCCTTGCCACGAAAGCTTTTGCACTTTTAACCGTAAGAACCGGAAACGATTAAATTGAATATTAATCTTTTTTAGCCAATCCCATACGCGTTGGTGATCGGTAAGTTTATAAAAGTACTCATGAAAGACATCGTCACTGTCTAAGAAGGCAGGGAAGTCATCACTTTCACGAGTTCTTTTTTCATTTTCAATAATTCGGTCGAGATAAGCTATTTGTTCTTCATTAAGTTTCAGCGTTGCAGCTTCTCGCATAATTCGCCGCTCGACACTAGCACGAACAAAACGGGCATCTAAAACGTCTTTTAAATCAATCTTTGCAATATAAGTGCCTGATTGTGGGATTACATTGATAAGCTGCTCTTGACGTAATTGAAGTAACGCTTCTCTAACGGGAGTTCGGCCAATCTGAAGGTCTTCTTCGATTTTCTTTTCTGATATCTTCTGACCAGGTTCATATTCGGCATCAATAATCTTTTTTAAGATGATGTCATAAGCCTGTCCAGTTAAGTTATTTCGTGAGTAATTAGGCATTCCTACAACGTCCTTTCTAGTGTTTTTATTATAACGTTTCTTGTGATAAAAAAGCAATTTCTGTAAAGATATTGACAAAACCACTGAAAGCGTTTACTATAAAGCCAACTGATATATTAGTATATTACTTTGAAAGGGAGCGCTGTTAATGGTGAAATTAACTGACGACTATCTTAACAATCCAACACCATTTGAAGAAGCTGGAGTGCGGGTTCCTAAGTATGCGCAAGATAAATTAATTGAACATACTAACGAGAATCCGGTATGGGTCCATTTTGGTGGCGGTAATCTCTTTAGATGTTTTCATTCTGTCATTGCTCAGGATTTAATTAATAAGGGCGAATTAGATAGTGGAATTATTGTTGCTGACACCTATGACGATGAAGTCATTAATGAAGTCTATAAACCTTATAATAATCGTTTCTTATCAGTTGTGATGAAAAATGATGGCCTGGATAAGGAGTTAGTAGCAAGCGTAACTGACAGTATTTATGCCAATAGTAAAAATAAAGCAGGCCTCGAAAAGCTAAAAGATATTTTTAAGAAGCCAACACTGCAATTAGCAACATTTTCAATAACGGAAAAAGGGTATGCCTTAAAAGATATAAATGACAACTTGACTAAGGGAGCTGAACATGATCTTAATAATGACCCAGATTCTGCGATTACTAACATGGGAATAATTACCAATCTATTACTATCACGGTATAAGGCAGGAAAATTACCAATTGCCATGGTCAGTACCGATAATTTCTCACAAAATGGGAAGCGGTTGGAAGAAGCAGTCCAACTTATCGCTAATGGTTGGGTGAAGAATGGTTTCGCCGACCAAGGATTCCTTGAGTACCTCAGTGACCCTAAGCAAGTATCATTCCCGTGGAGTATGATTGACCGAATTACACCGAACCCGTCCGAAAAAGTATCGAAAGAGTTGGTTGAAGATGGGATTAAAGATGCGGCAATCGTTCATACTGAGAAGCATACAAATATTGCACCGTTTGGTAATACCGAAGAAACTCATTATCTCGTAATTGAAGACAGTTTTCCAAACGGACGGCCAAAACTTGAAGATGCTGGTGTATTTATGACCGACCGCGAAACTGTTAATGATGCTGATCAGATGAAGGTTACAGCTTGTCTTAATCCGCTACACACATCACTAGCAATTTTTGGCTGTCTGCTAGATTTTCATTCAATTGCTGATGAAGCAGTGGACGATGACCTTCTAAAGATGATTAAAAATCTCGGTTACGGTGAGGATTTACCAGTCGTAAAGGACCCAAAGATTATTAATCCCAAAGAATTTATCAGCACTTTAATTACTAAGCGGTTACCGAATAAAAATATCCCTGATACACCACAGCGGATTGCATCAGATACGTCGCAAAAAGTTGGTATTCGTTATGGAGTAACCATTCAGCACTATGTTGAGAATCCTAAACTTGATCCGGCAAATCTTGAATTTATCCCAATGATTATTGCTGGCTGGTGCCGTTACTTGATGGCAATTGATGATAATGGGAATGTCTTTACTCCAAGTCCAGATCCGTTATATGACCAGTTACATGAGTACGTTAAGGATATTAAGATCGGTGATTCAGAAAGCGATGTCCATGAAAAATTACAGCCAATTTTAAGTAACAAGTCAATTTTTGGTAATGATCTTTATGAAATCGGCCTTGGTAATAAAATTGAGGATTACTTCAAACAGATGATTACAAAGCCAGGAGCAGTTCGGGAGACAATTCATCAAACTGTTGAAGAAAAAGGAAAGTATTAATAGAAGAAGGTATTTATGAAATGAAAAATATGGGATTTCGCTGGTATGGCGATGGCAATGATTCAATTAAATTGTCAGATATTCGTCAGATTCCAGGAACAACACAGGTAGTCGGAGCGTTGTTCGATATTCCTGTTGGTGAGGTTTGGCCAAAAGAACGGATAGCAGCGTTAAAAAAAGAAGTTGAAGATGCTGGATTAAAGCTTGAAGTAATTGAATCAGTTAATATTCATGATGATATAAAGATTGGATTGCCAAGTCGTGATAAGTATATTGAAAACTACAAAGAAACAATTAAGAATTTGGCAGCTTATGGAATCAAAGTCATTTGTTATAACTTTATGCCAATTTTTGACTGGGTACGGACTGATCTTCATTATCCGCTTCCTGATGGCTCAACGGACATGGCATTTCAACATAAATACGTTGAGGGATCACCAGAAGACATTATCAAATCTGTAGAAAAGAACTCTAATGGTTATGTTCTTCCAGGTTGGGAACCAGAACGGCTAGCAGAAGTTAAACGCTTATTTGAAGCTTACAAAGATGTTGATGAACAGAAGTTGCGTGAAAATCTTAAATACTTCTTAGATGCGATTATTCCAACATGTGAACAATACGGTGTTCGGATGGCAATGCACCCTGATGATCCGCCAATGCCATTATTTGGTCTACCGCGAATTTATAAGAATCGGGAAGACATGCTAAAGATCGAACAAATGCATGAATCAAAATACAATGGTTTTACGATCTGTACAGGAAGTCTTGGCGAAAATCCTAATAATGATGTTCCCGCTATCATTAGAGAATTTGTCAAGAAAGACCGGGTGCCATTTATCCACGCTCGTAATATTAAATTTATGGGTAATGGTGATTTTCATGAGTCAGCACACTTATCTTCAGAAGGTTCATTAGATATGTATGAAATCATGAAAGCTTTATATGACACCGGTTTTGATGGTTACATTCGTCCAGACCATGGTCGTGACATTTGGGGCGAAGAAGGTCGTCCAGGATATGGATTATATGATCGCGCACTTGGAATTACTTATTTGAATGGTCTTTGGGAAGCAATTACAAAGGAAAATAAGTAAAGGATGGGAAGGTAGTGATTAACCATGTCGGCCGATATAATTTCGCTAATCTGGATTGGTCTTGGAATTGGCTTATTGGTTTATTTAATTGTTGGACTTAAGCTTCATAATATTATCGCACTGCTTTTAGCAGGACTCTTCATAGCTTTTGCTGAAGGAATGCCAATTACTAAGGTTGTTCCGACAGTTGAAAAGGGAATTGGTGGAGTTCTATCTACTCTTGCCTTAATAGTTATCTTTGGAGCAATTGTCGGGGAACTGATGACTGAATCAGGTGCTTCTCAGCAAATTGCGGATACAATTGTTGCAAAGATGGGACGGAAATATTTATCGTTTGCTCTTCTCATTATTGGAATGATTTTTGGAATGTCAATGTTTTATGAGGTAGCATTCTTAATTACTGCACCACTTGTTATCAGTATTGCTCAAGAAGCAAAAATTCCGTATATGAGATTGATAATTCCAACTGTTGCAGGGGCAACGATGGGACACAGTATATTTCCACCACAGCCTGGTCCAATGGCATTAGTTACTGCCTTTCATGCTGATATAGCACAAGTATATATTTGGGGATTTGTAGTAGTTATCCCGACAATTATTTGTTCTGGTATTTTAGTACGACATTTCATTACGGGACTTGATTCGATGCCCCTCGGTAATGTTATGAAACCGGCACCAAAGAAACCTAAAAATGAACTTCCTAGTTTTGGGATAAGTTTATTAGTACCATTATTGCCCGCTATTATTATTATAATTTCATCGCTATTCAAATCGATTAGTAGTGAGCAAAGTATGGTTTATAAGGTAATGAGTTTCTTAGGTAGTGCTGATATTAGTATGTTAATTACTGTGATTATTGCAATGATCGTATTTGGTTATGCAAGAGGCAAGAGCGGTAAACAAGTAACTGCCCAACTTACAAAAGCAATTCAAGGAATTTCTAATGTTTTACTCGTGATTGCAGCTGGTGGGGTAATGAAAGAAGTTATTATCGATACCGGTGTTGGTAATATTATTGTTCAAATGTTTGGAAAACTACCAGTATCACCTTTTATTCTTGCATGGTTAATTACTGTATTAATTAGGATTTTAACGGGGCAGGGAGCTGTTGCTGCTATTACTGCTGCGGGAATTGTGGCTCCAATGGTAACAATGATGCACGTAAGCCCTGTGCTAATGGTACTAGCATGTGCCTGCGGTAGTAATACTATGACTTTAATGTATGACGGGGGCTTTCTCCTCTTTCAACAATCATTCGGTATTTCCTTAAAAGATACATTTAAAACATGGGATGCTTTAGAATTAGTTAACTCAGTTGTAGGTTTGGCAATGGTATTACTATTAAGTTTATTTATTCATTGATTGTGAATTATTGAACCATATAAGATGCTGAAAATAATTTATAAAGATGGTTGGTAAAAAGGCAATTAGAACGCATATTTAAGACGACATTATCTATGGATTAGATATGTGTTTTAATTTTGCTTTGATTGTGAAAAAATTAACAATTTTAGCGTTAAAAGAAAGTTGTGGATTAAAATGAAAAAGAAAGGTAAGACTAGCTGGGTTTACACACCAAAGAAAATCAATGTTTGGCGTGGAATTGGTTTTGGGATGAATGACTTAATGGGCGGTGGCTGGAATAACATCGTTTCTGGAGTTATCTTTGTGTTTGTTATGAGTAATGGTATTAGTCCCGCACTTGCAGGAGCGATTACAGGAATTGGACGAATTTTTGATGCTATCTTTTCGCTATTCTTTGGGGCAATTACCGATGGCTTTTACCGAAATAAGTTGGGACAAAAATTTGGTCGTCGGCATTTCTTCATTTTAATTGGTGGAATCTTATTTGCTATCGTATTCCCATTATTCTGGGTAAAGTCAACTAATTGGATTTATTACTTAATTGTGTATGTTGCCATTGAATTGATTATCGCTATGATTTTAATTCCGTGGGAAACATTACCGACTGAAATGACAACGGATTATAACTTACGTACTGTATTATCTGGATCACGGATGGTAATTTCAGCTACTGGTACAGCACTTGTATTCTTTATCCTTGCAGCATTGAAACATGCTCAAAACCCTAATGCTTATTTGGTAACAGGAATTATTTGGACGATTATCTTTGTCATTGCAATTTTTGTTTCATATCGTAGTACCTGGGAACGACCATTAACAGAGGACTTTGTTAAAAAACTTGATTCAAAGCCTGACTTACCCTTGGGTACATTTCTTAAAAATACTGTTGAGGATTACTTCTCGACGTTTAAAAATAAATCTTTTAGACAACATCTGGCAATCTATTTACTTTCATTTACTGGTAAAGACTTCTATTCAATAATGCTTCCAACATTTATTCTTTGCTGTATTAATGGCGCAAAAGATGATCTTCCATGGACATTGCAAGCATTATCAGCTATTGGTATTTTAGCTACATTAGCCGCAACTAGAATGATGATTAAACGCGGACCAAGATTTCTTTACGGTCTAAGTTATTCAACGATTATTCTTACAATGATTGGTTATATCCTTACTTGGATGTTTGATGTTAATAATCCTGTTGTAATTTTAATTGCTATTTCATTAGTTTATCAATGCGGACGTGCAATCTTGGAATTCACGCCATGGAACGTTTTCCCATTTATTCCTGACATTGATCGGATTATGACACGTCAAGATCGTGCTGGTATTTATGCAGCTGTCATGACCTTTTTCCGTAAATCTACCGGGGCTGTGGCCTCATGGATTGCTGGTATTCTCTTGGAGATAATTGGCTTTAATTCTAAAACAATGCTTAATTACAATACAACACCACGAAGTATTCAACTTGGAATCATGCTCATTTTCTTCATTGGACCTGTTGTTTTAATCGGCTGGGCATTAATAATTGCAATGAAATTTAAACTTAACCGTCAAACGCATGATGTATTAAAAGCAGAACTTGAGCGGCTTCAAGCTGGCGGTTCAAAGGCAGATGTAACTTCTGAAACAAAAGAGGTTGTTGAAGAACTAACAGGGGAACCATATGCAAAAGTATGGCCTAACATAAATGAAGATAATAGCAAAACAAACGGAGGTAAATAAACATGACACTAGTAGGAAAAGACTTTTTGTTAACTAACGAATGGGGTAAAAAGCTGTTCTTTGATTATGCAAAGGATATGCCAATCATTGACTATCACTGTCACCTTGTACCGAAAGAAATTTATGAGAATAAGAATTATAAAAATATTACTCGTTTATGGCTTAATGATGGTACTTATGGTGACCATTATAAGTGGCGGCTGGAACGAGCAAATGGTGTTCCCGAAGAATTAATTACTGGTGATGCTGATGACTATGAAAAGTTCTTAGCATGGGCTGGTACAATTGAGAGGGCTGTCGGTAACCCGGTTTATGAATGGACTCATCTTGAATTACGTCGCTTCTTCGGAATTAACGAACCACTAACCCGTAAAAATGCACCAGAAGTTTGGAAGAAAGCTAATGCGCTCCTTCAAACAGACGATTTTAAACCGCGTAACCTTATCAAACTTTCCCATGTAGTTGCTGTATGTACAACGGATGATCCAGCATCAGACCTTCATTATCATAAATTACTGAAAAAAGATGAAAGAGAAAATGGCTTCCGTACATTACCAGCAATGCGGCCTGATAATTTAATCTATATTGATAAGCCAACATATGGTCAATACCTTAATGAATTAGCTACGGTATCTGGAGTTAAGATTAACTCATTTAAAGATATTATTAGGGCAATGGATCAACGGTTTGGTTACTTTAATGAAATGGGTGCTCGTCTTTCTGACCACTCGCTAAGTACTTATCACTTTGTTGAAGCAACCGATGATGAGCTTGATTCAATCGTTAATAAAGCAATCAATAACGAGCAATTAACTGATCGTGAGCGTGACCAATATCTTACAATGCTTGTTGAAAACTTAATGAAGCTTAATAAAAAGTATAATTGGACAATGCAGTTCCATAATAATGTTTTACGAAGCATCAATCACCCAATGTTTGATCAAATTGGTCCTGATACTGGTTTTGATGCAATGGGAACACAGCCTGACATGGTAGCAGAAATTCAAAAGCTCTTTACTAAGATGAAAGATGAAGATAGTTTACCAAAGATTATTTTCTATTCTCTTAACCCGAATGATTGGCTACAATTGGTAACGCTAATGGGATGCTTCCAAGAAGGTGGCAAACAACGAATGCAGTTGGGTGCTGCTTGGTGGTTCAATGATACTGCTGAAGGGATGCAGCAACAATTACGGACATTTGCCCAACAAAGTCTTTTGCCTAACTTTGTCGGAATGTTAACAGATTCACGAAGCTTCCTTTCTTATCCTCGTCACGAGTACTTCCGTCGAGCATTATGTAACTTTATCGGAAGTTTGGTTGAGCAGGGACGGGCTCCAGAGGACAAAGAGTACCTCGGTAAAATTGTTCAAGATATTTCGTACAATAATGCATTAAACTACTTTAACTTTTTCCCTGATGAAAAACCAAGCGACTTGTTTGACAAGCACGAAAACAAGTTTCAATTTTAACTAAAGGAATCCCCAACGAGTACAAAAAGTATTTGTTGGGGATTTTTTAAAGTGATAAAGCTGATTTTTTACGTATTTAAACTATAGGATCAAAATTGATTCAGAATTCATATACCGATATGGTATAATAAATGATCAGCTATCTGTAAACAAGAGCGATATTGTAACTATCCAAATTATTAGCATTGAAGATTACCATTAACATTATTTAGAGCAAAAGGAGTTGATACTATGCTACATCGAGAAAATAGAATTAAAAAGTACCACCTTAGTTCTGCTGCTGATTTAATTAAAGAAACAATGGATTACTATAGTATTACTCAGTCAGACTTAGCAGACCGGTTAGGCGTCAGCCAAAAAAATATTTCTGATATTCTTAATCGTAAACGTTTTTTGAATGAGGTAGTGGCGTTACGGATTGAGAAAGTAATGGGAATATCTAGTGAGTTATTACTTGCACTAGACTCTAATTACAAATTACGACTTGCAAAAGAAAATAATGAAGTGACAAAAGCTAATAATAAATCACCGTTATTCTTGCAACAATATGACTGGGTAACTGCGTAGTTGCACTTAGCATTAAATCTTATTCAAAAAACTGAATAACAAATTAAAAGTCTTATGGTATTTCTACTGTAGGGCTTTTATAATTGCCCTGGATTTTTTCTCAGCTTGATGAAATGCTGCTAGTGCTGAATCTAATTGATTCTCCTTTGTTGCCTCGAATGTTGCAAAGGTGTAGGGCTTAAGATTATTAATAAAGCTAACATAACGATCAACATCGATAATTCCAGAGCCAAATGGAACCGTCACTTTTTGACCATTAATAAAAGCAACATCTTTTAAATGAAAGGTACAGATTTGCGGGCCGTATAATCGTGCTGCCTCGTTTAAGATGGTACCCTGATCATTATAGTTTTCCTTTGAAATAAGGTTAGCAAGGTCAAAGATCACAAATAGGTTTGGACTGTTTACTGCATCTAGGACTCGGCGGACTGCGTAATTATCATAAAGGGGATGGTTTATTCCTGGTTCAATCGCAAATAAGGCTCCCAGTTTTTCTGCAGCACTGGTTATTTGTTTTACAGAATCAATTACCCGTAACAGGGCGGAATCTGTGAAATTATGCGGCGTATAACCATTAGGTGAAAGAATACTGCCAGTTTCGCTGCCAACAACTGCTGCGTGCAAAAACTTTTCTGCTACCAGGCTATTTTGATAACTTTGTAGGTTCTTATTACGAACAGTAGGATCATAGTCAATCATATTAACGTAATTACCAAGTACAGATATCTTAACTCCAGCTTTATTAAACTTCTGATCGATTATGGTTAACAGGCCAGGGGAATACTGCAAACTATCCGTGATCAATTCCTTTGGCAAAAATTTAAACGGGGCAAATTGCACATTGTTAAATCCATAGTTAGCAGTAACGCTAAATAAATGATTAAAAGTGTGCTCACTGACATCATGGGCACGGATACCAATATTAATACTCATTTGTAATCACCTCTATGTTTTTATCATATCACTAAATTATTTATTGGAAATTTAATTTCTTAAATAGAAAGAATTTAATGAAATCGCTTGCAAAAAGTGTCAATAAGATTATAATTAATAGTGAATAAGGAAATATTATTTCTAATTAAGAAACGGAGGAATGAAAACAATGAGTTTCAAAATGGTAACTCGTTACGCACACAGTCCTAAGGATATTCAACACTATGATACAAAAGAATTACGAGACGAATTTTTAATGGATAAAATTTTTTCTTTGGGCGACATTTTATTAACATATACCTATAATGATCGGATGATTTTTGGCGGTGTCACACCCAAGGCTGACGAACCACTAGAAATTAAGCTTGATAAAGATCTGGGAGTTGATTACTTTTTACAACGCCGGGAACTTGGTTTTATTAACATTGGTGGTTCCGGTTCGGTGACTATTGATGGGCAGAAAGACAATATTGTAAAGCATGATGGCTATTATATCGGAATGGGTGCTAAACATGTTGTATTTGAGTCCGATAGTTCTGACGATCCTGCTAAGTTCTATGTCGTATCAACTCCTGCTCATAAGACATACCCAAACAAGAAGCTTCCATTTAAGGATGCAATTGCTATGCCAATGGGGAATCAAAAGGATATGAATAAACGGACGATTTACAAATATATTGATGCTTCAAGCATGGACACCTGTCAATTGCAAATGGGTTATACAGTGCTCGAACCTGGTAATGGTTGGAACACAATGCCATGTCATACTCATGCACGCCGAATGGAAACATACATGTACTGCGAATTTGGTTCTAAGGATACCCGCGTTTTCCACTTCATGGGTAAACCGGATGAAAGCAAACATATTGTCTTAGAGCCGGAACAAGCAGTAGTAAACCCTAGCTGGTCGATTCATTGTGGTGTCGGGACCACCAGTTACTCATTTATCTGGGCAATGTGTGGTGAAAATCAAACCTATGATGACATGGATATGGTTGACATGCATGATTTGAGATAAAGAAGGTATTTTAATGGCTCAATCACAAGAAGAAATCAAACAAAATGAGGCAGCCCTTGACAAGTTTAAGATGTCTGCATTTGATTTAAGCGGTAAGGTTGCAATTATTACTGGCGGGAATACGGGGCTAGGTCAAGGCTATGCTGTTGCCTTAGCTGAAGCCGGTGCTGATATTTTTATTCCAACACATGGTACGCAAGGCTGGGACGATACCCGCGAGATGATTGAAAAGCGTGGGCGCAAGGTTGAGTTTATGCAAGTTGACTTAACTAAGCCGGGTGTTGCACAAAAAGTTGTTGACCAAGCAATTAAGACGTTTGGTCATCTTGATATTTTGATTAATAATGCGGGAATGATTAAACGTAACCCAATTCTAGAATCAAAGGACACTGACTGGGACGCGGTAATTAACATCAACTTAAATGCTGTTTACCATATGTCGATGGCCGTAGCAAAGGTTTTCGCAAAACAAGGTCATGGCAAGATTATCAACATTGGTTCAATGCTTTCTTTCCAAGGCGGGAAGTTTATACCATCCTATACTGCATCTAAACATGGGGTTGCAGGTTTAACAAAATCATTTGCTAGTGAAATGGGAGCATATGGAGTCCAGGTTAATGCGATTGCTCCTGGTTATATCAAAACAGCTAATACCGCACCCATTCGGGCAGATAAAGCGCGAAATCAAGAAATCCTTGATCGAATTCCGGCTGGTCACTGGGCTGAACCGCACGAATTAATGGGTGTTGCAGTGTTCTTGGCAAGTGATGCTGCTAATTATGTAAATGGAACGATCATGCCAGTCGATGGCGGATATTTGGTTCGATAAGTTAAAGAATATATCAAAAGTGGGAGTAAAGCAGAACTTGGCAACGATTTCGGCTTTACTCCCATTTGCGGTTTCATATTATTTGGCTTGCTAAAAGAAATAAAATGTTGTTTGATAGAAATTAGTTAATTTTTAACGAAGTGAGTGAATTAAATGGAAAATAAATTATACGGTGCTGTGTTATTAAAGGCACGCCAGATTCTTGATTATATTGCAAGTGCTTCCGAAGCGCCGACTCTCCGTGAATTAGATGAACAACTTGATATTTCAAAGCCCACAATCTATAAAATACTAAAAACATTAGAATACTGCGGATATGTTCGGGTAGAAGGAGAAGATAAGCACTACTACTTAGGGACGATTTTTCTTCAGTATGCGCAAGCAGTTAATAATTCTTTCAATATAGAAGAAATTGCTAAGCCATATTTAAGGGATCTTCGTGATGCAACCAATGAAACGGTTAATCTTGGTATTATAGAAGGGAAAAGTGTCGTCCTTCTCTCAAAGCTTGAAAGTACTAATAGTATCAAACTGGTATCGTATATTGGCGGTAAGATGCATATGTACTCTTCTGCAATGGGGAAAGCAGTATTAGCTACTTATAACGACAAACAATTATCCGAATACTTAACGGGCATCACTTTTGAAAAGCTAACCGCAAAGACAATTGATAATGAACAAGAACTGCTGACTAATCTAAATGAAACAAGGGCGCAGGGGTATTCAATTGACGATGTTGAAAACCAGCCAGGGGTATACTGTCTCGGCTTTGCCTTAGTAAAAAATGGCCATACTTTTGGCGCATTTAGTATTAGTACTCCCGAATACCGGATGGACGATAAGAAAAAAGAACAATTCGTAAAGCTGGGACAACAGACCCAGCAAAGGATCTTAAATGCAATTTAGGATTCTTGAATTTCTTCATTAACAAATTGTAAAAATCTCTTGATAGCTGGTGAAAGGACGGTATTCTTACGCCAAGCTAGGACATCCCCAGTTGATTTATTAGGAGTAAGCGGGACAAAAGCTAAGTCTGGATCATGAAAATTATCGTAGACTCCTTTAACCGTTAAAACATAATAATTGCTGTTTCTTAAGAGTGCAATGGTATTTCCTGGCAGGCTAGTAGTTGCACGAACGTTTAACCGTGTTTGATCAAGTTTTAAAATATCGCTAACTTCATCCCGAACAATGCTGCGATGGGGAAGAATTAATGGAAGCTTGTAAAGATCTTTTTTTGTAATAGTTGGATGCTTGGCAATAGGTGCATCTTTAAGCATTATTAGTCCCCATTTTTCACGAACAGGTAATTCGAGGAAGTTATACTTAGCGGCTTCAACCGGCTCTAATAAGCACACAAGGTCATCTAATCCTTCATCTAATTGGCGTCGAAGGACATCACCGTCACCGTCGGATAAATTAAAGGTAACATTAGGATAAAGTTTTTGAAATTCAGCAATTAATTTCGTGATATATGAGGAGACACTTGAGACAGCTGAACCAAGATTGATTTCACCAGTTAACTCTTCTTCGTGCTGGTGGAGTTCATTTTCTGTTTGGTGTAGTAATTGTACTATTGTTGTTGCTCGCTGTTGGAAAATGATACCAGCTTTGGTTAATTGTAGACGCCGATTTTCGCGATCAAAGAGCTTTACGTCCAATTCTGCTTCTAAATCCATAATTTGGCGTGATAAGGTCGGTTGCGTAATATGTAATTGTTCCGCAGCTTTAGTGATATTATTAGTTTGAGCAACAGCTAAAAAGTATTTTAATACACGGGTATCCATAATTTATCCCTCGCTTAGAATTGATTAAGGAGTATTTGAAATGGCAAGGCAAGCATTGATTTTATACTATTCACAATTTGGTAACACGGCTAAATTAGCTAGTCAAATTCATGAGGCAACGAGTGCTGATATTGTTCGGGTTAAAGTTGCTGCTAATGTCTTTCCGCTTGACATGCAGGAAACGGGAAGAATTTATCAACAGCAACGTAAAAATCATGATTTACCTAAATTAGTGACGGACTTACCTAACTTGTCTTATTATGATTTGCTTTTAATAGGCGGACCGGTTTGGAATGAAAAAGTTGCTTCTCCCATCTTATCTTTATTGCAACGGTTGCAGAGCTTTACCGGTGAAGTGGCACCTTTTAGTACCGGTTGGAGTGAAACAGGTAATTATCAGCAAGATTTTATTAACCATGCAGGTAAATTAAATGTTACTGATGGCTATCACATTCTGACACATGGTACGCCCACGTTTATCCAAAAAGTGAATTATAATTTTCTTGGTTACGAAAATTATAATTCACTTTTTGGATAATCTATTATTTATAATAAGCTTTTTACATTCTTTATTCTAGTAGTTATTATTAAAGCACCAATTAGTTGGAGGTAATAACTATGGCTAAGAATGAACATGAAGTGAAAAATGACCTTTTTGGTTTTGGCGATATGAACGTTGCTTTTGCAAAATACTTTGTTGGTACAAGTTATCTTAACGGACTAGTATCGCCTGATGATAATATTGATGTGAACGTTTCTAACGTCAATTTTGAACCTGGTTGCCGTAATAACTGGCATATCCATCATAATGGCTTTCAAATTTTGCTAGTGACTGCTGGTGAAGGATGGTACCAAGAAGAAGGCAAGCCAGCACAACTACTAAAGCCTGGTGACGTTGTAGCAATTCATGAAGGTATTAAGCATTGGCATGGTGCTACTAAGGATAGCTGGTTCTCTCACATTGCAATTACTAAGGGAACGAGCGAATGGTGTGAAGAAGTGGATAATGATACATATAATCGCCTATCTGAATAATTAAACAGCCAGCTTTGTTTGTTCTCTTGTCTAACTTTGATATACTAGATAAAGTTTGAGGAGGAGATCAAATGGAAAGCTGGCTTTTTTTAGCTTTAGTATTATTAATCGCGATTTTTGGTCATAATTCATCGTTGATTATTGCAAGTATCGTTGTAATAGTTTTGAAGTTAATTCCTTATACTGCCAAATGGCTCCCGTTAATTCAACAAAAGGGGATTAATTGGGGCGTAACAGTAATTTCTGTGGCTATTTTGATTCCTATTGCTACGGGGCAGATTGGTTTTGATGACTTATGGGCAGCATTTAAAACTCCTGCCGGCTGGATTGCAGTTGGTGCCGGAATAGCCGTCGCAATTTTGTCAAAATATGGTGTTAATCAATTGGCTGCCGTGCCCCAGGTTACAGTCGCCTTAGTACTGGGGACAATTATCGGTGTGGTTGCTTTTAAGGGAATCGCGGCCGGACCGGTAATCGCTAGTGGGATGACTTATTGTATCGTCACTTTATTAAATTTGCATTTTTAGTAAAAAGAAACAAGATCAAAATTAGCTGAATAGCTGATTCTGATCTTGTTTTTCGTTTACTAGTTTTTATCCATTTTCTAACTTCACTTGCGAAGAGATTTTATGATAGAGTTTTGTACTTAAATAAAGAGAGGTTAATAGTAAGCATAAACATAAAATAAATCCAGCTTGAATTCCCAGGTGTGATGAGGGATTATGTACAAGGTGGTTAACGATTCCGACAATTGCAACGATTAACGCTGTCCCAAATGAGGCGGCAATTTGACGTAAGGTATTAAAAGTAGCAACCGCATCTGGAACAATCTCATTTGGCAAAAGGGAGAGGGCTTGTGTTTGCAAGGGGATTAACATTGTTACCAAACCAAATTGACGAACAGTTTGAAACAGGGTAATCATGATTACAGAACTTCGCGCTCCAATTGCCGCTTGGCCGATTGTACCGAGAATATCAATTATTAGCCCAGCACCGACAAGTATTTTAATTGGGTAGATATCATAAAAGTGACCACTGGTGGTTGAAAGCAAGCCGGTTAAAATTGCCCCTGGTAAGACAGCAATAGCAGAAACAACTGTACTTTTACCCAGAACAATCTGAACCAGTAATGGAATTAAAATGGCATTACCGTACATAGTTGCCGTGATTAACATATTAATAATAGTAGCAAGAACAAACTGCTTATGAGTAAAAATTCCAAAGTTAATTAATTGCTTATTGCTGTGCCGTTGGTTAAGGAAAAAGGAAAATAAGAATAATAAACCAATTAAAACATAACCAGCAACATTGAACGACATAAGCGGGTTATTAGAAACATTTGAAAGGCCCATTAATAGCGACCATAAGCCAGCAGTAATTAAGATTAATGCTAGGGTATTGAATTGCGGATGTTCATTGTGCGAGATTGCCGGTAAGAAGAAAAATGATAAGAGTAATGTTGCAACCGCAAAGGGAATAATTAACAGGAACAAGTACCGCCAGGAAAAGAAGTGTAGCAAGAAGCCGGAAATAGCAGGTCCCAGAATTGGCGCACAATTGAATGCTAGTCCAATAATCCCCATAATTTGGCCCTTTTTCCCTGGCCTAGCATAACGAATTGCTAGTACATTTACTAAGGGCATCATCATTCCCGCTCCCAGCGCTTGAATCATCCGAGCAATTACAATTAAATTAAAGTTCCAAGCTGCTGCTCCTGCAATCGTCCCGATGAGGAAAATTCCAGAAAAAACAATGAAAAGGTTTTTAAATGGAAATCTCTTTATTAAAAATGAACTGACGGGAATCATCAGGGCATTTACAAGCATGTATCCATTTGTAACCCATTGGACTTGCGCTTCACTGATATGAAAAACATTCATAAAAGTTGGTAATGCAATGTTCATTAAAGTTGAACAAAGAAGACCGAAAAATGTACCAAAAACCATGATTATTAATGCATGGCGAATTCGTTGATTTTCCATTAGTTAAATATATCGCTCCTTGATATTAGTCAAACATTATAGAGTTTACTAGTTCAATTATTAAAGTCAATATGCATTGAAAATTTGCAACAAAGTAAAATAATGATAAAATATAGTTATAAATAATTTACATCTGTAAACGCAGGAGGTATTAGATGAACAGTGATTTAGAAATAACTCCCGCTGAATGGCAAGTTATGCGGGTAGTTTGGAGCTTAAGACAAACAACCAGTAGTCAAATCATTGAAATCTTGCAACAAAAAGTTGAATGGAAACCAGCCACAATAAAAACACTATTACGACGCTTAGTTGACAAAGAAGCTCTATCGGCAACTCGTCAAGGTCGTGGATTCATTTATGAGCCGTTAGTTCCTGAACAGCAAACAATGGATCAAGCTGCTGATAACTTATTTAATAATATTTGCGAGCGGCACGTTGGCAGTACTCTTGAACATGTAATTAATAATGCAACTCTTAGTAAAGATGATATTGCGAGCCTTCAGAAATTATTGGCAAGTAAAGTAGCCAATTCGCCTGATAATGTTAAATGTAACTGTATTCCACACATGCAAATGAAATGCTGATAAAAGAATTAAGAGACCGTGAAAACACTTCTTCACGGTCTCTTAATTCTTTATTTATTTTTATCGTCTTTAGTTGATCCTTGTTTTTTTCTAGGCTTGATAAAGACCACTTTGAATTTGTTAACATACGCGTTCTTTAAATCAAGCGGCGTAAATGAAAAGTTATCTACTCTAATAGGCTGACCAACTTTTAAATCGTATTGGCGTTCAAGGAAAAAGCCGGTTAATGTTGTTACCTCAGAGTTATCAAATTGTTCAATGTTAGTGTTGAAGTAACGTTCAAAATCATCAAGGGGCATCTTACCAGAAACTTCAAATGTTGGATTACCCTTACTATCAGGATCTTTCTTCTCAATCATATCAGATGTTGCATGATCGATTTCTTCACCCACAGTACCGAATAACTCTTCATAAATATCTTTATCAGTAATGATTCCTGAAGTACCGCCATATTCATCTTGGACAACAACAATTGGCACTTGTTTTTTCATCATCTCAGCTAAAACATTAGTAAGCTGTTCATTCTCATAAACAATTGGGATCCGCCGCATGATTGTCCGGACAGATTGTTGAGGGTTAATTTGATTTTGCCGCATAATGTCATACGCAAAAACATAACCAAGAATATGGTCCTTATCATTATTGGCGACAACCGGAAAACGTGTAAATTTCTTTTCAAAATAAAGTTTTGCTGCGTCTTCAATGGAGGCCGTAATATCAATGACCGCTAATTGTGTCCGATCAACCATAATGTCTTCAGCAACCTTATCATTCATTTCAAAGGCACGTTGCATGAAGATAACGTCTTCTTTGTCCATCTCACCAGCTTTTTCTGACTGTTGAGATAAGGTCATAATTTCATTTTGTGAATACGTATCTTCTTCCGGTTGGACATTGTATCCTAACATTTTTGTAACCGCAGCAGCGACTACCGCGAATAACCAAACAAATGGGTAGAAGATAGTATGGAAAAATTGAATTGGATGAACAATTGCTAAAAGAATCGGTACCGGGCGATCAATCGCCATATTTTTAGGAACCAAGTCAGTAAATACTGCATGGAAGAATGTGAAGATCAAAACCCCGATAACCGGTGCAATTGCTTGAAGAATATCATGTGGAATTACATTAATCTTTAGTAACAAGTCAGTGATGAACTCGTCACCTAACCAACCTAAAACTAAAGAAGTCATAGTAACACCGACCTGAGCTGTCGATAAGTACTCATTAAGGTTTGCTACCATGTGTTCCGCACGTTGAACCTTATGTGTTTGACGTAGTTCTTTTAATTCACTGGGGCGGACTTTAACAACTGAATATTCCAGAAGTGTAAATAAAGCTGCGAGCAGTAAAATTAAAATAATGATAATTAATTTAAACCAATATGAATCCCATAAACCATTCATCGTTTAAAAATTTCACCTAAACTTTCTTAAATAATTTATCGACTACTATTGTATCAGTAAATCATCGCGAAGGGGGAGTTTAATTATTTTTTTATAATTGAAAATGCTAAAATAGAGGAAAATAAGTAGGAGAAGAGCCATGTCGAGCAATGAAGAAGAGATAAAAAAATCAGCACGATTACGCGAAATCATGCAAATAATGCGGAAGTACCATTTTGTTAGTAATTTTTACCACCAAACCAATCCACAAGCGATTTGCCAGGCACTCCAAGAGCTGGGGCCAACTTTCATTAAGCTTGGTCAAATTTTGTCAACTCGTCCTGACCTTGTATCACCAGCATATATTAAGGAACTGCGCAACTTGCAAGACCAGGTTAAATCTGATAGTTTTGCAACGGTAAAGCAGACTTTTGAAGAAGAAACCGGAAAGAAAATTGATGATGAATTTGCCGATTTTGCGGAGGAACCTTTTGCGTCTGCATCGATTGGTCAGGTTCACCATGCGACGCTTAAAGATGGCACTCCGGTTGTTGTTAAGGTTCAGCATCCAGAAGTTGGTAAGCTTGTTAATACTGATTTAGCCCTCTTAAGAAAAGCAGTTGTTTTATTTAAGTACGTTCCTCAAGATATTGCAGTTGTTGACTTGAATAAGGTAATTGATGAATTAAGTACTTCACTATTAAGCGAGGTTAATACCCTTGAAGAAGCGAAAAACGGGGAAGAATTTTATACATTAAATAACGGGGACGGCGCAATTTTAGTACCTAAAGTATATCTTGATTACTGTGCACCTAAGATTCTTGTTAATGAAGCAATGGAAGGGAAGAGTATTCGTTATCGGTTTAAACCGTCAAACGATGCCGATCAAAAGACATTAACAGTGAATCATGAGATTGCTATTACCCTGGTTAATAACTTTCTGAAACAGGTTTTCGTGGATCATTATTTTCACGCTGATCCTCATCCGGGCAATATATTGATTCATGAACTAGGCCCTCACGATGCGCAAAAGAAATACGCAACGACCAAGCACCGTGAAAAAACAATCTATAATACAATGATTAGCTATGATCAAGAAGTTGAATTACCAAACTATCGAATTGTCTACCTTGATTTCGGAATGATGGGAAGATTGAGTCCGGCAATGGCCAATAGTATTGCTAATATCGTAATTGCAATCAACACCAAGGATACTCGCAAAATTGGAAAGGCAGTTCTAAATGTTTGCAACCGGATCGGTGAAGTTGATGAGAATGCATTTTATCGGGAACTCGGCGCATTTATCCAACCATATTTTTCAACGGGTCTTGGCGATATTGACTTTGTGAAAATGTTGTATCAAATTATCCAGCTATGTAAGAAAAACCATCTTCAAATGCGGGGAGAGGTAACAATGTTGATTAAGGCCTTTGGTACCTTAGAAAGTTCGGTTGCTAAACTTGACCCCGAAATATCAATGCTCGAGGTTGCACAGTCGTTTGGCCGGCACTATTTAAAACGAAACTTTAACTGGCGGTCTGCGGTTGATAATAATTTGATTAATCTTTTCTTTGCTAGTAAGGCAATGAGTAAGATGCCAGAACGAGTTAACGAGCTGATTGAAACCTTTGTTAGCGGGGATGCAAAAATTGACTTACAGTATAAAAATGAGCAACGAGTACTAAAGCAAATTGAACGACTGATGAATCGGTTCATGATTGCAATTATTTTAGCTGCGGTAATTCTCGGTTCATCATTATTAATTCAGGGGACCCCGGCTGGTTCTCATATCTACCGTTTTGGGGTAACTGGTTATATTATTGCGATTATTATTATCATCATTTTAGTTATTACGGAAGTTATTCATCGATGGCGAAATTGGCGAAGGAAACGATGATCAATGGTAATTTTAAGTTTAGTTAATGAATTATTATGCGCTTTATGCTGGGGAATTACGATTCGCTTGATTTTAGTTCGTCATCTGCACAGTGAATCGAGGGCAATCCAGTTTAACGCTTTTGCCTTTATCTTAATGTTGATCAACCTCATAATTATTTTGCCTGCTTTTGCCTTTTTAATTATGAATATGCCTGCTAAGACTTTTACCTGGCTAGCTGCATTAGTAATAGCAACGCTTGACGCCTTAAGTACATTTAATTTAATTTTATTTTGCGTTTACAGTCACTATACTCGCATGCTAAAATGTCCACCCACGGTTCATGATTTTCTCGTTTTAGGAGCAGCAATTAGGCACGGGCATGTTCCGCCAGTTTTAGCTACGCGGCTAGACAGGGTAGTCATATGCTGGAAAAAACATCAATCTGCGAAAATCATTGTTTCAGGCGGCAAAGTACAGAAAGAAAAGATATCTGAAGCTGATGCAATGGCGGCTTATTTAATTAACCAAGGGATCCCAGCGTTAAAAATAATTCGGGAGACACGAGCACGGAATACATGGCAAAATTTAACTTTTACCAGTCAACTTATTAATCCCCATGCGTCTGTAGTGGTAGTAACTAGCGATTTTCATGTGCTTCGTGCTAAAACTTATGCAAGAAAGCTTGGCTTACAATGGTCCTTTGTAGGGAGTAAGACACCCTGGCAGTATTGTCCGTTAACTTTTATTCGCGATTATCTTGGCCTTATTCGTGATCATCGTTGGCTAGCCGGTAGCATCTTTATCCTGCTGCTTTTGGTTGAATTTAGTTTGATATAAATAAATGGGGAATAGCCGTCACGAAAACAGCTATTTCCCATTAAAATTTACTTATTCTTATAAACAGCAATCTCAATTAAATTATTATCAGGATCATAAACATAGAGAGAGGTCATTTCACCTTCAGCTCCATGCTTTTTAATAGGCCCAGCAATAATGTCAATGTAATAACTATTAAGATGATGAACAATATCGTCAATGCTATCACCTGCAACCAAGCACAAATCGGCAGAACCGGATGTTGGGTGAGCAGCCTTTAGAGTAGTTGGCCGTTCGTCCTTTTGTAATCGAATTAATTGGTGTCCGCACCGCATTGTGATTAAGTCATCATTACTTTGTTCCTTAATTACGGGCATATCAAATACCTCATGATAAAATCGCATTGATTGTTCTAAATTCGTTACTGTTAGAACAATATGATCAATTCGTCGCATTTTCATAATTCAAGTCTCCCTTAAATTTAAGTCAATATCATTATACAAGTTTCTAAATTAAAATAGCAAAAGTTGTATAATGAAATGATTATTGGATATAAGGAGAGCGACTATGGATTCAAGGACGATAATTAGTGTAGCGGCGGGGGGCTTCTTAGGCGGAATTACTCGTTATGAGCTTGGTTTCTTATTAGGGAACAACGGTGTTTTATGTGCTAACCTTATCGGCTCATTTTTATTATCATTTATAACCTACTATTTCATAGACCGAAAGCCACTAGCAACATGGTTAAATGCCGGGATTGGAATTGGATTCATTGGTGCATTTACGACTTTTTCATCACTAATAACAACGATTATTAAGCTTGAGAGTCAGGACCTAATTGCTAGTATCGCCTATTTTTTGGTAAGTTCTCTGGGCGGATTAACGTTAGCATTACTAGGATTTGTGCTGGCGCGAAAATACGGGAGGCATCAGCAAAATGATTAATGTGGGTCTTGGGGCAGCAATTGGAGCGGTTATCCGTTACATAATTACAACCTGGTGGAAGCAGCTAAAAATAGATTGGCCATTAGCTACTTTATTTATTAATATTACTGGGAGCTTCTTGTTAGGAATCCTTACTAAGAACTTTGCTGGCAATTCGCCAACTATGCTTTTGTTTGGTACTGGTTTAATGGGTGGTTATACTACGTTTTCTACTTTTAATGTTGAATTAATTTCAATGATTGATGAGCGGAGATGGCGGACATTAACCGTTTATTTAGGATTAAGTTATATTGGCGGAACTGTCGCAGCAATATGCGGGCTAATGATATGAAAGGAGCAATAAAAAATGACCAAAACTACCTTACCATCACAGATTGAAGTGAGAGGCGGTAAAGTACATAACCTTAAAAATATTGATATTAATATACCGTTACATAAATTTGTTGCAATCTCCGGCCTGTCTGGATCTGGAAAAAGCTCATTAGCAATGGGGATTTTATATGAAGAGGGTTCACGGCGATATTTAGAGGCCCTTTCAACTTATACTAGGCGCCGAATAAAACTAGGCGCGCAGGCAGATGTCACCAGTGTTAAGCATATTCCATCAGCACTAGCCCTCAAGCAGCGGCCGTCAATCCCATCTGAACGTGCAACTGTCGGTACAATGAGCGAGATGCTAAACGTAATTCGTTTAATCTTTTCGCGGCTCGGGGAACCCGTTTGTCCAAATGGTCACCAGTTAAAACCAAGCCTTGAGATTGCTGAGGTAATGAGTAAAAGCGGGGATGCAATGGGCCAATTAACCTGTCCGGTTTGTGGTGAAAAATTTTATGCTTATAGCGCGGAAGATTTTGCCTTTAATTCCGATGGAGCTTGTCAACGATGTCAAGGAACTGGGCTGGTTCGTGAACTTGATGAGAGTAAGCTTATTGGTGATGAAAACCTTAGTTTGGCTGACGGGGCAGTTGCGTCGTGGCATTTACCAGGGCGGAATTTTATGCCAAGCGTTGCTGAACAAGCAGGTGTCCGAATTCATGTCCCGTATAAAGACCTAACTGCAAAAGAAAAAGATTTTGTCTTAAATGGTCCGCAAAAGAAATTTAAAATGGATTTTCGCTCAGGAACCGGGCGCGTTTTTCACGATTTTAATGCTTTATACGAGAATGCTCACGAGGCAGTCCTTGCATCGGCCAAAAGCAGTAAAAGCGAACGGGCACAAAAACGGATTAGCGAATTTTTTCATTATTCAACCTGTCCGGTTTGTCATGGGTCACGATTGAAGCCAGAATTGTTGAAACAGCTTGCCGGTGGCTTAAATATTGTCCAAGTTAGTGATCTTACACTTGGTGAATTGAACCAGTGGAAGCAAGATGTATCAGCCACTCTCCCTCCTGAAATGGAAAAAATGGCAACTTCGCTTTTTAAGGAGTTTGATGATAATTTACGACCGTTGCTTGAACTAGGTCTTGACTATTTAACTTTATCACGGAACGGCAATACCTTATCAACCGGAGAATTACAGCGAATTCAATTAGCGCGAACCTTGCGAACGCAAACTACTGGCGTTTTATACATCCTTGATGAACCTTCAATTGGTCTTCATCCAGATAATATTAATGGTCTTCTAAACGTATTTAAGGAATTAGTGGCACAGGGCAACTCGTTAGTTGTTGTCGACCACAATGTTGATATTATTAAGGAAGCTGATTGGATTATTGAAATTGGTCCTGGCTCTGGCGAAAACGGCGGAAAAATTCTTACGCAGGGAACACCATCCCAAATCGCAGATGATCCACAATCAAAAATTGGTCCTTATATAAAGGGAACGGCAGCCTTAAATAGTCGGCCATTAGCAAAGGAACCCGCTAGTCAAAACATTTCATTTGAAGTGAATAATTACTATAATCTAAAAGATGTCCAAGGTAAAATTCCTGTTAATCGGTTAACTGCGATCACTGGATTTTCTGGTGCTGGTAAGACTAGTTTAATTTTAGATAGTCTAGTTCCAGCTATTCACGCACAATCAACGGGGACTAAATTACCACGGCAAGTAAAGGACTTATCAAGCCCCTTAAAAGAGGTTGTAAGTGTCGATGCGGCACCAATCGGTAAAACCAATCGTTCAACAGTAGCTACCTATACTAGTATCATGGATAACCTGCGGAAACTATTTGCCGCCCAACCATTGGCAAAAGAAAAACACTTTACACCTTCATATTTTTCATATAATAATAAGCAAGGTGCTTGTCCAACATGTGGAGGTGCTGGTATTGTAACGCTTGATATTCAATTCTTACCAGACATGCAACAGACTTGTCCAAAGTGTGGCGGAAGCCGATATAATGAAAAAATCCAAAAGATCAAATGGCATGATTATTCAATTGTTGACATTCTAAAGCTAGACGTACGAGCAGCAATGAAAGTATTTAAAGAAGTTCCCAAAATTGCTCGCGAACTCCAGTTATTAGATGAAGTCGGCCTAGGCTACCTTCATTTAGGTGAAAGCACGCCGAGTCTTTCTGGTGGTGAGGCCCAACGTTTAAAACTCGTTAAACATCTGAACCATAATCAAAGCGAGACTCTTTTTGTATTTGATGAACCAACCATTGGATTGCACCCCCTTGACGTCAAAACGCTTTTAGTGGTAATGCAACAGCTGCTTGATCGGGGAGCAACGATTATTACTATTACTCACGATTTAAATTTAATTATCAATGCTGACTACATGCTTGATATGGGTCCGCGTGGTGGTAGTAACGGCGGGGAGATTGTTGCCCATGGTAAGCCATCGACCTTGATTCAAAATCCGCAAAGCCTAACCAGTAAGTATCTGGCTGAATACTGGGCAAGATTTAAATAGAAAAAACAGGTATTTATGCGCGTTATAATTTTTCGCACATAGATACCTGTTTTTATGTTATTTAGCGACTTCTTTCTCCTCATGGTTTTGCCAAATCTTACGCACGAGCAGATAACAGCCGATTAGGATTAAAATTGCGATTGCGGCACCGATTAATCGCCTCATGTTGCCCTTGAAAATTGCATCCCCACCAAAAGCATATAGGAATGATGTCGGTGCCATTCCGACAGCTACCATTGCAAGATAGTGCTTTCGACTGACGTTTAGGCGAGCACCAGCATAGTTAACAAGTACGCTAGGAATAACGGGAATCATAAAGCCGATCGTTAGGGCAATCAGCGGATGTTTTTGTTGTAAAAGGTGCTGAAGGAGCTTGTTCTTTTTTACTCGTTTAGAAAGATCGATTTTCCGAATAATACTCATCACAGTACAGTTTCCGAGAATATTCCCAGACCAGTTAATTAAGAAACCGACGATTGGTCCATAACATAATCCGGCAAAGATACAGACAACAGAATTAGACATTCCTGGAATTGAATTTAGGATCCCGACTAGTGCAACAAGAAGAAAAATATCTGTAAAGCCATGACTTCTAATCATATGAAGGAGCTTTGTCCTATTGTGAGAATTAAAGTTTAAGAGCAAGTCAATCTCTGGCTTATATGTTCGGTAGATAAAGTAAAGGACGATTATCGCTAAGATGATTGCCCCAACAATTAGCCATGTTTTATTTAATTTACGCTCTTTCATAGTTAATGTTCCTCCTTTTGAAACGTGAGACCGGCTTTTTTAAATAGCGAAATGAGAGAATGGCGTAAAAGAGGATCATGAGCGTAAAGATAAGTTCCATAAACGCCACGCTTAAATAAAACATTCAGTGAGTTCATAATCATTCGTTTTTCTAAACTTTCAATCTCTGCTGGGTCAGTAAGGTCGTCTCGTTTTTTGAATGCTTCAATATCGGTATAGCGATTGAGATTAACTTGAAGCTGATGCGTTTGAGGAGTCTGACTGATGGGTGGGCCAATTATGATTCCCGTGTAATTCAAGTCAAACCCTTGGCAGGTATAGATTGAACCGACTTCATTAATTGTTTGCGGCAGTTCTGCCCAGGGGGTAACGGTATAATTATATTGATCCCAGGGCATTTTGAATCTGCCTTCTTCAATATAATGTTTGCCACCATCAAGAGTTGACGGATATCCTGACGTAGAAAGAATCCGCGAAAGCCCCACTTCCTCATTACGACGCACAATTGCCTTTCTCATTTCCTCAGCATCATCGTAAATGCGGAAATCATAATGATCACGGGCGGATGCTGGTAGCGGGGTTAATTTATAGTTAGTAAAGTCATTAAACCACTTAACTAATTCATTACTCGCATTCATCCGAAACATATGCGTAAGATGATAGTCTTTATGCGGATACTGATTAGTAATTGCCTGAAGTCGTTTAGGCGTCCAGAGACTCTTCATTCGTAAAACTTGATACTGGTCAAAAACGATCACAACCACTTTTGCCCGTTTAATAATTTCCACAAGCTGATTATCATGGTAGAAATTATTATAGTGATCCGGCTTGGATAATAAAAGATGGGCCTCATCAATAACGGCGATGTCAATAGTCTGCTTTTGCTTGTCCAGCTGGTTAATTAATGAAGTTGGCCGCGCAAAATCTTTTTTATATAGCTCCTTTATTGGTCCTGCAATCTCTTTATATACCTTCAAAATTTCCGGGTGGTTAACAAGAAAATAATTATTAGTATGATAAAGTGAAGAATTTTTCTGGGTACGAGCTTCTGTTTGAATTCGCGCAAACAATTGTGAAAGGATTACGCTTTTTCCAGTACCCGCATCCCCGTAGATTGTATATATTGCAGGATAATTTTCCGTTAAATGCTGCTTAGTAAATGCAATAATGTCATTTACAAGCATTTCTTGTTCTGGTGTCAGTTTTTTAAATGGTGAAATTTTGCTAGTTGCTGCGTTATCAATATTTTTCATGACTATTTCCTTTTTTACGAATTACTCTATTTAATGGTATCGAAATGCACTAATTTCGTCAATTTGAACCTGAGAGTAATTTACTCAATGCTTGTGAAAGTGTTAAAATAATAAGAGCAATAAATATTACTACATTGATTAAATGTAAAATTAAGAAGGAGTGGAATAGATGAATCTGCATCCTGATTACCTCTTAAATGAAGTTAATGAACCAAGTGATATTAAAGGGATGTCACTTGATGAATTAAAGCAATTAGCAACCGAAATGCGTCAATTAGTTTTAGAACGTGATGCCAAAATCGGTGGACATGTTGGCCCTAACCTTGGTGTAATGGAATTGACAATTGCTTTCCATTACGTTTTCGACTCACCGCATGATAAAGTTATTTGGGATGTTTCGCACCAAAGTTACGCCCATAAGATGCTGACCGGACGCAAATTAGGGTTCTTAGATCCTGATCATTATGAGGACATTACAGGATATACGTCGCCAGAAGAAAGTGCTCATGATTTCTTTGAGATCGGTCACACTTCAACTTCAATTTCACTTGCGGTAGGAATGGCACAAGCACGTGATTTGATGAAGCCACAATCACATAATAATATTATGGCAGTAATTGGGGATGGTTCCTTAAGTGGCGGATTAGCATTTGAAGGGTTAAATAATGCTGCAAAGCTTAAGTCAAACTTGATTATCCTAGTTAATGATAACCAGATGTCAATTGACGAAGATCAGGGTGGATTGTACAAGGGCCTCAAAGAGCTCCGCGATACTAACGGTCAGTCCCCGAACAACATTTTTAAGTTTATGGGGCTTGATTATAAGTACATTGCTGATGGTAATGACTTGCAGACGATGATCGATACATTCAAAGAAGTGAAAAATATTGATCATCCAATCGTCCTGCATGTTAATACGCTAAAGGGGAAGGGGTATAAGCCAGCTGTTGACAATAAAATGAAGTATCATTGGCGCGCTCCTTTTGACCTTAAGACAGGCGAGGATATTTATAAAACAAATGGTGAATCGTACAGTGATGCGGTCCTCGCAGAATTAGATAAACAGATTGCGGAAAATAAACCAGTTGTTGCTATCAATGCTGGTATTCCAGGAGTTTTTGATCTTGGTAAATTCAAGTCTAAACATCCGGACCGTTACTATGATGTTGGAATTGCTGAGCAAGATTCCATTACGACAGCGGTTGCAATGGCTCAGGCCGGTGCGCGTCCTGTTGTTTTCCAAAATAGTACTTTCCTTCAACGGGCATATGACCAGTTAATTCATGATATGGCATTAAATGATGCGCCTGTTGTAATGATTGTTCGTGGCGGCTCAATTTCTGAAAACTCTGCTACTCATCAGGGAACATTTGATATTTCAATGATTAGCGATTTACCAAATATTGAATATCTAGCACCAACAAATGTTGAAGAAATGATTTCAATGCTTCGTTGGGCAATCAACCAAACTGATGAACCGGTCGTCATTCGTCAACCAGAAAAACCACTTGTCCATGGTACGCCAACTCAAGAGGATTACAGTACAATTAAGTACGATATCGCTCATCGAGGAAGTGAAGTTGCAATTATGGCAGTCGGTGATTTCTGGGAGCTGGGAGAAAAGGTAAGAAAAGAGCTTCAAGATAAGTTGAACATTGATGCTACCTTGATTAATCCAAAGTCGGTAACCGGGATTGATTCAGATGTTTTGCATCATTTAGCGGAAAATCATGATGTCGTTGTAACATTAGAAGACGGAATCTTGAGTGGTGGCTTTGGTGAAACGATTGCTCGCTATTACGGACCCAAGAATATGAAAGTTTTAAACTTCGGAGCACCGCGTGAATTTGCGGATAATGTTCCTACAGATGTCTTATATGAATGGTATCACTTAACTCCTAAACAAATTGTGGATGACGTTGAACAAGTTATTCACTCATTGTAATAAAGAACTGTCATTACAAGCTTTTTTGTCTTGTGGGTGACAGTTTTTTTAGTTTAAAAATGCAAATAGCTTCTTTTTACGTATATATATTTATAGTGACCTAAAAAGGAGTTATTTAATATGAAATTTGAAAATAATGCTTACTCATTGCGCAACGCCTACTTATTAGGACTAGCAACGGCGACAACGATTTTGACAATCAATTTTACTAACCCTCCAGCATTAGCCGATAGTCAGGTTCTTCCGGCAAATTCACTTATTAGTAAATCAGATAAAGTCGAAACTGTCCCTGTAAAACGAGTAATCTTCTTTAACCTTTTAAGCGGTGTTCAGAAGGTGGAACAAGTGTCTTCTGCCTACCGTCAAGTATCAAATGATCCCAAGCAGCCTTCCGTTTGGATTGTTGAACCGTTTGAAGAGATTAAAATTCCAGAGCAAGCTGGCTTTGTTCCCTCAATTAGTGCACTTCCGACAATCACTAGAACGAATGATCTTTCTTGCTTTAAGCATCCCATCGATGTCTTTTATCATCCCCTTGACACAGATTCTCAATTAGATAAACCAGCAAAGCAAGAAAAACAAAATGAGAATTGCTTTACTCAAACAAGTATTGCTACAGAGGATCGGCAAAATAACACAGAATCTTATCAGGTAAAGAGTGAAGGGGTACAGAGCGATAGTACTGGCTTAGCAGACAAATCGACGAATACAATGGTGGTCGAAACTAAAGATGAAGCAATTCAAGAAGGCAATCAAGGAACTGACACAGGTACGGATCCGCTAGAAATAGGGCATAAAGATCAAGGTACTCAGGTTACGAGTGAGGTAGAAGAACAGGGAGTAGGAGAATCAATAATCGATATTAAAGATACAGCAGCCGGAGATAGTGACTATCGCTATCAAGACCAAAATTGGCAGACAGACGCCGTACCACAAGACGATGAAAGTACAATGACTGATTTCAATCACCCCAAGCTAATATCGACTGGAACAGGGGATGCTTTAGTGAGGGCAAATGAGCAGGCGACTCAGACCAACGATTATTCTGATGAAAAGCCTAAACAGGACACAAGAAGTACCCAGACGACAGTTGAGAAAAAAGAAGCGGGGACGCAAACAATGATTCCAACTGTTGAGAATAGCGAAAGCCAAACAAATTATATTGAAACAGGTGAAACTGCAACACAAACAAAGACAGAAGCGGTAGATGAAGAAGTTCAAACGGAAAATGGACTGTTGCAAGATCAAGAAATAGATAAGTCGAGAGAGAATTATCTTGAGCAAGAAAGTCAAACGGACCGAGTATTACAGGAAACTCGAGGAATACAAAGCAGTATTCCAGCGCAAGACGACAACCAACAAACGGATAATTTTAGTCAAGAAGCAGCGGTACAGATAGATCCTATTGAAACAAAAGAAGAAGGGACTGATCCGCTAATCGGTTATCAGGAAAGAGCTACTCAAGCAAAGTTAAAACAAGCAGGAAAAATTACCCCGCCAGAAGATAATCAAAATAATGAAATCAGTTTCAGGAGCCGTCCTCAGTCAACGATCCAAGAGATTAACGAGGAGTCAGCGGGAATTACGCTACTTGACGACAATAAACATGGTGATTTTCATCAGCGAATAAGAACAGCTAATGATAAATTGAAGGCTCTGAAGCATAAAAATAATAAACATCAGCAGGACAAGGGGATGCTTCCGCAAACAGGTAATAAAACTGATTCGTTAGCGACATTGCTTGGCCTGGGAATTACACTTTTGATTGCGGGGATGAGCTTATTTTCACTCAAGAAGATAAAAAGCAGGAAATAAAACAAGAAATTTGCTAAAAGTACTTGCATTCTTAATTTTCTAATAGTATTCTAATGTTATTGAAAAACAAATGGAGGAAATTAAAATGCAAGTTTATAATCGATCTATTATTCATCATCTAACCTCCACCTCAACCACAACAACATTCACCGTGGTTGAGTAGTTTTAATATATCTTAAATCTGTTAGCAAATGGCTATCCAAGATGTCTCAACCACTTATCAAAATTGACAAGGGTTGTTTAGGGACGTAATGGGTAGCTTTTTTATTTGAAATGAGGTTAGAATGATGGACAATCAAGAAAAGAAAGTAAAATTAAATCGTACGATGACACCTGGTCAAATGGAAATGATTGCAATCGGGGGAACAATCGGTAGTGGTCTTTTCATGGGGGCAACATCAACGATTAAATGGACAGGACCATCTGTGCTACTGGCGTATGCGTTTGTCGGTTTAGTTCTTTATGGTGTTATGCGTGCACTAGGAGAAATGATCTATATTAGTCCAGGCACCGGGTCTTTTGCGGATTATGGTTCAAAATACATCCATCCCTTAGCAGGATATTTAACAAAATGGAGTAATGTTTTCCAGTTTATTATTGTTGGTATTTCAGATATTATTGCAATGAGTCAATATTTAAATTATTGGTGGCCTAAATTACCAGACTGGATTTCTGGATTAGTAATGATCACTATCCTGACACTTGCTAATCTGGCTTCTGCTAAGGCTTATGGACGACTCGAATTTTGGTTTGCGATGATTAAGGTTGTTACAATTATCGTAATGATCATTTTAGGACTCTTAGTAATTGTTCTAGGGCTTGGAAATAACTGGCATCCGGTTGGTATTTCCAACTTATGGACACATGGTGGATTCTTTACTGGCGGATTTATGGGATTCATGTTCTCACTATCTGTTATCGCAGGTTCATACCAGGGAATTGAGTTACTTGGAATTACAGCCGGTGAAGCTGCTTCTCCACGTCACGCAATTGTTAAATCAGTGAAATCTGTTATTTGGCGGATCTTGATTTTCTACATCGGAGCAATTTTTGTTATCGTTTCAATTTATCCATGGGACGAATTAAAAGCAGTCGGTTCACCATTTGTTGAAACATTTACGAAGGTTGGTATTACTGGGGCAGCTGGAATTATTAACTTTGTTGTTTTAACCGCCGCTTTATCTGGTGCCAACTCAGGAATCTACAGTGCTAGTCGGATGTTATTTAAGCTTTCGGTCGATGGTGAAGTTCCTAAGGTATTTAGTAAGTTATCAAAACGGGTTGTTCCTAATGTAGCCATTCTAACAATTGCATTTTGGATCTTCCTTGGTTTTATTGTTAACATGCTGCTATCGATGTTTAATGCAGCCTCGGCAAATATCTTCGTGATCGTATATAGTTCAAGTGTTCTTCCCGGAATGGTTCCATGGTTTATTATCCTAATTTCGGAATTAAACTTCCGCCGCAATAATCCTGAAGAATTAACTGACCATCCATTTAAGATGCCGTTGTATCCAGCATATAATTACTTCAGTTTAATCGCATTAACCGTTATCTTGCTCTTTATGTTCTTCAATCCAGATACAAGAATTTCGGTTAGTGTTGGCGCAATCTTCTTAATTATTATGAGTATTATTTATAAACTAAGAACTCGCCGCCAAGATAAATTAGCATAAAAATATAAATGCTCTCAAAATAGATTGTTTTGGGAGTATTTTCTTTTGCTAAGGAAAATGATAGAATGTTTTTACGAACGTACGTTTAATTAGAAAGGTATTTATGAACATATGCGATTTCGATTTAATAAAAAAACAAAGTATCTAATTTTGGCATTAATAGCTCTTTTCGGTATTGGCAGTTTTACACAACAGCCAGAAAAGGGAAGTGCTTCTCCGCAAGGGATTCAACGACTTGTCTCCTGGCGGCATAATAGCAATAGTAACCGTTCATCAACACTGACGCCTCCTACGCAATCTCAGGCGACGAGCGTGCTCTCTGATGGTGTTCGTCAGCAATTAGGGACCTCCAATATAAAATGGAATGGATACGGTGCATTCATTCTTAATAACAATCAAACCAATTTGAATGCCAGCATTAATAACGCCCCATACGCTGTTAATCGTCGCGATTCTCGAGGACGCGCATGGCAGGGTGATGCATGGCTTAACCGGACAACACGCCAATATCGTAACCGTAATGAAACGGGGAATGGTGCTACTAATTGGAAACCGGTTGGATTTTTGCAGGCCCATAATTTAAAGGGTGGTATTTCTCATGCTTATGATCGTGGTCACCTGCTTGGTTATGCTCTTGTCGGCGGGATTCGCGGTTTTGATGCTTCTGAGTCTAATCCAGCAAATATTGCAACACAGACAGCCTGGGCAAATGAAGCACGTAGTAGTTCTTCGACTGGACAAAACTACTACGAAGGACTTGTTAGAAAGGCACTTGACCAAAATAAACAGGTGCGCTACCGAGTAACTGATATTTATGATGGCAATAATTTAGTTCCTTCCGGTGCTCATATTGAAGCAAAGTCAAAAGACGGGAGCTTACAATATAACGTTTTCGTGCCGAATGTACAGAGAAATATAAGCATTAATTATGCTACCGGGGCGGTAACGGCAATTGATAGATAAATAACTATTAATAAGCCATAAAAGAGGTTCTTCCTGATGTCCAGGAGGAGCTTTTTTAGTTAATCGCTCTATTGATAACTCAAAATATTTTAATGGTTACTTGCAAAATTAATGTAAATAACCGAAAATAAAGGAAGTTAATATTGTTTAGAAAAGGACTACGCTAATGACAGATTCAGATCTAAAAAAGATTCATATTGTTTTTAATGGTCAAGACACACCACCATTAAAAATTAGCCAGCTTTTTGATGCAAATAAGTTTAATCGTATGACAGCGGTAACGGGTAATATTACAGCTGATTTTATTAATCAGTACTTAAGTCGATTTATTAAAGTTGAAGTTGCCCTCAGTACTCCTGAAAATCATGAAGTCAAGACTGGCGAAGACGTAATTACGAAAGTTGCTTTAACTGATGCATTACTTGTAGCAGCGAATAAAAAGCCAGCTAAAATATTTGAAGCACTTACCAGTGATAACCAGGCAAATGTATTGAATAACCTTTTTCAGGTTGCTATTGCACCAACTCAGGCCATTCATTCGCGTTTTTACCTTTTGAGTAATTCTGAAACCCATGATACGCGGGTAATTCTGGGAAGTCTTAACCTAGATAATGATTCATTTGATAGTCAACGTAACCAATATGAAGAAATTCTGGTTTTTGATAACGATATCCGGCTATTTCAGAACTTAGACAGCCACTATAAGAATGATATTAAGCCAGTGTTGCGACCATTTTTTACAGAAAACCTCTTAAAGGCCGCACAGAATCAAATTGATGAGAGTCTTAAAGATAATAAGGGTGCTACAAATGCAGTTGTAATTCTTGATAATGAAGTAACCGACCAAATTGCCGCTGCTGATATGACTGACTTAATTAGTCATGATATTCAAAAACAAATCGATGAAAATAAAATTCCCGCTATGATTACAAAGGCTATGCGGGATATTACTACTAATCGATCTCAAGACAAAGAAGAAGCAGAGCGGCAAATTCAACAGCATGACACTATTTATACTTTACAAAAGACGGCAGTATCGCCACGTGCTGCTAAACCAAAATTAAAATCACGGGAAAAGATTTTTAAACAGGTTCAGGATGCGCTGATTAGTGGCATGACACCACAACAACGATCAGCAGAAAAGAAATATACAACCTTCTTGTACGATCGGCCAATGGAAAGAAACCTAGTTAACAATAACAGCGGACTTTATGTACCAAATGATACTGGTACTCACCCGATTCCATTTGGCAAGGTCGCAACTATTAGTCAAATTCGTGATGGCTTAAAGAGCATTGACGCGATTATGAAAGGCTACCAGCAATACGTTGTCGATTATAATGATGACTACGGCAAGCGGTTTTATGAGGCTATTTTATATAGTTTTACGGCACCATTTTTATGGGAAATTCGGGCTAAAGCTAGTCTAAATCCTGAAGATGGTAACGATATTCCTAATTTCTTGATTTTAGGTGCAACTGCTGGTTCAGGAAAGTCAACCTTATTGCGGATTATTAATCAGTTAACGTGGAATACTGACCGTTCTTTAATAGACTTTGGAACCATTTATCCAACTGAAACACCCCAGAAAAAGGCAAAGACAGTTGATGCAATTGAACATTACATGAAACTAGGTAGTTCATATCCGGTTTTAATGGACGAAATTGAACCGTATTTCTTCCAGCAGGACCAATATAGTCGGCACTTGGTTGTTGATACGATGAATGAATTAGTTAATAATCCGCATGCAATTGCACCATTAATCGGAACGACTAACTACGATTCAGGCTTCACCATGCTTCGTGAAACCGCTCGGCGAACTTATTACCTACAAATCGACAAGGTTATCGATGAACAGCAGAAGGGTGAGGCTAATAAATATATCTATAACGTACGTCAAACCTTAAATAATACATTGTTTAAGGATTTTGTAATGCGAATGGCAAGTTTATTAGAAGATGACGAAACTCCATGGCGGGCCTTTGATGAAAAGACTGGTAAACTAGATTTCTTAGCAAATACGCGAAAGCTCTTCCGTGACTATTACCAAATGGCTGATATGGAAATTCCGCCATATTTTGCTGATGAAATTTGTGATGATTTTAAGGAGAGTTCACGAAATCGTTGGGCAAAACTCTATTTAACGCAAGAGGAAGATTTCAAATATCGTCAACAAGATCATAGTTTGTTATTTGATATTTCAAAGCTTAATACTTTTAATGGATTTACAGCTGATAGTATTGAAAAGTATCGAAATGCGCTTCCAATTGAACTTTGTGTTGATGGGATTAATGGGAAACGTGGTAAATTTGTTGAAATAAAAGCAAACGAATTCTTTAAGTGGATCGGTGAACGTAATCCATATGCTGACGAAAAAGATATGGATAATAATGAAACAATAACCGCAAAGCCGGCTAAAAAATCTTCAGAATCCCTTGCAAGAGAACCAAAGAGAGGATTCTGGGCACGTCTATTTGGTTAATATTAAAAAGAAGGTCTAGGACGCAATTAAGCATTCAAGACCTTTTTATTTACTATTAACTTTAGCGGCTCTTCGTTTAGGCTGCCGTTTTAAGTTTTCAAGTCGATTTACCAATGGTTTCGCATATTTTACGTAAAGCGAATTGCTAAGGAGCCAGTTATGAAAACGCGGCGATACCTTAGTAATACACCATATTGTCAGCAGGAAAAAGGGCACTTGAGGAATTATCGGAAGTAGGACCCCAATTATCCCGCCAACAAATGAAATACTGCCTAATACGATCCACAGAAGCTTCATTCCTAGTTTTAAGAACATTAATAATTCCTCCTTCTTTCAACGTTAAAGTTATTATATATTCTATCATGCTAACACGGAAAAAGGTTGGGTAGTGTTTTAAGTTTTTGTTATATTTAGATTAAGGAGAGAAAAATGACATTTTATACAATTAGTTATTTATCAAATCATCAACATATGAATCAACTGTTTAATTACATTGCAATCCTTATTTTTGCGGTTTTAATTGGGGTAATGGTGCTCCTATATTTACGTCACCGTCTTATTACCCGCTACCGTGATTTAGGGATAATTTTCTTTTTATTATTGCTGCTCTTCATTGGTTTTCAGGTTACCGATATGGAAAAGAGTACGACCCAGCAATCGCAGACAACCCAAATGATTCCATTTATTAAAGCGGTTGCTCGTGATCATAATGTCTCACCACAAAAAGTAGTTGTTAATTCGACAACGTTAACAGATGGTATCCTTGTTCGGATAGAGGACCGCGATTACCGGGTTAACTTAAGCCAAACAGGGGATAACTATACTCTTACGCGGGCACACGTTGTTAATCACAAAGTCAATTTAATGAAGTAGGAGGGCAGCATGGATAACTATTCATTAATTATTATAAAGTTTGTCCTCGGTATGTTATGTTTAATTCTTCAGATTAACTTATTGGGGAAAGGAAATCTTGCACCTACTTCAGCTATTGACCAAGTACAAAATTATGTTCTAGGTGGTATCATTGGCGGAATTATTTATAACAGCGATATCTCAGTTCTCGAGTTTATAATGGTTCTTTTGATCTGGACTTTAATTGTCTTTGCTGTAAAGTTTGCTAAAGACCATAATGTTTGGATAAGGCGCCTAATCGATGGCCGACCACAAATATTGATCCAAAACGGCAAAGTATTAGTAGAAAACTGTATGCGGGCAGGAATTAGTGCAAATGACCTCATGTTCCGTCTTCGTGGCCATGGGATATATGAGGTTGCAAAAGTAAAAAGCGGAATTTTAGAACAAAATGGCCAGTTAGTAATTATTGAAAACGATGAAGCAAATGTTCGCTTTCCTTTGATTAACGATGGACAAATCAATATCGATGTGATGGAACTAATTCATCATGATGAGCAATGGGTATTTGAACAAATCCATAAAGCAGGTTACGATAGCGTTGACGACATATATCTTGGAGAATATATTAATGGTAAGTTAACCTTAATTCCATATCCTAAAGTTTAAAAATCTCCCTTTATAATTTTCAAGCGTATAATAGGATATAAATCGATATGATAAGAGATGATTTGATGAAAAAGTCGCTAAAAATCGTCGGAATTAGCTTAGGGAGTCTTATTCTTCTTGCTTTTGGCATTCAGGGATTCTTATTACAAGGAACTCCTGGTCAACGCTTGTCACCACGAAATTATCAAAGCAAAATAGAGTATTCTTCTATCCCCACTATCCTTATTCCTGGATGGGGCGGAAATACGACCACTTATAATAAAATGATCAAATATTATCAACAAAAGAATATTGCTCAAAAGGTGCTTACTATCTGGGTTGCACCAAATGGGCAGATTTGGACTGAGGGTAATTTTAATGGTCAAAAGAATGCATTGATTCAGGTTTTATTTGCCTGGAATTATAATGTTACTTATCATCCGCAAGTTAAGCAGCTGACGCTTGTTCTTGAATATCTCCAACAGCACTATCATATTCAAAAGATGAATGTGGTTGCTCATTCGTATGGAGGAACTGAATTTATCCATGCCTACATGGGGTCAAAATATCTTCAACACCACATTCGTTTAAATAAACTGGTTTTTCTTGGTGTTCCAGTAGAAGAAAGCTTAAACGACCAGCTGAGATATCGGTATCACTTAATTAGCAAGTCAACAGATAAGAATTTTCAGGAATTATTTTTGCAAATGAAAGAATGGCAATTAAATTATCCGATTAAAATTTATAATTTAATGGGAAGTGAAGAAGAGGATAAGAAAACTGATGGATCAGTTCCTCATATTCAATCGGAAATGTTAAAGTCATTAATTAAAACGCATTCGTCAATTGAATATCATCAAAAAATCTATCCTAAAACTACACACTTTCAATTACATCATCGAACAGTGATTATAAAACAAATCGCTAATATTCTGTGGGGGAAGAATTCAAATGAATAAAGAACATGGGCAAGTAACTGGTTTGATCTGGCGTGGCACATCTGAATTAACGACATACCAGCAATTAAAGGCTTATGCAGAAAATAACGGTCTTACGGTTTCAACGGCTGCTAAAAAGCTGATCCAACAGGCATTGATGAAAAAATAGTTGCTTAGTGTTGACAGTAATCAATCAATATTATATTATGATGACAACAAAATTAATAATTAATTAGAGAAAGATGAGTAATGCTTTGATGCTATTATAGAGAGTCAGGGTTGGTGAAAACTGATATAGCAGAGATTCATGAAGATGGTCTTGGGATTCTAATAGTATTGTGAGCTTATTAAGTGAGCAAACTACGCCTGACACCCGATAAAGTGTCTGAGTTTACCCTAACAAGGGTGTACTTATGAGGGTAGTTGTGTAAGCATCTACTAAATTTAAGGGTGGTACCACGTTAATGAACGTCCCTAGGAGCTAGTGTAGTTCCTAGGGATTTTTTATTACTTATTTTTATTGAGGAAGGAATTGATTAGTTATGACAGAACAGATTACAACACCTTACCGCTACGATATTGTTGGAAGTTTTCTCCGTCCTAGTAAATTAAAAAATGCACGTGCAAAGTTCAAAGCAGGAGAAATTGATTACGGTGCCCTAACAAAAGTTGAAGATCAATGTATTGCGGATTTAATTACTAAGGAAAAACAAATCGGTCTTCACGCGGTTACTGATGGTGAGTTTCGCCGTAGCTGGTGGCACCTCGATTTTCTATGGGGACTTAATGGAGTAGCAAAATATGATTATCAGCAAAGCTATAAGTTTCAAGGGGCAGAAACACGAACAGACAACGCTGAGCTAGGAGGTAAAGTCTCGTATAATCCTAATCATCCGTTTTTTGAAGCTTTTAAATTCACACAAGGGCAAGCTGGCGATGCTGTTATTGTTAAACAAACAATTCCGTCACCAACGATGCTTTTCCGTGACAATCGTTCTGATAATTGGGCTGACTATTATGACCAATGGGAAGACTATTTAACAGATTTAGCAACAGCGTATAACAAAACAATTCAACACTTTTATGACTTAGGTTGTCGTTATCTTCAAATCGATGATACAACATGGGCATTCTTGATAAGTAAACTTAATGCAAGCAAAGACAATCCGCAGGAACATCAAAAATACATTAAATTAGCTCAGGATGCGGTGACAGTAATTAATAAGGCCTTAGCAGGTTTGCCAGCCGACTTAACTGTTACTACTCATATTTGCCGTGGGAATTTTAAATCAACCTTTCTATTTTCTGGAGGATATGAGCCAATAGCTGAATATTTAGCACAACTAAATTATGATGGCTTCTTTCTTGAATATGATAATAATCGTTCGGGAGATTTTGCACCATTAGCTACTATTTGGAATAACCGTCCTAATGTTCGTATTGCCTTAGGCCTCGTCACTTCTAAAAGCGGTCAACTAGAAGATAAAGAGTCAATTATTGCACGAATTAATGAAGCGACTAAGTATGTTCCCTTAACGAATTTAGCAATCAGTCCGCAATGTGGTTTTGCTTCAACAGAGGAGGGAAATATCTTAACTGAAGAGCAGGAATGGCAAAAAATACGATTAATCAAAGAAATTGCAGAAGAAGTTTGGAAATAGCATCGGAAGAAGGGATTATAGATGAATATTGTACATTACCTGGATACAAATTTACTTAGCTTAGAAAAGCAACAGACGAATTCTAAGCTAAATAGTAATTGGTTAATCCGTCTATTTCATGATAGAATTTAAATGAACAAAAATTAAAGGGGAGTTCATTTAATGACAAATCAAAAGAGTAAGACTGTATATTTTTGCGCAGGATGGTTTACTGATAAGCAGAATAAGGCTTATGAGGACGCAATGAATGCAATCAAAACAAATCCAACAGTAGATGTTGAAAATTCATATGTGCCATTACAACATCAGTACAAAGGATTACGGGTCGACGAGCATCCTGAACTTTTACAAGATCGTGAATGGAGCACGGCAACCTATAATGGTGATCGAGTAGGAGTTTCAACTTCTGATATGCTATTGGCGGTATATATTCCAGAAGAAGAGGATGTCGGAATGGGCGTTGAATTAGGAATGGCACGCGCGCTTGGTAAGTATATTATGGTTGTTATCCCTGATGAAGATTTTGGTAAACCAATCAACTTAATGAGTTGGGGAATTGCCGATAACTTTATTAAAATGTCCGAACTTCCCCAATACGACTTCAATAAGCCATCCTATAATTTCTATGACGGCGGCGTATATTGATGAAAAAAGACCGGAAAATAATTCTCCGGTCTTTTTCTCAAACAATTAGTTTACATAATATTTCTAATGCCGTTAACTTAAAAATAACTGTTCAATTTCAGTTAATAAGCCATCATGATTATTATCATTAATAGTAACTTTATCAGCAACTTTAAGTAAATCACTAGTCGCATTCTTCATTGCAATCCCACATCCAGCTTCTGTCAACATCTCGATATCATTTGATGTATCACCAAATGCAACAACTTGTGCTAACGTTCCATTTAAGTATCTTTCAACTAATTCTTTTAGTCCGCGTGCTTTATTAACACCTGCAGGTAAGATATCAATTCCATATGCACCGCTATAGGTAGCTTGAATGGCACTACAGAAGCGATTCAGTTGTTTGACATAATCTTGAATTACTTCTTGTGATATTTTCTGTTTAGCCCAACCAATGTTCAAATTGTAAATGGGTTCATTAATTTCTTCTAGGCTAGTAAAATAAGTATGATGCGGATAATAAGGAACCGGAACATCTCGATATTGGTTTGCAATAATTGTCTGTGATCTTCCAGATAACGATAAAATATCAGGTTTTGGCAATTTTTCATTAATAAAAGATAGTACCTGCTGTAATGTCTTTTTAGAGTGAGTTTGATTATATATCGACTTTTGATCTATTACTATTCGACCACCATTTTCAGCAACAAATTCTTTTACAAGAGGGCAAGGGCGGAAAATAGTTGTCAATGCGTCATAACTGTTTCCGCTGGCAATAATAAAATGGTATCCTGCTTGCTGGAGAAGGGCGACATCCTTATTAAATCGTTTAATATCAAAATGATCATTATCATCTAGGAGGGTGCCGTCTATATCAACCGCAATAAAACCGTATTTCTTCATCAATATTCCTTTCTATTTTACAGGTGAAGCGGCTTTTTGACTGTCTTGCTGTTTAATCTGTTGCTTCAATTGTGAATTTTCTTTTTGGAGTTGATTGATTTTCTTTTGATACCTTTTTAGTTCATCTTTACTAATTCGTGATGATTGTAATTCTTTTAGTTCTTTAGTAGTTTTTAAATGACTAGAGAATGATAATAAGTAAATAGTCATTGCTCCAATTAGCAAACAGATAAAGATTAGTAATACTAATGGTGTTTTCACTCGTGCTCCAAAAAGGTTAACTACCACCGTTGCTGTATTAAGCAAGGCGAAAATAGCAATAATAATCAAAATAACGATTGAAGCAATAGTTGTTGATTGCTTTTTCAACTGAAGTTCCTCCTTATGCTTTTACCGTAATACATTCATTATATTAATTTAGGAACTAATGGTAAAGAAAGATAAGGGAAGGAGAGGCAATAGTTTTTGTCAAAATGTTACAAGATACGAACAGCTCCTTAGCCTGCTGGGGTTATAATTATCGGTGGGAAAATTTAACCCTGAGATATTGATGGCAAATTATACCAATCATTCGGAAAACCATACAATGTAATGATTGAGTTAATATCAATGGTGTTGATTTGTTTAGTTAGAATATGTCGGATTCGTTTTCTTATACTATTATTTAATTCAGCATATTCAGTTTTACTTAGAAAACATTGAAGGCTTAGAAAAGTAGTGTAAACACCTCTTCGTTCATCGGCGGGACTAATATTATACTTTTCGTCTAGAGCTGAAAAGTATAAAGAGTCTTCACGACATTTAAAATAAATTAAACGCTTATTATGTGCGCATATATTTCGAACCTCATGAATATTCGCAATTAACGATAACATTGTTTCAGGAGGAAATACGGTTTCAAAATCCGGAATGTTATCTCTTATGAATTTTGTTAAATCTCTAGCAATTTTATTTTGAATAGGCTTCTCTAATACTTTTAAAAGCGTTTGTAGTTCACCAAAATCTATAAAATCAACAAGGACCCAAATTGGTACATCATGGTAATGTTCAGCATAGTGGCTAATAGCATTATTATGATACCTTTTGTTCTTTTTAATGATCTGATTTAATTTGTTAACAATATATGCGATAAAAATACTTTTACTATGATCAAAAGAATCAACATCTAGGTATGCATATTTTTTGTTTGGATATGCTTCAGCAAATCGATATGCAAGTACTGATTTAATATGATGTTCTGCTAATAAAATTCCATGAAATAGTAAACGCTTTATTTCTTCATCAAAAAAGTAAAGATATTTGATTTCATTAAATTTAGTGCCAGGTAAGTAATCTTCTCTTCCTCTCAGAAAGGGCTTACTATATCCGTTAATTATGTTGTAATAATTATTAGTCAGTAGATAGTCTTTAACTTTATTGTCATCAGAAATATTAATCCCACGAGATTTTATAATTTCTAGTTGTTGCTCTAATAACTTAAATTCTTTTTCCACAAAAAGAAAAGCCTCCATTCTATAACGTAGAATGAAGGCTTTCTCCCGTAATAGCCCCCGTAGGGTAACTATCACTCTTCCATACCATCATTCTACTATAATTTAGCTCAATGTCAATAATTATTATTTCAAAGTAATTTCTATGTCGTTACTTCACTTGGACAGACATTATTTTTGATTACTTTCTATATAATGTTCAAATAAAATTAGTCTATTTAGTTTCAATAAATGTATTCATTTATTATAACAGATAGCGGGAGTACATTATGCAAACAAGTTGGAATTGTCTGAAGGGAAGGTAATACTTAATGCAAACATGATGATGATCTTTCTTATAGCAAAATAAGAGCTCCAGTAAAATGCCGTTATATCAGCGTTTTACTGGAGCTTATTTTTTATACGGTTTCTCAAAAATGCGTCCCCCGAGAGTCGAACTCGGATCATGAGGACCGAAATCTCATGTGCTATCCATTACACTAAGGACGCTTTATAATTTTATTTTAGCGCATTTATTGAAAAAATAAAGAGTTTTTGTCAATTTTCCTTAAAAATATAATGGTTAATGATATAAGATGTCATGCTATTAATGAATCAATAAAAACAAATTAGCTGAAATTGCTTTTAATATTGACGCTAACAGAATTTTAGCAAATAATTATCCATTTAGTCATCGTCTTAGTCATCGTCAGCAAAACTTAAATTAGCCAGATTACAAATATCGTTCTCAGACTAAAAAATATCAATTAATTAAAAATACAAAATTACAAGTTAAACAGGAACTTATGTATATGCAATATTAAAAATTTAGATATAAGGAATCAAATTTTTATTTAAATAAAAACTAATTTAAATGTAAGTCTTAAGGAAGTCCAAAATTGCTAATTTGAGGGGCTTTTTCATTTCTGTGTCATTAAAACTATAATTTTAATGACAGGTTGATTTTGAATTAAATCATGCCCTCTTTGCAATCTTTACTAGTAACTTTGCCATTTTTATGGTTAGATTTAAATGATACTTATTTTTTAAGGAGCAATTATTATTATGGAAATTAAATACTGGGCTGATATTGCTTGCCCATATTGTTATATTGGTATTACTCAATTACAACGGGCACTTGAAGAGCTAAAAATAGCTGATCAGAGGCCACTAGAATTTATGTCGTTTCAATTAGATCCGACATTACCAACAACAACAAATAAGTCAATGACTGAGTACTATGCACAAACGTATAAGCTAACTACTCAAGAAGCTTTATCTCAGCTTGAACAAATTGATAAAATGGCTGCTAACATTAATTTACCAATTAAAATGGAAGCTGCAATTCCCGTTAATACATTAGCGGCTCATCGATTAATCAAGTATGTCGAAAGCTTAAATAATCAAGCATTATTAAATAAAACCGTTAAACGTCTTTATCAGGTATATTTTAATGATAATAAGTCAATTGCTGACAATAAGGTTTTAACTAATGCAATGTCATCAATTGGATTACCCACTAATGACGTAAAAAGCGTCCTTGAATCTGGAAAATTTGAGACTGAAGTACGAAAAAACGAACGGCGCGCATTTATGATTGGTATGCCGAGTGCGCCTTTATTCGTCATTAATAACAAATATTCTATTACTGGTGCTCAACCTTATGAGGTGTTTTTAGAAGCATTGAAAAAAGTAATTAATAAAAATGCTTAATTAGCCACATGCTTTCACTCCCTCCTTGCACATTGTTAATTCTTTATAATAATTTATGTAACGAGTAAAATGGTCGTGAGGAGGTCTTTTATAATGAAAGTAACTAAGATAGTTGTTGGAATTATTATGATTGTACTCGCCATTATTATATTTGTTCAATCAATTGTAAAAGGATTTGGTAGCCCAATTTCAGCAATTCGGGTTTACGCTGGTACGGCAGAGCTTATTGTGGCACTTTTATATCTTGCTTCTGGAATTGTTTATATTGCTACCTGTGGAATCGATGGACTAGGCGGCGATATTGCAGGACTATCAATGATGTTAATAAGCTGGATTCTTGGCTTATTAACTTTTAAGATATACTTACCACTACAACTATGGGCATGGTTAGCATTAATTATTGGTGTAGGCTTTTTTGTATGGCATATCATATTAAATCGTGAATAAGCATTACTTTTAAATATAAAAAAGGCCGCTGTTAAGAAGCATTATTCTTAACAGCGGCTTAAATAATTGGGCTAGCTGGATTCGAACCAGCGCATGACGGTACCAAAAACCGTTGCCTTACCGCTTGGCTATAGCCCAATCATATGTGAATCTAAGTAGAATTATCTACTTAATGGAGGATACAGGGCTCGAACCTGTGACCCCCTGCTTGTAAGGCAGATGCTCTCCCAACTGAGCTAATCCTCCAAAAATGACCCGTGCGGGATTTGAACCCACGATACCAGCGTGAAAGGCTGGTGTCTTAACCACTTGACTAACGGGCCATATTAACATAACTAAAAGCGGGTAACGAGAATCGAACTCGCGACAACAGCTTGGAAGGCTGTGGTTTTACCACTAAACTATACCCGCATCTCAGCGACGAGTATAATAATATCAAGTAATGTTAGAAAAAGCAATACTTTTTTGTAAAAATATTTTATTTCTTTTTAAGTATTTGCACATTAAGTATTTACCATATTTAATAACTGTTACTCATAGTTTTCCCTTTCATTAATATGTAAAAAAGCACTTAAGAAGTTAGAAAACTTCTTAAGTGCTTTAGCCAGATCGGGAAAACAGGATTCGAACCTGCGACCCCCTGGTCCCAAACCAGGTGCTCTACCAAGCTGAGCTATTTCCCGAAAAAGTGCCGAGGACCGGGATCGAACCGGTACGGTTATCACTAACCGCAGGATTTTAAGTCCTGTGCGTCTGCCAATTCCGCCACCCCGGCATAATGAACTGGCTAAGCGGAAGACGGGATTCGAACCCGCGACCCCCACCATGGCAAGGTGATGTTCTACCACTGAACTACTTCCGCAAAAATGACCCGTGCGGGATTTGAACCCACGATACCAGCGTGAAAGGCTGGTGTCTTAACCACTTGACTAACGGGTCATATTAATATAATGTAACAAACAATTTCAACTTAAATTGTTAACTCGTCTTTCACAACGTTATTAATAATAACAAGTGATCTATAAAATAGCAAGAACTTTTTTAGATTTTTTTGATTAAAATAACCAACTAGCCATATAGAATGTTGCCTCCATAAATCTAAGCTTTATTTGTAAGCATTATTTAATAAGTCAATTGCTAAGCTTAAAAGGATTTATACACCATCGAAATTGATTATCTTAACGGCTATTTTGACCGCTATTTACGATTGAACTCGCTAATTATAAGCACTATACAACTACTTAAAGAAAGAGTAATTAGTTCTACAATCAAAATAAAACCAACTAAATATAGCTTTACTATTTCCTTTAGAATTGATAAAATATAACCTGTTCTGTTGTTAACGGGAAATAGCTCAGCTTGGTAGAGCACCTGGTTTGGGACCAGGGGGTCGCAGGTTCGAATCCTGTTTTCCCGATAGATTTTAGGTCGTTGAAAGTTATTCTTTCATGCGACTTTTTTTATTATTCATAGCTAGTACAAATTTTATAGGAGAATCGATAACATGGAAGCTGATAAATATTTGAATTTGATTCAGGAGGAATTAAAAAATCTTCCCGAATACGTTAATGAATATTATTTAGGAACTAATCATGCGGTTACAACAACGTATCAATATTTAACGGAAATTCGACGCTTCTTTGACTGGCTTAGATCAAGCGGGCTTGTTTCTGTTAACTCTAATAAAGATTTACCAATTAATACACTAGCTACTCTGCGAAGAAATGATGTTATGCTTTATATTGATTATTTACAGCATACGACCAACGCGCAGGGACGGTTAAACTCCCCTACCTCAATTAACCGATCAATTAACGCTTTAAGGTCGCTATATAAATTTTTAACTGTTACGGCTGATAATAATAACGGCGAGTCTTACTTTGATCGAAATGTCATGTTAAAAATTGATTCGCTTAATGATACAAAAACACTAAATTACCGTGCTCATACTCTTGCATCGCATATGTATCGAGGAGAAATGAAGTTTGATTTTATTAATTTTATCGAAAAAGAGTACCCCAACAAATGTGATAAGAGAGCTCTGCCTTCCTATAAAATAAATAAGGAACGCGATATTGCAATTATTGCGCTTATTCTTGGAACCGGAGTACGTGTTTCGGAAGCTGCCAGTGTAAACCTTGCCGATCTAAACTTGAAGCAATCTCTGCTTGATGTTACCCGAAAAGGAGGGCAGCGAGATTCTGTTCCAATTGCTCCATGGGCGGTTTCGTATATTCAATCTTACCAATCAATTCGTGCACAACGGTACCACGCATTGAAAAAAGATACAGCCTTCTTTCTAACTCTTTACCATCAGCAAACCCGCCGGATGACAGCTAATGCAATTGAGAAAATGGTTAAAAAGTATTCAACTGCATTTGGTCATCCACTTACTCCACATAAATTGCGCCATACGCTTGCGTCGGAAATGTATGAAGTAACAAAGGATCAGGTGTTAGTTGCGCAACAGCTTGGTCAAAAAGGTACTTCTGCCACCGATTTATATACTCATGTTGACCAAAAACAACAACGAGATGCACTTAAACAAATCAGTAAAACTTCTGATCAAAACAAATAATTGCTTTTGATTAATGACTATCTTCGGTATAATAGATGCTGGTGTATAATTTTTGATGGAGGAGAAAATTTTGGGCTTTATTACATCATTGTTTGGAAAAAGACAATATGTTTGTCCGTTTTGCCACGAGCACTATACATTCTCAGCATTCCATGCTCGCCGGCTTGCTGATAAAGATGGACAAATTCATTGCTATTATTGCCGCAAAGTCTTACAACAATTGCATTAGCCAATAATAGATATATTGTTTTTTACAAAATAAAAATTTTAAAACAAAAATCGCTAAGCTTTAAATTAAGCTTTAGCGATTTTTTGTTTCTACTAGTAGTAACGACGCTTGTTAACACCAGCAAGGCCAAACATACCAAGCAAGGTTGCTACACCTAATCCCATTACAGCCTTACTTGAACCGTTACCAGTTTGTGGTAAACGACCACTCTTGGTTTCTGGTTGTTTAGGATCTTCAGGTGTAACTGGAGTTTGAGGGGTTGAAGGCACTTCAGGAGTAGTTGGAGTATCTGGCGTCTTAGGTGTTGATGGTGTTTCAGGGGTAGTTGGCGTTTCTGGTGTCTTAGGTGTTGATGGCGTTTCAGGAGTAGTTGGAGTTTCCGGTGTTGCTGGATCATGTGGCTTTAATCCATAACCTCCAATTAAATCCCAATCAATCGGCTTACCCATTTCCCCAGGTAAAGCTGCTGTTTGTAACGTTCCAAGCATATCATTATTTTCACTGTTATCATTCCATACCCAGTTACCTTGATTAGTAGCTTGAGCTAAGACAATAGTAGTATTATCTGGATTTACTTGAACAATAAAGCTAGGTGCCCAAGTTGAATTCATTCCTTTACCTGCTACTTCCCCACGGTTAGTCATGTATGAAGTAATTAACAACTGATTTGCTTTACCTTTTACAGGTACTGCATAGTAGGAATAAGTTGCAGTTCGCCAATTTGCAGGAACTGATGCAGTTAAGACAACTCCAGAATCATTCAATGGCTTATATGGGCCAGTAAGACTATCTGAAACATAACCAATCATTGCTACGTTATCTCCAACAGTCTTATTAGCTTCATTAAGAATATCAATATTTGTACCCCGGCTCAAACGAGTGGCAGAGAAAAGGTAATATTTATCACCGAGTTTAACTACATTAGGGCGTTCAAGCTCATCGCTTACCATATTTGATGTAATTAATGGAGAATAAACTTCTTCTACTTGTGGATTTTTTTCATCGTTATTTAACTTAAGAATACCTAAAGCACCATTTGCAAAGATAGCCTTTTTATAATCAATATTTGTAGTATTAGTAAGATGGAATAAACTTTGAATATTGAATAAATCGTTTCCACCATAGTTTGACCAATTATAAAGTTGATTTTCACCTTGGTAATTTTCCGTTCCAGTGTTTCCCTCAAACACTAAATAACGATCACCATTTGGCATTTGGATAACATGAGCATCACGAAGAGTGTAGTTATCATCAAAGCTATTTACTTGTTTCCATTGGTCATATGTTTGATAGTGATAACCATCACCAGCAAAGACCACATGATTGTTATCTACTTTTTCAATGTGAACACCATTTTCATCAGCAGTTAAGTACATAGTTGCACTTGCCAGCTTCTGATGATTAATTGCATTATTTGTATCATTAATTGTATAGAAAAGTTGAATGGAATTATCTGAATTAACAATAGCAGATCCAGACCATTCTTGAGTTAATGAATTCTCATTATATCCAAAAATTGATCCTGCATTACGCCAATGTGAAAAGTCGTTATCTCCGTACTTGTTGTATAGCAAGTAAATGTGATTATCTTCATGGTGTGGTCGTCCCATCATCGCAATAACAAGTTGGTATCCATTCCAGTTAGAAACGTAACCAGTGACAGGATCTTGTACTGGCCAAGAATCCCAAATATCTAAATCAGCATACTCACCTGTTTCTGCATCTCGTGTATATGCTGCATCCATATTTCTAATTTGACTGGCATTAAAATACGGAATAGCATACCGCGGATCTTGTTTTACCAAGGCATCACCAATCTTTTTAAGGTCACTGTAAGTCATCTGTGTGCCAGCTTTGGCATTCTTAGAAAAGTTCACCTTATTCAATGCCTTAACTTGATCTTGGGTTAAACTAGCTGGGTCAATTCCAGCATTTTTTACAACGTTTTCTGCATCTTTATTTAGTTTAGAATTATTTTCTTTTTGTGGTGTGGCTTTTTCTGCATCTGCAGTTGAAGAATCCTTAGTATTTACAGGCGTTTCTGCATTATTTTCAGTATCTTTAACAGCTGGTGCAGCTTTTTGTCCATTATTATCTGTTACTTGTGCTGAATTAGCTACTTTGTTATCTGCACTGCTTGAAGAAGCAGATGAACTTGTAGCTGAATTAGTAGAATCAGCTACTTGGCTATTGGCCTTTTGTGCATTAGCAACAGAAGAATTACTACTTTCGCTAGTTGTTTCTTTAGCTGTGGCTGCACTAGATGCAGTAGTTTGACCACTACCTAATACAACGCTTTTAACAGCAACATTATTATCGTCAGTTGTAACTTTTACTGTAGATGATACATCAGTGCTTTCTGTATCAGTATTTGCAGATGCATTTACAGTTGTTGCTCCTAAAACTAAAGCAGCTGTTGAAAGTGTAACTACTGCCCAGTTTTTACCGCTCTTATACATTTTCTTATGTTCTTTGTGTTCTAGCATAGAAATAAACCCCATTTCTTTTGTTTTGCTTAACGTTTAACATTTTACTTTGTATTATTTTATTATGCTTTATATAAATTATCAATAATATTTTCACAAAACTTTCATATTTAAAGCCTCATTTTATATTTGTTTTCCATTTCCTTCTGAGACGAATCATAATGAACTACTACCCATCAGATTAAAGTTCATTTCGTCTCAGAGGGAATTTTGCTTTTTAGCCCTATTTTAAGTTTATTTTTAAATAAGTAAGACTCTTTTGATAAAAGAGTCTTACTTTAATGCTCTAGAAAGGCTGCTATAATAGGCTTTTAAAAAGCTATATTTTCATGTAAGACTGTTGTATAATTTTATTTAAAAAGTGTCTCACTTAAAATCAACCTATTTTTTGAGAAAAAAGGAGAATTTTCATCTTATGTTATATAACGCAGCATTGGTTTTAGAAGGTGGCGCATTCCGGGGACAATATACTGCCGGGATTGTTGACACCTTTCTTGCCCACCATATTGAATTCCGTAGTGTAATTGGTGTTTCAGCAGGTTCCCTTTGTGGGGTTAACTTTGTATCCAAACAATATGGTCGAGCAGCAAATATTAACATTAATCACCGTCATGACCGTAAATATATTTCTATGACCCGCGTATTTAAGAAACAGATAATTAACCTTGATTACCTATTTGAAGATCATGGATATTCCTGGCAAAACTTTAATGAGGCTGCATATCGTAGATCAGCATCGCATTTTACAGCTGTTGCTACTTCAGTTAAAACTGGGAAGACGGTTCTATTTACCGACCCAGTAGGTGACGAGCTTACAAGCGCACTAAAGGCTTCATCATCAATGCCATTTCTTTCAGATCCTCAAGAAACATCAAAGGGACCTTGCCTTGATGGCGGAATTACAGACTCTATTCCCTTTGATATTGCTCAACAACAGGGCTATGACAAAATAGTCGTCGTCCGTACAAGAGATGTTAAATATCGCAAGAAACCTTCTAGCTCAGCGGTAAAGAAGTTATATGACATGGTTTATAAAGACTATCCCGCTTTTGCGAAAGCTGGTATTAACCGGCCACTCCTTTATAATCAGCAAATTGCCGAAATAGACCGGTTAGTTAATGAAGGAAAATTATTTAACATTGCCCCTTCTAAGCCAATTAAAATTAAACGAATTGAAGGAAATGTTAAGAAAATTCGGGCATTATACGAAACTGGTCGTAAAGAAGGAGAAGAAATAATACCATCATTGGTTGAGTACCTGACAAATTAACAAAGGAAAAAATATTATGTCAACTAAAAAGCGGATTTATATCCCCAAAAATAAAACTAACGGTCAAATTAAAGGAAAACGTAAAATCTGGGTAGAAAACGTTAAATTTTTAACACTTGAAGAATACGATCAGTTAAGAGAAACAATCAAATTATCCTCCCGCCCTGAATTGGTTAATCGTAACTTACTATTAATCGCCATTGCTCTGAATAATGGCTTACGAGCCTCTGATGTTGTCACACTAAGAGTTGGGCACGTCCTTAATAAAACCAAAACACGGGTTATTGAGCAAAAAACAGGAAAAGCAAAAACCCTCTTTTGGAATAATTGTTTAGCTGAAATTATTGATTATCTTAATGATCTTGAATACCACGATGAAAATGACTACCTCTTTCCTGGAAAACAAGATGGTCATTTCTCAGTTCACGGTTTTTACGAAATGTTGCAACGAATGGCGCGAAAAACTGGTAATGATAAAATAATATCAAAAATTGGCACACACTCTTTCCGGAAAACATTCGGACGCCAATTATATAAAAAAGGGGTTAATGTTGAAATTATTTCTCAATTATTTAACCACTCATCTGAACGTAATACTCGGCACTATCTTGGAATCGAACAAGAAGACCTTGATAAGGTTGTTCAAAATTTCAAATTTGAATAATAACTATTTCAAATATTATGTAAACTAAAATATTTAGTCACTTTTCCTAATGGATTTAATATTATAATTCGTTATGATTAAACCATTATCAAGTATTGGATGTGTCTAAATGAATGTAAAAAATGTTCCAAAAAAGCAACTCTGGGGAATCGAATTAAACTTAATCTCTCTCCTATTCAGTAGTATCAGTCCGGTTCTCAATAAGTTTTCGCTTGTTGCTTTAAGTCCGGTTGTTGGCGGTATTTTTACTAGTATGTTTGCTGCGATTTTTGTTTTTGCAACCCTCATTATTACCCGTCAGCATGTTTCGCTGGGTAATCTAAAGAGTCCCTGGTTATGGATTTTAGGTGGAACAAATGCAATCGGTATTATTCTTCAATATATTGCATTATCCACTCTGAGTCCAATTACCGTTACCCTTATTGCGCGGATGTATCTTGTTTATGTTTTCTTTTTATCTTACATCTTCTTAAAAGAAAGAATTACAAAGTGGGATTGTCTAGCAATTATTCTCTGTATTTTAGGGTCCTTTTTTATCTCCGGTAGCCGACTCCAATTTAGTGATAATATTCTTGGCCTGGTTTGTGCATTCATCTACCCGCTAATGTATGCGGCTAATAATATTGTTGCTAAATACTTGGTTAGTGATGCTGAGCCTAGTAATGTTCTTTTTTACAATCACCTTACTTCAGCACTGTTGCTTTTCTGCTATGCACTCATAACAAGGACTACATTTAATAATCTTTCTGGTCAAGCAATCGCTTTTAATTTTGGCGGTGCATTCTTCAATGGATTCCTGTCCCTGCTCCTCTTCTATACGAGTCTAAGATTTATTACGGCTGGTAAAGCAAATATTGTGCGAGCACTCGGACCAGTGATTGTTATTATTTATTCTTCCTTTTTCTTCCCCGTTCAAGTAACTCCTTCTTTAATATTAGGAGCTATCCTTGTAATATCAGCAAGTACAATTGTCACTTTTACAAAGACAAAAACATATTAAAAGATCCAGGTATGCGAAATAATTCGGATATCTGGATCTTCTTATGTTTTAATATGCTTTTACTCGTCGACGATAAACAATGTAACGACGGAAAATGTATTGCCATGGTAAAGTTAGAGCATGAACCAATCGTGTATATGGGAAATACCCAAAAATTGCAAGACCACATAAAATATGAATCTTGTAAATTAGCGGAACTGACATCATTAATTGCCACTGTGGATTTAGAACAAATAGGCTTCTTACCCATGGGCTAATTGTTGTTCGGTAATTGTAGTCAATAAATGCGCCAGTAATGGTACATGTAAGTCCTAAAGCAATTGTAACTAACAATGCCCAGTCAACGATTATATCATTAATATCACTTGTCTTATAAACCCGTGAAATTGTCATGCGTCGATAAGTTAAAATAGCAATTCCAATAAATGCTAAAAGCCCAGCAGGAATCCCCATCATTAGCGAACCAAAAAGGTGGTACATGTGTTCCGTTATTCCAAAATATGCGGTCCAGCTGGCAGGAATAAACATCCCTAAACAATGCCCAAAGAAAGCTAAGATAATTCCAATGTGGAAAGTAACGCTTCCTATCATTAACCATTTCTTTTCAAAAAGTTCACTAGATTTAGCAGTTATTGAAAAGTGGAAGTATTTAAATCTTACAAAAGTTCCGATGAAAAATGACGCCAACATTATATACGGGTAGATTACCCATAGAAAAATCGACCAACCATCACTATGCATCTTCTTGCACCTCCATTTTAATACATGAACCGATTAGCGAACGTGTGAGTCTAATTAGCTGAATATATGGATTATCACTATCAGATACCGCATTCTTTAACAATGTATATGTTCCATCTTCGATAATGCTTAACGCTAATTGAATATCCTGTCGCCGCGGATCATTAGTGTAGTCGCCATATGCTAAAAATTCCAATAAAAGAGGTAGGTAGTCAGAAAGCTCGCTTGTTGCCTCTGATACGCCAAACATTTCATAAAGCATTTTTAGTCGTGCTAGAATTGTCCCCCGTTCACGTGAATCTGTCATTTTATAGTATGACATGTAAAGGGTATAACGCCGATTCATCTCAAAAAGATGAGCATACATCTCCTGCAATTCAATTGACGGCATACTCCCCAGCTCGTCAAATAAACTTAAGAGTTCGCCACGCGTTGCTGTGGACAAAGCACTATCGTTTAGTAAAAGTTGCCGAAACTCTGATGAAAAAGTATCAGTAACAGGATAATCAATCAATCGTGAGAGAATTGCAAAAGTATCCTTTAATTCGGTTAGTCGTTTAAAATCAATCACGCCAAATCCCTCCGTAAAAGCTATCGGCATAAATCTGATTAGTCGATTTTCCAGCTTCTGCTTTTTTAAACATACTCTTGTGCTGCGGAGCTAATGCACACCCTTCACATTCATCATAACCTAAACTTCCTTGTTCGGTTTGTGCATCATCTAGTTCTGCCTTTTTACTGCTTGGAATTACAAAGCGGTCTTCATACTTAGCAATGGCTAATAAACGGTAGAGTGAAGTTGCCCGTGCTTCTGTTAACCTGACTCGCTCTAACTTGCTTAAATCAAAGTCATGACCACTAGTCTTCGCCCGCATATATAGTCTCATCATTGCTAACTTATATAATGCTTGCTTAATAACCGGTACATTGCCAGCTGTTAAAAGGCTTGCTAAGTATTGAACCGGTACCCGCATTTGGTCAATACCAGGGAAGATCATTTCAGGATTCTTAATAGAATCACGACCTTCAAAGTAACTCATAACTGGAGATAGCGGTGGAATATACCACACCATCGGCATTGTTCGATATTCGGGATGAAGAGGAAAAGCAATCTTTTCTTTTACCGCCATCTTATAGATTGGTGATTTTTGAGCTGCTTCAATCATCTCTTCGGAAATGCCATCTTGACGAGCTTGCTTAACTATTTCAGGGTCATTAGGGTCTAAAAATAGTCCAAGTTGTGCTTCATACAGCTTACTTTCATCAAGTGTCGAAGCGGCCTCTTCAACTCGATCAGCATCATATAGAATAGCGCCAATGTACCGAATCCGTCCAACACAAGTTTCAGCGCAGACAGTGGGTTGCCCTTCTTCAATTCGGGGATAACAGAAAGTACATTTTTCGGCCTTATGAGTTTTCCAGTTAAAGTAAACTTTTTTATAAGGACAACCAGTCATACAGAATCGCCAGCCACGACATCTTTCTTGATCAACTAAAACAATCCCATCTTCGTCCCGTTTATACATCGCACCCGATGGACAGGAAGCTACACACGGTGCATTTAAACAATGCTCACATAAGCGAGGAAGGTACATCATGAATGCCTGTTCAAAGTTGTTTTTAATGTCTCCTTCGATTTTTTGCATATTAGGGTCTTGTGCTACATATTCAGTTGAGCCAGCTAAATCATCATCCCAGTTTGGACCAGTTGTCAGTTCCATTCCTTCACCAGTAATCTGTGATTTAGGCCGGGCGACGGGTTGATGCTTTCTTTCAGGACCAAATAGGGTCTTATAGTCGTAAGTCCAAGGCTCATAATAATTATCCAGCTCTGGCATATCATTATTATAAAAAATCTTACCAAGAGCAATTTTGTTTAGTTTACTTCCTGCACGTAATTTAAGTTTACCTTTTGAATCAAGTGTCCAACCACCATGGTATTGATCTTCATCTTCCCAGCGTTTCGGATAACCGACACCCGGTTTAGTTTCAACATTATTAAACCACATATATTCGGCACCGGGTCGATTAGTCCAAGTGTTTTTACAAGTTACTGAACAGGTATGACAACCAATACACTTATCGAGGTTTAAGACCATACTGATTTGTGCTTTAATCTTCACTCCAGTTCACCTTCTTAAGTTTTCTTACATTTGCATAAAGGTCCCGTTGATTTCCTGTTGGGCCGTAATAATTCCAACCATAACTCAGCTGACCATATCCGCCAACCATGTGCGTCGGTTTAACATGAATTTGTGTTGGTGCATTATGCGATCCACCACGGTTACCCGTAATCGATGAAAGCGGCTCATAGATTTCGCTATCTTGAGCATGGTACATATACATTGAACCTTCTGGCATTCTTACAGATACGACAGCCCGCGCGGTAACAACCCCGTTTCGGTTATAAACTTCAATCCAGTCATTATCTTTTACTTTAATTTTTTCAGCATCTACTGGACTAAGCCAGATTGTTGGCCCACCACGGAATAAGGTTAGCATTTCGAGGTTATCATAGTACATAGTATGGATGTTCCATTTACCATGAGGCGTCATATATTTAAGCGTTATTTCATCTTCCGCCGGTGAAACATCAACATCCCCGGGAGCCATAACTATTGGTGGCAAGGAAGGCTTATAGGTTGCTAATCCTTCACCAAATTCACGGAAAATCTCATGATCGATGTAGTAATGTTGCCGACCAGTCAAGGTTCTTGTTGGCACATTTCGTTCGGTCATTAAGGAGAATGGGGTATACCTTGCACCACCATGCTTAGCAGAAGTGCCAAGCGGGGTTGGATATGCTTCTTGCGGTTGCGCGGTAATTTGCTTAAATGACATTGAATCATCAGCATGGCCTCGGCCGATATCCGTTAATTTTTCACCGGTTCTAGCCTGCTTCTTTTGCCAAGCGAGATCGGCAAGTTTTCCATTTGAAGCAGTCGACATCCGCAAAATAGCATCACAGACTTTCTCATCTTCATCAAGCAATGGACAGCCTGCACCAATTCCGTCGCTTGCTACCCCATTCATCCCCTTTAAGTATTCATACTGATCTTTGACATCGTAAGGATAATTATTAACAATATTAGGACCAAGTGTAATGAATTTATCATAAATTGTGGTGTAGTCCCGTGGGATAAGCTTAAGGGATGGCATTGTCTTTCCAGGAATTGGCTCTGTTTCGCCTTTCTTCCAATCCTTGATTTCACCATATGGCTGGGCAATCTCACCCGGCGTATCGTGACCAAGCGGTGCGCTCTTTAGGTCATAATGAGTACCTGGCATATATTTCTTTGCCATTTCAGCAACCGCCTTAGCAAGAAGCTTGAATTGTTGCCAATCAGACTTTGATTCCCACATTGGACTAACAGCAGCATTAAACGGGTGAATATATGGGTGCATATCGGTTGATGAAAGATCCTTCTTCTCATACCATGTTGCGGCTGGTAATACAACATCTGAATACATTGGTGTCGAAACCATCCGGAAATCCATATCAACGACAAGGTCTAACTTTCCAACAGCAGCTTTATCATGCCAAACCATATCTTGCGGTTTAACACGATCATTAGGTCTAGCCAGCAACCCATTTTCTGCCCCGAGCAAGTGCTTCATAAAGTATTCGGAGCCCTTTCCAGAAGAGGCAAAGAGGTTTGAACGCCATAAGAAGAAAGCTTTAGGTTGATTTTCTTTTGCATCAGGATCTTCTGCAGCAAAATGAAGCGAACCCTTCTTTAGTTCTTCAACGACCTTCTTTGAAATCTCGTTGATATCCGTTGTGTTGTAATCCTTCGCAAAGGAGAGCGGGTTACGGTTAAACTGTGGATAAGAAGGTAACCAGCCCAACCGAATTGCCATCTGATTGTAATCGGCATTATGCATGTAAGAATGCTTACTCTTCCATACAGGCGATTTTTGTGCTTGATTATCAATTTCTTCGTAACGCCACTGGTCAGTAGCAAAGTAGTACCAAGTAGTTCCCTGCATTTGCCGGGCACCGCCTTTTTCCCAGTCGTTAGCAAAGGTTATATTAGCCCAGCCTTCTTGTGGTCGAAGTTTCTCTTGACCAACATAGTGAGCCCATCCACCACCAGTCATTCCGACACAACCACAAAGCATTAACATATTAATAATGTTTCGATAGTTCATGTCAGCATTAAACCAGTGGTTAACGCCTCCGCCCATGATAACCATACTGCGTCCTTCATTCTCTGCTGCATTTTGCGCAAATTCACGCGCAATTTGGATAACTTGTTTTGCTTTCACTCCCGAACGGCTTTCCTGCCAGGCTGGCGTGAAGTAACTATTAGCATCCATGGCATCCTTCGCAGCTAAATCGTCATTACCGGTTCTGTTAATTCCCATTTGAGCCATCATTAAGTCATAAACATTAGTGACTAAGTGCTCCTGTCCATCGGTAAATTTAATCTTCTTCACTGGCAAATGACGTTGAACAACGCTATTTCCTTTATTACTGAATGCAGGGAAGTCGGCAACAACTTGTTCTGTTTCACCTGCTTGTTCATTAATTGAAAGTGCTGGATCAATCTTATTGCCGTCTTGGTCGACAAGGTCTAGATTCCATTTTTCCTGTTTGTCATATTCCTGGCCCATCGTCCCGTTTGGAACAACAATCCGCTGGTTATTTCGATCGTAAACAACCGTCTTCCATGCTGGATTAACAATTGTATCATCTTCAACTAGGTCATTAATTCGAACAAAGCGACCAGCGGTATAATGGCCTGCATTGGCTGTACTTTCCTCTAACTCAACTAAGAATGGAAGGTCTGTAAAGCGTTTTGAATAATCTATAAACCGTTTAACCGGATGTTTCTGATAAAACTCATCTAAGATTACATAAGTCATCGCTTGAGCAACTGCTGAATCACTACCAGGATGTGGCGCTAACCAATCATCGGCAAATTTTACATTTTCAGCATAGTCAGGACTAACTGCAACGATCTTAGCTCCCTTATACCGGGCTTCTGTCATAAAGTGAGCGTCTGGTGTCCGGGTTAGGGGTACATTTGAGCCCCACATTATAATGTAAGAACTGTTATACCATTCAGCGGATTCAGGGACATCAGTTTGTTCACCCCATACTTGCGGGGATGCAGGTGGTAAGTCGGCATACCAATCATAGAAACTCATTTGTTCGCCACCAAGCAGTGCAATGAAACGCGCACCTGCACTAAAACTCATCATTGACATTGCAGGGATTGGGGTAAATCCACCGATTCTATCGGGACCATATTTTTTAATTGTGTATAAGCACGCGGCGGCAATCATTTCTAACGCTTCATAACGGTGTACCCGAATTAATCCGCCGTGACCACGAACACTTTTATATTTTTTAGCCTTCTCCGGGTCTTCAACAATACTTCCCCAGGCTTCCAATGGATTTTGGTGTTCTTTTTTCGCTGCTGTCCAAAGTTCCCATAGCTTACCACGGATATAAGGATATTTTATCCGCACGGGACTATATTCGTACCATGAAAAGCTTGCTCCCCGTGGACATCCCCGTGGTTCGTATCCTGGAATATTTGGTCCGCATGACGGATAATCAGTTGCCTGATGTTCCCAAGTAATGATTCCTTGTTTAACATAGACATTCCATGAACATGAACCCGTACAGTTAACACCATGAGTTGTTCGTACGACTTTATCATGTGCCCATCGCTGGCGGTAAAGCTTTTCCCAACGACGATTATTTTCTTCAAGTTGTGTAAAGGTTCCATTAAACTTATCAACTTTATTAAAGAACCGTGATTTCATCGTTGATTGACCTCCTTTATTGGATGGCTTACCAATATTAAAACAAAGTAAGTCTTTTCCCTAATGTAAAGACTATCATCATTCCTGCTATACTACGACTAGGGAAATACCTATATTTTTTACTAGATGAGGTGCTAATAGACATGAACCGTTATGATCGTCAAGAAAGGGTCCGCCAGATTGGCCATGTTGGTCAGCAAAAAATAAGTCAGTCTGCAATAATGATCGCTGGTGTTGGAGCACTGGGAAGTTATGCGGCTGAACAGCTTGTCCGTGCTGGGATCAGAAAACTCATTTTAGTTGATCCTGATACCGTTGATATTACTAATCTTCAACGGCAATCACTTTTTACCGAAGCTGATGCACAACAAAAACGGCTAAAAGTTGAAGTGGCAAAAGAACACCTATCGAAAATTAATTCTAAGTGTCAAGTTATTGCGATTCCAGCGCCCCTTTCCGCCGACCTTATTGAAGAACACCAATTTAACCTTTGCCTTGACTGTTTAGATAACTATCAAGCACGTGACCTTTTGAATAAATTGGCAATTTCAAATCGGTTTGATTATCTATTTGCTAGTTGCGCTGGAACATATGGTAATGTAATGGCGATTTCGCCGACCGCTCATCCCTGTTTAAATTGTCTTTTTCCTAATCTTGAGGAATTAAAACAAAATGATTGCGACCTAATTGGGGTAAATACCGCCTTGATTCCGGTTGTAGCTGGTTTACAAGTGTCATTAGCACTTCATTATCTTGTTGATAAGACCCAGGTTAATTTTAACGAGCTGATTACTATTGATAACTGGTCAATGCAGTTTACTAAATTCAAAATTTCTAAGAACCATCAATGCCCTACTTGTACACCCCCTTATAATTTTGAATTTAATGAGCCTGAACAAGAATTACATATGCTATGTGGAGAGAATGCTTTTTATACGGTAAAAAAGGAAGCAGTTAATTTTAAGGCGGTTCAAGAAATATTAATGCGCAAGAGACTGTTAGTAAGTGCTAATCAAATGTTTTTACATTTTAAATGGTACGATCGTCCAGTTAGTCTCTTTAAGAATGGTAAGATTGTAATGTATAACTTGCCAAATTTGACTATTGCCCGGCAACAATTACAATCACTAAATGTTTTAATGAAAGAAGATGCAAAATGAAAAAAGTTGCAATTTTAACAGTAAGCGATAGCCGAACCCTGGATAATGATACCTCGGGAAAGCTGATTGCAGAAACAATGATAAATAATGGCTTATCGTTATTAACCCGCGTTGTTGTTAATGATGATATCGTTAATATCCAGACGGCTTATCTTCAATTAGAGCAAGCAAGTCCTGATATCATTATTACTAATGGCGGAACAGGGATTGCTCAACGAGATGTTACAATTCCAGCTATTAGGCCCTTACTTGCAAAAATCATCCCTGGATTTGGTGAAGCCTTTCGCCAAATTTCCTTCGCAGAGATTGGGACCCGGGCATTGGCATCGCAAGCCCTTGCTGGTTTTAATTATCGCAATCAGCTTACCTATTGTTTACCAGGGTCTAAGAATGCTTGCCGCACTGCATTAGACAAATTAATTCTGCCCGAGTACGACCATTTATTATTTGAAAGCAGCGCTCAACGAAAGGAAGTCCATCATCATGCTCACTAGAAGAACCCCTATTTCTGTTGCTGATGCACAGGAGAAAATCAATGCAATCCCGTTAAAAACTGAAACAGAAGTCGTTGCTCTTACCTCCGCAAACCATCGTATTTTAGCAGAAGATATTCATGCACCTTATGACTATCCCCACTTTCGCCGTGCCGGTATGGATGGATATGCAATCTTAGCGAGTGATGATCATGATTATCCTCGTGAGTTTACTGTTCGCGGAGAAATTCAAGCTGGGGCAACATGGGATACACCTTTGCATTCTGGGGATGCCGTCCGAATTATGACCGGAGCATATGTTCCCAAAGACGCCGGTAAAGTAATCCGAATTGAAAAAACGCGGCCCGCTGATGATCAGACAAAGGTGCAAATCATTACTACTGAAGAAAAAAGTAATATTACTGAAGCTGGAACAGATGTTAAAAACGGGGATATTATCTTACCTAAAAATCAAGAAATCAATCCGGGAGGTCTTGCGGTATTAACTGCATTTGGCGTGCAGGCAGTTAAAGTTTATAAGAAACCGCGGATTGCAATTATCGCTACGGGGACTGAGTTACTTGCTGCCAATGACCAGATTGAACCTGGAAAAATCTTCAATAGTAATGGAATCATGCTAAAAAATTTAGTGGAAGAGACTGGCGGCATTGTTGACTTTGAAACCCAGTTGCCAGATAATGCAGCCCTCATTAAACAAACTCTTGAAGAACAAATGGCTACTCATGAAATCGTAATTACTGACGGCGGCGTTTCGGTGGGTGATTTCGATTATATTGGTGATGAGGCGCGAAAAGCAGATCAATTACTATTTAATAAAATTAAGCAGCGGCCTGGAAGTGTGACAACCGCCTTTGTTCAGAATAATACATTAGTAATGGCCTTATCTGGTAACCCCGGTGCATGTTTTACCGGTTTCTACCTATATATGGAGCCGTTAATCCGTCGTTATCAACATCAGGCCAGCCGGATTAAACACGTTCGGGCCATTTTAGCTGCCCCATATAATAAAACTAATGGATTTGACCGGTACCTTCGTTGTACTTATGAATTCAAGAACAATCAATTTTATGTTTACCCAAACGGAATAAATCGTTCTGGTTCATTAGCAAACCTGCAAACAACAACCTGCTTAGCCCTAATCCCTCATAGCACTACGCCAATGAAAGTCGGCACGGAGACAGATGCATGGCTATTACCTTTCAAATAATCGGTCATAAGAAAAGCGGGAAAACACTCATTACTACTTCTTTAATTAAAAAGTTAACCTTGGCTGGGTATAGTGTGGCAGCAATTAAACACGATGCCCATCATGCCGCAATGGATATTCCTGGGACCGATAGCGATCGAATGAGCAGTGCTGGCGCATCACAGGTTATCCTCCAATCAGAGACTGGCTTGTTTTTTCATCAAGAAGGTCATGTTCCCTCCTTGCCAGCAATGGTTGATTTTCTCGGCAGAACTGCAGACTTTGTTTTAATTGAGGGGCATAAGGAAGCAATTCTGTATCCCCGGCTTCTCCTACTTAAGCCGTACGAAAAGCCTAATGAAATTTTGACTACCCAGCCCGTCAAAACCGGGACGCTTTTTGATAATCAATACGCGGAATTAGTAGGTCAAAATGAAATTATCGATTGGTGTTTTAATTACTTAAAGCAGGTTAAGGAGACAAAATAATGATCGGATTAGTTTATGCCGGAGGAAACTCTAAGCGGTTTGGTCAGGATAAAGCAACTTATCAGGTTCCTGGATTGCCAGCTTCTAACATTCAATTAGCTGTTACCAAGTTGGAACTATTTTGTAGTCGGGTACTGGTATGTGCGAATAGCCATAACGAAGCACAAATAAAGCAATTACTTGGTACTGACGCGCTTGTAAAAGTTATTTGTGATGTTCATCCTTTTGATCATCATGGTCCCCTTTCCGCTATTTTTGCTGCTACTGCTCAGTTTTCTAATAGCCAGGATTACCTTTCTGTAGCAGTCGATTATCCTTATATAAAAAGGGCAACGCTTAATTGCTTGGCTCACACTCCTCAATCATATATTGCTACCAGTAAACATAATCACTATGCATTAGCTCATTTTAGAATTACTAATTACCAGGTTAAACAATGGCTAAGGAATGATAATTGGCGATTACACACTTTTATCACTGATATATGCGGTTGCCAGCCACTTATTTATAAATCAACTAAGGAATTTTCTAACCTAAATTATCAAGGGGTCAATCAACAACATGAAAAATAAAGATACAATGACAAATCCAGATTTCCAAAAACTAATCGCCCTCGTCCTAAATGATTTAGCAATTAGACGGACGATGCTCGAAAATCGGGAACAAGAAGTAAGCCAGCAAATGAGTTCACTTGAAAAGGATGCTGAACTAGAACAATTAGATGATCAGATTCAACAAGTACAAGCTGACTTTGATCATTACCGTGAGTTTCAAGATCCGCAATTTAACTTTAATGCTACTAAGTATCTTCAAGGACCTTCAATGGGCTTACCACGCCGTCCCCAATAAGATTACTGTGCTGCTATTATTAACTAAGAGGTTGAGAGCACTTCTCAATCTCTTTTTGTATATGGTCGCTTTCATTGCAACAATTTAGGGAAAGCGTTATTATATAAAATAGGAATATTTTATTAGGTGTTGGAAAATTTGCTTGGGGAGGCAACTAATCATGCTTGAGATAGCTAACTGGATACAAACGTATTTTAATCAATCACCAGATGCAATTTTTTTATTTAAAAATGATGACCTCCTTGTAAGCAATCAACCAGCACAAAGATTAGTGTCAGTGTTAAACTTAGACACTAATTATCTCCTTCAGCTTGGTAAAAACGCTTGGTCGCAGCTTAGCAACGATGACTGTGCATCTTGTTTAATAAAGAAAAGATTAAAAGGTGCCACCATTCCATTAACTTTTCATCAATCAGCAGGCCACCCTTTACATTTTTCAATGATTTACCGGCCTCTTGATGAAAAAGAATCCGTTTATGCCCTCACGTTAGAAAATCGTGAGCAGCAACAACGGTTATCGCAGGTTGAAGAACAGCGGCTTCTCAATAAGTACGTTGCTGAAGCGCATGAAAAAGAAAGACAAAAAATCTCGCAAGACCTTCATGATAGTGTTGCCCAGGGAATTTATGCAGCAATAATGGGTATTCAACGATTAGCGTCTGTTCCAAATGACAATCGGCAACAAGTGCAAAACATCAGTACAGCAATCGAGAAACAATTATATGCCACCCTTAAGGAAATTAAGGGACTAGCACTAGATATTCGCCCTTCCGTTCTTGATAATTTTGGGTTAGTTGCGGCAATTAAGGGCTTAGCGCAACGGCTACAAGCAAGTACAGGTATTACGATCAACGTTATCGCATTAACAGCTGCTGATAAATTAGCAACTAGTATCCAAAACGTTCTTTACCGAATAACGCAAGAAGCGATTAACAATGCAATTAAACACGCCCATTCAACAGAAATTAATATAATTATTACCAATCATAATAACTATCTTCAATTAGAAGTCTTAGATAATGGACACGGCTTTGACGTTCACCAGCAGAATGGATTCAACGGCCACTCGCTTGGATTGATGAACATGAATGAACGTGTTAAAGCGTATAATGGTGCTTTTACGATTAAATCAAAAATTAATAAGGGAACTGCTGTTACAGTAAAATTTCCTTATAATAACATAGGCAAGGATATGGTGAAAGAAAATGTATAACGTTTTAGTGGCTGACGATCATGCAATTGTGCGCTCAGGAATTTCATATTTGGTTGACCTGCAATCTAATTTTACCGTTGTTGATGGAACGGCAAGCGGTACTGATACATACATCCGTGTTGAACAAGGCGGAATTGACGTTCTAATCATGGATCTTAGTATGCCTCCTGGTGAAAACGGCCTAATTACAACCCGCCGCATCCATGATAAATTTCCTAAAGTCCGAATTATCATTCTTTCTATGCATGAAGAGCAGGAATATATTAATAAAGCGATGGCAAACGGTGCGATGGCGTATATTCTCAAAAGCTCACCTGATACTGAAATTATTAAAGCTTTGCAGCACGTCATCAATGGTGAAAAATATTTAGATGCTAATATTATTGTCAGTAAAAAGGATATTAAAGAAATTAATGCTTCAGGAAATACCTTAAATTTAAAGGGATACAATAGCCTCTCAAAAAGAGAAAAAGAAGTATTTCCCTTAATTGCTCTGGGATACTCAAATAAGGAAATTTCAGAAAAGATGTTTATTTCAACTAAAACCGTTGAGGCTCATAAAGCTAATATTTCGCGAAAACTTCACCTCCATAGCCGCGTTGATTTAGTCCAATATGCTATTCATCACCATTTAATTGACTTTTAATAACGGGGATCCTGAAATAAGAGGAATCCCCGATTTTATTTATAGAAAAGTTTTTTTACAATAAAGAAAATACTACGTGAAGGAGAATATTTTTATGGCCACCAACTTAAGTCACGATGATGAACTACGAGGACTTCTTAGCGACATCGCTCGAAAGCGCTTTACTAACAGTCGCCAAGTAAATCCGGTTTCAAATCTTTTCCTTACAGCAAAAGATGCCGTCGAACACCAATACATTTCTGGAGCAGTTATTGATGAGACATTTAGCAGTACGTTGGCAGAAATGAATTTAAAAAATGCCGTCTTAACTGAACACGGTCGCAATAAGCTGGCCGAACTCTTAGACCATGCCACAAAGGAGCCTTAATATGGATATTCAAGCTAGATTGAAACGGGACTATGAAAATAAGTCAATTTATACAGCTGGCTTTTATGCTGATCCAGATAATGATTTAGAAAACCGTAAAAAGTTATTCGATGCATTAAAATCATTGACCGAAAATCAGGAACCAACAGCGCCTTTTGCCCTCCAAATGATGTTAACTAATAGCGAAATTAATGTTATGCCTTTGGGACTAGTGGATTTAGATGAACTAAAAGAGTTTGAAAACGAACAACGATCAATTCATGGCCTTCATGATCACACTGAATCACTCCCGCTTATAATTCAATACTCCCCTCATACTGACAAAGCGAAAGTAATTAAAAAAAGAGTGGGAACTGTTCAAGAACTGTTTTCTAACTTTAACCAGCAGATTGAAAAGGTCTGGCAAGTTATTAAAGAATTTATGCAGGCTAACTTTACAATTCTTACTACTATTGAAAACGATCTTATTGCCGACAGTTGCAATGTTAAGCAAGAATACTTAACTACTTTTTCAAAAATGACAGAAGCTGAACGAGAAGAAAAACTAGGCTTTAGCGTTCCTGAAGCAGAAATTAACCAGTTCTGTTCTTATATGAGTGATATGCATGAAGTCCAAGCAGTCGTTTTATCAGCGGGATCATTTGCCAATCACGAATTATTAGGCAAGAATACCTTTACTGAAATGCTAAGTGACAATATTCGCCGAAGCACACTCTTTTGGGTACTTGATAACACCTTTTATGAAATTTACTATTACTTCTACATGAGCAACGAGAATGATAAGCTCCATAAAAGGCTCAAACATCAGCGAGAAACATTGATTGTTAATATGCGAAATGATGCCTTTCATCGTGCGCAAGAGCTTACTGCAAAACAGGTTAAGAAATTCGACTTCAATGAATACCTTACTGATATTTTCATCCCAGTTGCCGAACAAATTATCGCGGAAGTAAATAAGTTTAAGGACTGATATTGTGAATATAACCCCTGATGAACGGCTAACAGATGCCTTAGTAACGATCATTAATCAATTTCCGCCAATGGTTCAGGAAATGATTACTTTACCTGTTGAGGAGAACGAACGCAATTTAAGGCTGCTAGTTTTTGAATATTTTAGTTATCTTAGTCCTAAAGATCTCACAATTGACCAAATTACCGCTGCCCAATTGCCGGAATTAATATCATTAGCGCTCGATTCCAATCCCCCATCCTTTCAACCAGACAAATTAACGCCGGCTGAACTAGCTGCTCAGAAAGCATCCTCTTATATTGCTAACTATTTAATGAGCCGGTATGTTCATATGTTACAGACAGTTGGCAATCCGCCACAGGTTATTAATGAATTAACGACCGATGCTGGTGACATAATGTTAGCTCAAATTCAACGATTGCAGTTTAACTACAATCAACAATTCAAGGTTGCCGATTATCTGGCTGATATAAAAGCACGAAACGGGCTCCTGACGGCAATGACCGCAAAACAAAGCGCTACCCTTAGCGAGGCTAGTCCAGATATAGTATCACTTGCCAGCCAAATTGGACAGGCAATCGGAACCGTCAGCTATATTAAGCACGAAATGGACCAGCTTAATCATGATAAGGAATTCTTTAACAAGACAATTCTTGCAGGACAGTATCCGTTAGCCTTATTATTTGCACGGCAAAAAGATCCGCAGTGGTTTGATAACTTTTTTGCACAAACTCATCGGCCTTCGCCAAAAATGTTTGAAGATGCCTACCAGTTGACCCTTGAGCAGTCCAGTCAGGTTAAACAACTAACAAATGATATCTATTCCCAATTAATTCTTGATATTAAGGTTCTTCCACGTGGTCGTTCGCAAGAAGCACTGCTTAATTTAATTAATATGATGAATAAATAACTATAAGAACTCAAAAAACACGGCTAAGAAATTTTTCCTAGTCGTGTTTTTATTCAAGTCTTATTTAACGATGTGCACATCGCCGTGAATATAATGCTTCCATAAAGCAAACCAGCAAATTATACCAGTCAATGCGAGTAGTGCAATTCCGAGTTCATAACTGCCAGTCCACTGATAGATGTAACCAATAATCAGCGGTGGGAAGAATCCTCCCAATCCACCAACGGCACCGACAAATCCTGTTACTGCACCGGTATTACCTTTTGAAACGTAAGGCACCATTTTGAAGACAACACCATTACCAATCCCTGCTGAAAGACCTACTAATACGATGCCGGCAATAAACATGAACTGGTTATGGAAACTAAGCATAATCCAAATTGCAAAGATAATAATTGCTATAAAGACCCATTGTAACAAAGTCATCGGCCGCTTTTTATCAGCCATGTAGCCACCTACTGGCCGAACCAGGGTACAAACAAAAGCAAACAGGGCCGAATAAAGTCCGGCGGTCACCGGCGTATAATGAAACATCCCTGTTAAGAATGTTGGGGTTAGGTTTGTGAAGGCAACGAATAAACCAAATGTAAGGAAGTAGAATAATGAAAGGTACCATGTTCCACTATCTTTGGCAACTGATAATGCCCCGCTAATAGTCTTACTTTTATCCACTGGCATTTCCTTACAAAAAATGGCAAAAAGAACACCAAAGATAACCGTAAGAAGAATTAAGAAGTAGTAGACACTATCAAAACCGGCAGCTTTCGAAATATATGGTAAAGTCATTGCAGCCACTGCGTTTCCCATGTTCCCCATCGAAACAATTCCCAGAGCTAATCCTTGTTGTTCTGGCGGAAACCATACCGAAGCATAAGATACCCCAACGGCAAATGATGTTCCAGACATCCCGACAAGTAACGCTGCAAATAATAGCATTCCAAATGAATGAACGTGCGGAATCATAATCAACGGAATCAAGATAAAAGCCATTAGAATTAAATAAACCTTTTTCCCGCCATAACGGTCACTTAAAATCCCCACCGGAATTCGCATAATTGAACCCAAGAGAACAGGCGTTGCCAATAGCAATGTCCGTTGAGATACATCTAAATGAAACATCTCAGCAACTTGGGATGCAAGCGGGGCAAAGTTTGACCACGACATAAAACAAACAATCATTGCAAGTGTAGAAAGGATTAACGCCGTATATGCGTTACGCCTACTACCATGAGCAACATCTTTAACACTCGACATAATCAAGTCCTCCTATGAAAAAAATAATTATCCCTCAAAAGATACTAGCCACCACTGACAGGCGGGATGATTGCAATCTCATCATTTGCTTTGAGTATAACTTCCTCATCGTTGATAAATTCTTGATTAACTGCTAATCGTGAATTTGCTAAAGTTGATGATAGTTGGGGAGCCTGTTGACTTATTTGGTTAAGAAGGCTTTTTATGCGGACAGGATTAGTGACCTCAACAGTAATTGATGGTCCTAATTGATCTTGTAAAAATGCAAAAAGTCTAATTTTAACTTCCATTAGTTTCCCCACCTTATCTTGTCTGTATCATATTCTTTTTTCCAGATTGGTACTTCATGTTTAAGAGTATCGATGACATACTGACACCATTTAAACGCTTCTGCGCGGTGCGGGGCTGCCACCCCAACAAACACGGCAATATCGGAAAGGACTAATTGACCAGTGCGATGTGCAACAACAACTCGCCCGCCCTGTTGTTCAATCGGTGCCGCAATTTTTTCTAATTGTTTTTCTGCCATCGGATGATAGGCTGAATATTCAATCTTAGTAGTTTCGATTTCACCAGTCCACTGACGAACAGTCCCAACAAACATATCAATTCCACCATACTCTGGAGCAACTAACTGTTGATACATCTCACCAACATCAATGGGGGCATCACTTATCCGTAAATAATGCAACTATAATCACCCACCTTTATCATTGCCTATTATTACAAAGATATTGAGATTTTAGAATTAGTCAAATCCCTAATAATCGGATTTTAATGGAGTTGTTATACTAAAATTTAAAGAAAGGATGACTCCTTAATGAATACTTTAATTCTGTACGATACAATTTACGGGCATAATTTTGAACTAGGAGAGTATATTCATCAAAGCCTGCTTCCTAATTCATCGCTGCTTCCTTTCAAAAAATCACTAACAGTAAATCTGAACAATATTGATTTACTAATTTTATGTCCTTGTACCTCTGGAGAAGGACAGCTCACCGCAAGTGAAGAAAAGTTTTATAATTGTCTGAGTGAGTTTTCCTTAAACTCGCTGACATATTATACAGCTGGTATCGGGGATCTTAACTTTGGTCGTGAGAACTTTGCTAATGCAGTAAATATTTTCGACCAGCGATTGCAGTATCAGCACGCCAGGCAACTTGGTCCGTCACTAAAAATTGATTATGAAGATATTGACAACGGCCAACAAATAATTGCTAAGGAAATCTCAAAATATTTAAAGACAAGGAAGTGATTTTCATTACTAATCATCATTACCAAATAACATTATGGAGTGCCCTTTTACTAGTTTTTGTTTCTGTCATAATTGCCCTGTCCTGTGGCCGAATATATTATTCACCAGTAGAAATCGGTCAAACTATGCTGGCACCCCAAAGTAATCCCGTAGCAGCAAATATTATTTTTAACTTACGACTGCCACGAATCCTTGGTGCGCTTTTAATCGGGGCAGCTTTGGCAATGGCCGGTTGTGCATTTCAAAGCGTCTTTCATAACCCGCTCGTGTCACCAGATATTCTCGGTGTATCATATGGTTCTGCAGCTGGGGCAGCCACAGCTATTCTTTTAGGATCCGGAATTTGGCTTACACAAACATTGGCCTTCTTAGGGGGCGTTCTTGCTGTTGGCCTAACTTTACTAATCGCCCGAATACTTAACCAACGCGGCACCTTAATTTTAGTGTTAGCAGGGATTGTTATTTCTGGCTTCATGCAAGCATTAGTCGGCCTATTAAAATACATTGCAGATCCCGACTCACAATTACAAAGTATCGTTTATTGGCAGCTGGGAAGTTTAGCTAAAATAGATTTTCCGAGTATTGTTGCTGTTATTCCCTTTCTTCTTTGCGGAACAATTATCCTTTTTATTCTCCGCTGGCATATGACCATCCTATCCCTCGGTGATCAACAAGCACGTCTTGAAGGGATTAATGTTGAAGTTGAGCAGCTATTAATAATCGTCGCTAGTACTTTTCTCACAGCAGCAACAGTTTGCCTTAGCGGTAATATTGGCTGGATTGGGTTAGTAATTCCTCATATTGCACGCCTTATCATTGGTGCTAATACTAAACGCGCCTTACCATTAGCAGCCATTCTTGGTGGCCTATTTTTGTTAATTGTCGATACGTTAGCGCGTTCCCTATCCGGCGGTGAAATTCCCCTAAGTATTCTTACTGGATTTATTGGTGCGCCCCTATTTGTATATATCCTGATGAAAAAGAAGGTCCGCTTAAATTGATTATCCTCGATGTCCATAATCTCAGTTTTTCTTACCCTAAAAGTAAGCTAGTTTTTCACCACGTTAATTTTTCGCTTAAGCCGGGTGAAATTTTTACAATCCTTGGTCCTAATGGGGTTGGTAAATCAACTCTTCTGCATTGCTTAACAGGTCTTTTATCACCACAACAGGGAACTATAAAAGTTTTTGGCAATGAAATAACAGCCCTAAACGGCAAAACTCTTGCCCAACAAATTGCCTATGTTCCGCAAGATTACCATATTAATTCAAATTTAACTGTCATTGATTATTTGTTGACTGGGCGTGCTCCGTACCTTTCATTTTTTCAGACACCAAAGAAAAAAGACTTTAAAATGGCCGAGAAATATTTACAAGATTTTCAACTATTTCAGTTTCGGGATCACCCATTTGCTGCTCTGAGCGGCGGACAGCAACAATTAATTACTATTATCCGCGCACTCCTTCAGCAGCCTAAGTTATTAATTCTAGATGAACCAATGGCTGCGTTAGATTTAAGCCGGCAATACGAAATCTTAAAATTAGTAAAAAGTCTTGCTCATCAAGAGAAAATTACAATCATTCTTACAACGCATTTACCAGATCACGCCTTAATGCTACCAACAAAGATTGGCCTACTAGATTCAAATGGTATTTTAACGGTTGGCAGTAGTGATCAATTAATGACGACTGAACGATTGACTGAAGTTTACCAAGTTCCGCTGACCTTAACCTATGTCCCGGCACTTCAACGTTATACTTGTCAAATTAAACTATAACCACACCCCCTTAAATAGATCTAATTATCTAAATTAGGGGATGTGGTTATTTCATTATCCTTTGAGCCTGATTAGGCGTTAAACGATAGTGATAGTATTTTTGATAAAAATGCTGTACTTCAGATACCATGTTGATATTTTTCATTTCTTGCGGGTGTAGTATTTTAGCAGCCCACAAAACTTGCAAGGCTTCTTCCGCACTATAACGATCCCATGGGAAAGTACCCTGTGGATTTCCGTAGACTTTCTTTTCGCGGACTGCCTTTAATTGTCGCAATTGCCTATTAGCCTGTAATGCTTTTCGTGCATGGGCAGTAGTTGAACTCCCAACAATGATTACATCTGGATTGGCCTTAATTAATTCTTCTGGAGTAACAGAAATCTGATTACCATTTTCAGTAATCGCATTCCTTCCTCCCGCAATTTTAATCCATTCGTTAACAATTGTTTTTTGACCATCAACCTTGGTTAAATCCGCTGAGTTAACAATATGAAGAACAGTAGGTGTTGACTTACGGTTTTTCACTTGTCGCTCAACTAAGTTAATATTCTGGGTTAGCTCTTTATTATATTGCCGACCAACTTTAGGGGCATCCCCGCCTAAAATCGTTGCAGTCAACATAACAGACTTTTTCAGTCCCGCAAAATCAGTATACATCGCATTAACGGTTGGCAATTTGGCTTGCCTTGCTGTTTTTGCCTGTGCAGGATCAGCGGTAATTACTACATCAGGATGGGTTTTGATTAATTCTTCAACTTGAATTTGGTTTCCAGCTAATGGAGCAGTAACTTTAGTAATTCGAGGATATACTATTGTGAACCAATGCTGTTTTTTTACAAGCGGGGTTGTAGCCACTAATTTCTTTTGTCCCCCTAATAGCAAAACGACCTGATTATTGGCATGCCAAAGATCAGCTACCCTTTTTATGCTTTTGGGAATTTTGACTTTCTGTCCGGTCATATCTGTAACTGTTCTTGTTGAACTGGCTAATGCTGAACTAGTAATAACGCTACTAAATAATAGAAACACTACTAAAACTTTTAATAATTTTTTCATTACGATCTCCTTCTCCATTCTTTGATTAATATTTTATAAGTGTTGAGGGAAATTTAACATTAGTGATTTCATCTAATTCCCTAATATTTTCCTACAGGTTTTCATAATAAAATAAAAATGATGGAGGAATATTATGAAGAAAAATCTCAAATCAGCCGTTTACCAACATCTTAAACTTACAAATGATTTTCAAAACTTTTTTGATTTTCCTGATTTCTGTGAAATGCGGCCAATTATTCGTGAAGCGGTTCATCAGATTGCGCAAGAAGGCTTTTCTACTCCTGTTCTCCCTGTCAAAGTCGAGCACCAAGCCCTGATTATTGAACAGCAGTTGGAACGGGAAACCCGAAAATATCAACAGCAGGGTGGATTCTTCCCTAATCAACAATCCGAGTTACATAATCTAATTCGTCTGTATACCAATCTTTTGCAGACAATTAGCCAACGTAAAATTATTGACCAGGAAATTGAGGATATCATTTATGCCGTCAATCAAACGCGTGAGAGCCTACGAAACCTAAAAAAGCTTTCTGGGACTGGTCCCTTGTACCAGAACACAAAAGATAAGGAACTAATTCCGGGGACTTTTTACGATGTTATTACTCGTCAGCTTATCCGGCCTTACCTTATCGATCCCCAAGGCCAAATGGTGCCGGAAAATGTTACTCATAACGGCCGGCAAATAGTTATTCAAATGATTACTTATTGCTATCGTGACTGGGATTCATACCTTACTCACCAATACGACGAACAGTATAATATAAAAAATGAACGCGGGCTTACCAGTAGTGAGTATTATGATAAATTAGAAGCAAACGATCTTAAATATGCCGATCATGCCTATGCTGAAGTAATTGCCGATACGTTTAACGAATTTGAAAAAATACTGGTTCCTGATTACTGTAACACTCTTGATATTATGTCAACTAACATTGAACAAATCCTCATGAATCATCCTCGTCTGCGAATCCAGCTTAATCAGGTTATTATTCGTCATTTTAAATTAGATGCTCATGGTATTATGCATGTGATGGATATTCCTATCCAGGATATAAAGAGTAAATATAATTATTATCGACAAAATTTTAGTTAGGAGAATAATGCTATGCACCCTAAAATTACTCCGGAAATGAAACTGGGGATGAAAGAATTTGAAAAGACAATGTTCATGTTAAATGTGGCCCCTAATAAGAACAACCTTGATCGATTTGCTTTGCAGGGCGATTTAATTCCCGCGCCACTTGATGAACTTGCTTGGTTTTTACCCGCTTACCTTTCAAATGATTTTAACCTCTTCTTTATTTTTGCCCCTAATATTAATAACCAGTGGGCAATCAGCTGTTCCCAGGTGCAGATTAAGGACGGAAACCAAATTATGGCGATGAGTGAAACGGTTTCTACCGGTATTGGGTTAAATGCCGTTAATGAACTAAGCCCCAGTTCAGCAATTGAGCTTATTGCTTATTTGAAAACACTTGAAGTTAATGGTCTTGGGTATTTTGATGAGCACATTGGTAAAAATCAAAAATAAGTATTTTACATAATTATTAAAAGCAGGACTGTGAAATAAAACTTTCTCGGTCCTGCTTTTATCAGTTATTTTATAGTTCTTCAATTTGCTTGCAGAGTTTATTAATCTTGTTAATCGGCAAATCACTATCTTCAATGTAGTAGATTAGTTCGCGCCGATCAATCTTTCCCTGCTTAATTGCACTAATTGCGTCACTAGATAAGACAGGATAATCATGATTGAATAACCCAGCAATACCAGGGACATCCAGTATCTCGCGACTTGACCAGCCCCGATTCCACGGACGGCGAATATCGGTTCCAATTAAGAGCAATAGCTTGATCAACGCCTCATTATCATTGTTTCGAGTAATGTTAAGATTAACAGTATTATTCAGCATTTGAATAGCACGGTTGATTGCGTCGTTCATTGAGGAAAGATTTTGCGCATCATACATCCCTAACTTCATGCAGAAGATACAAATAAATGCTGCCCCCACCATGCTGCTACCTGATAGTTCATAATGTGTTTTAAAAAGTTCATCCAATTGTTCACGTAAATTATAAATATCAAAGTAATCATCATACTTATATCGCAACAATTCTGCCTTGTCAGGAACATAATATTGTAGTCCTAGCTGGTGGTTATAAAGCTGAACAAGCCGAATGCTATCACTTAACAATGTAGGATATACAATAAAGAGATCATCTTCAAATACAGCATCCAGGTTAATTTCATCAGCCATTTTATTAAGGTCTAGAACAACATACCGCAGTTCATATTCCCCAACCCGATCTTCTATATATTGCTGAAATTTTTCTTCATCAATAGTCAGTTGAGGATTTTGCGCCTGGATAATTTGCAATGCATGATGAACCGGGATCAATCCATACAAGCTTGCAAACGATGCTAAGTAATCATCAAGTAATTGGTCTGTTTTTGCATCAAAGATCGTTGGTAAGTCTTTATTGGTATCACTAATTAGGGGATCAAATGAAGTAAAAAAATCGTCATCATCCTCATTGTAAAAATCATCATCACTGCCGAATTCATCCATCAGTGCACTATCTTCTTCCATAAAAACAAGATAGTCTTCATATTGGTCATCGTTAATAATGCCATTACGTTTCAGATATCTTAGTAACTGTTTTAACGCCGCCTTAATATTTCTTACTTCTGTTTCTGACGATCCATGGTATAAAAGTTCATTAATGCTAGCATTTTCAAGGTTTGCAATTGTACTTAGCCTATAAGCTGCCCACTCATTCAAATAAAACTGGAGGTTATTTTTATAGCGGCGGATGGTTTTATCACTATAGTCTTGTTGAATATCACTAAGGAATAAGTCTAAAAGTTGATTATTTTGATCTTGAATTTTTTGAATTGCTTGATCGGTTTGTTCAAGTGATAAAGTATCAAAACTAAGCTGGCTCATTTGCTGCAGCTTATTGAAAATTTCCTTTAACGCCCCTTTATTATCGTGGGATGCTTTTTTAGCCCCCTGCTTGATGTTAAAGGGTTGACTTGCTTTAATTATTGCGACTGTATCACTAGCGTTAATATAATTTTTCCCCTGCCGCTTAAGATAATTCGTTAAACGTTTCGATAAGTCACCCTCAGTCCGTGTATTAGCAAGCGGTTCTGCTACCTCGCGACAAAGTAAAGTTAACGATCCCATACTAGACCGATTAATTGTCTTATTGATTTGCCACTCATTACTCGTTGCTAGGTATTCCGCATATGACTTTTCAGAGAGACCCAAGTTAAGCCAGACTGTTTTTAATTGCGTTTCAAAGCGTTTCTTAATATCTCGCTTATTCTTCGCGTTTACGTTATATAAAATAACTGCTAAAGTCGTCGCATCATTTAGAAAGACAAGATTCTTTTTATGGTTAGTAGTAAAGTATGTTGCATGCCATGAAAAAAGCGGGTTAGCTAATGCAGCAGATTTTGTTGCTTCGTCATTAGACTGGTGATAATTGTTAAATAAATTTTGAGCTTTTACCGCTACATTAATATACACTATTTTTCTCCTTCAATTCTTGTAATCATAACGTTACCATCTTCTGGGTTCCCATATATTTCATAAGCGCCGTCAAGTTTAATCTCACGGTAATCGGTTCCAGCATAATTTCCTTTAATCGTATATTTACCATTTGCTAACTTGCCTACTGGTTGAAACAATGCTGGGACTGGTTTCTTATCAGTGACGATAATTTCAAATTCACCATCAATCCCGCCATTGCTAAATGTTAAAATTTTACCGGTTGTATCATCGATAATGGCTACTTCGGCTTTATTTGTTGTCTGCCGTAATTCTTCCTGCATTTTTAAAGTCTCCTGTTTTTATATTTACTAGTGTCATTTTACAATTATCAGCTTCATTTGCCAATTATCTTTATTGATGTTAATAAAAATTAAATTGCGGTATACTATTAATAAATAAACTTATTGCATTAGGGGTGCCCATCGTGCTGGGCTGAGATATGCAGTGACGCATGGACCCTAGAACCTGTAAGCCAACACTTGCGTAGGAAAATGCATAACCGCTTGATACTCAAAGTAGGTTCATTTTTCCTGCCTTGAGTATTTTTTAGTTAAGGAGTTAACGTATATGGCAGAACATCAAATCAATTGGTCCCTTATTGATCGAGTTCGTACTAAGAATCCAATTGTTCTCACTCTCGCTAATTTAGTAACAATTGATAAAGTTGCAGATTCAATAAGTGCTGTTGGTGCCTCCCCGATCATGTCAGTAGAACCAGCTGAGGCAAATGAAATGGCTAATTTAGCAAATGCAATTACTATTAACTTAGGGACGGTTAATCAACAGCAGATTGACCAAATACAAACTATTCTTCAGACGGTTTCTCCGTTAAAGCCGCTCGTACTAGATCCGGTAGCTGTCAGTGCAGTACCGTCACGGTTGAAACTCGCTCAATCATTATTAAATAAATTTCATTTTGATGTTATCCGCGGAAACGCCAGTGAAATTGCTGCCTTGGTTGATGCCGATAATACTAGTCATGGAATTGATGCCGGAAAAGTTGACCGTCCTATTCAGGTCGCTGAATTATGTGCACGGCGCTTTCAGTCTATCGTGATTTTGACTGGCGAAACCGATTTGATAACTGATGGTCAAATCATTTACGAAAACCCCTTCTCTGCCGAAATGCTAACGATGAATGTAGGAAGCGGCGATATGCTTTCTAGTATTGTGGCTGCTTATCTTGGAGTAACATCTAACACTTGGGATGCTTGCATTGTAGCCACTGTCTTAGTATCTGCAGCGGGTGTTTTAGCCAATCGCTATTCGGTCGGCCTCGGATCATGGCAAGTACAGTTTTTTGACCAGCTCTCAATTATGGATACAAAAGCTCTTTTGGAATTTTTAGAGGAAAGTGAGGAAGATTATCTTGATTAACGATTATCCCCAAGCCCTAACAATTGCTGGAACCGATAGCGGCGGTGGGGCTGGAATTCCCGCTGACGTAAAAACAATGCAAATGCGGGGTGTTTATTCTGCGATGGTAGTTGTTGCCGTTACTGCTCAAAATACTCTTGGCGTACAAGACGCGTTCCCCATGCCTGAGAAATTGATTGATGAACAGTTTGCATCGATTGCAAGCGATCTTGAAATTCGTGCATGTAAAACGGGAATGTTAGCTGATCCAATCCGGGTAAAAGCAGTTGTCCGAAATTTGAAGAAATATAATTTAGGGCCATTAATTGTTGATCCGGTAATGGTTGCTAAGGGTGGTGCAAAGTTGCTTAGCGATGATGCGATTGCTATTGTACGCAATGAATTACTACCACTTGCTACCCTTATTACTCCTAACATTCCAGAGGCTTGTGAGTTGACGGGAATTAATATTAAGGATAAAACTGATATTAAGAGGGCCGCACATGAACTACAAAAACGCGGTGCAAAAAATATCCTCTTAAAGGGTGGTCATGCCGAAAACTCTCAAAAAGCTGATGATTACGTTTTATTTGAAGACGGTAATGATATGTGGTTGACGGCACCAAGAATTAATACCAAAAATACTCATGGGACTGGTGACACAATTTCAGCATGTATCACTGCAGAAATTGCCAAGGGGCGCTCAATGGAACAAGCCATTATGATTGGCAAAACATATGTTGAACAGACAATTAAAGAGGGTATTCATGTTGGCCACGGTCATGGTCCATTAAATCACTGGGTTAAGGTTAAAGGAGACGAGATAGATGATATTTGATCCAAAAATGTTGCAAGTATATTTAGTTGGCGGAACACAAGATGTCCATAATGATATTTACGCATTCCTTGAAAAAGTAGAATTAGCAATGAAAAGCGGAATTACTGCTTTTCAATACCGCGAAAAAGGTAATTCAAAACTTCTCCCGAATGAACGCGTTGACCTTGGGTTAGAGTTGCGGACCTTATGTACACGATATGGGATTCCATTGATTGTTGACGACGATTATCGTTTAGCTCAGCAAATTAATGCTGACGGTGTTCATGTTGGACAAAGCGATACAAAAATTGATCAGGTATCGGTAGCAGTCGGTCATCAGATGTTTATTGGCTATTCATGTAATACCCCTGCTGAAATTGAACGGGCTAATTTAATGGATTTCGTTGACTATGTTGGTTGCGGACCCGTTTTCCCTACAAAGTCAAAAGCGGATGCTGATCCGGCAATCGGCATCGATAAGTTAGAACGGTTAAACATGCTTAGCCAGCACCCAGTTGTTGGGATCGGTGGTATTAATGAAAAGAACATGCAATTAGTTCACGATACAGGGGTAGCTGGAATTGCCGTCATTTCTCTTGTATTTGATAGTAGTGATCTTGCCGCCACAGTAAAAAAACTAAAGGAACTTTATAAGTCGCCGTTTGTAAAATTAAGTTAGAAAAATAAAAAAGCCATTTGTGATAGACTTTTGAATAACCACAAACAAAAGTAAAGGAACATCACAAATGACTTATAAACATCTTACCACACGTGAACTAACCCTCATAGCTAATTTTTGGCACCAAGGTACGAAGGCTTATCAAGCTGCTAAACTGCTTAAACGAAGCCAAGAAACTATTTACCGAGTCTATCGATTTCTTGATAGCGGTAAGACCATTGCACAGTATCTTAAGGCTTACCAACGGAATAAGCAGCGTTGTGGTCGTAAGCAGGCTCAGCTAGCCAAGGATGAGATCAGCTACATCAATGAGCAGGTTAAAGCGGGCTGGACACCTGATACGATCATTGGTCGAGCAGAACGGACAATTAGCTGTAGTATGCGGACACTTTATCGGATGTTTGCTCGTGGACAGTACAATTTTGCCGTCCAGCAATTACCGATGAAAGGCAAGCGACACCCCAATGGCTATGTCGAACGACGTGGTAAGGCGGGGCATCTCGGTCGGAGTATTTACCAGCGATACCATGATTTTCCTCACTACCAACACGAGTTTGGTCACTTTGAAGCTGATACTGTTCAAGGAAAAGCTCATCGTGGTGCGGTCATGACCTTGGTGGAACGTCAATCTAAGGTGATGATTGTGCTTAACGTTCATCGTAAAACTGATGAAGCAGTTAACTATCACTTGGATAAATGGCTTTCTAAAATACCTCGTCATTTCGTTAAGTCGATTACCTTTGATAATGGTAAGGAATTCGCGGGCTGGCGTGAGATTGCCAATAAACATGATCTTCATACTTATTTTGCGGAGGTTGGAGCGCCCAATCAACGCGGCCTGAATGAAAACAATAATGGTATCTTACGTCGTGACGGTCTCAGTAAACGATTAGACTTCCGTAATTTACCAGATGAACTAATCACCCAGCTGATGCACAAACGAAATACTATTCCACGGAAGTCACTTCACTACCGCACACCACTTGAAGTATTCCTAAGTCACGTCACAGATGAACAGCTTTCAACATTTTTCTAATTTAAATTGACATTTCGGG
>NZ_JACIVD010000062.1:0-172084 GCF_014145555.1 Limosilactobacillus albertensis
GTGATGATGGCTTGAAGGATACACCTGTACCCATGCCGAACACAGAAGTTAAGCTTCAACACGCCGAAAGTAGTTGGGGGATCGCTCCCTGCGAGGATAGGACGTTGCCACGCTAAATGATTATTAAAAGACTTGAGGAGTGTTTCTTCTCAGGTCTTTTTTTGATCTTCGTTAAACATCTTACTGATGGAAATATAGAAATCTCGCACTACGTCAAGTCATATTGATATGCGAAAATTCGTCTGTGACGGTTCTTTTTAGTTGTTTAAGATTTAGTGACTACTAATTAAATAAATTTTTGCTAAAGGCTACAAGAAGGCGATAACTATAGGTAACACGTTTTATTATCTTAACACGCTCAATTCCGACAAGTTGAAAGTTGAGACTTTAAGCCAAGTTTAATTCTCTATTTTTGAAAAAATTAAATAAAGATCTGTTAAATTAAGGAAAGTTCTTGTACTATTATTTATGGAGGTTACCTTCTTTTCTGTGTGATTTGGCGATTTCATTGTATCAGAGGGCGGACCTCTTTTTTAGTTTAAAAGCAAAAAAACTGATATTGATATGGAAATACTACTTTCTATATCAATATCAGATATTATAGAGCCGATAATTGTAGTTATGTTACACTATTTACTTCCATCTCATAACGCAAACTGGTTCTGGACAAGCTACATCTTTTTGCAGAAGAGTTAGCTTACCAGTTGTTGGATCGCGCTTGTAAAGGGTAAGATTATCTGTGTTTTGGTTTGAAGCTAAAAGGTAATGTTCATCTTGGTTTAAGTTAAAGTCGCGTGGGAAATCACCTTCAGTAGAAATAGACTGGATATGCTTAACGGTGAAATCTGGTTGAATTTCAAAGACAGCAATTGTGTTTTCTCCCCGATTAGAAGTGTATACAAATTTACCATCGCTTGAAATACGGATAGCTGCTGCTCCATTATGGACAGTCCATGTTGAAGGAATTGTTTTAATTGTCTGTAAGTGCTTAAAAGAAGCATCTGAACTGTTATACTTTAATACTTCTAATTTGCTGCTTAATTCCCCTAATAGGTATGCGTACTTGCCATTTGGGTGGAATGCAATATGACGAGTTCCAAAACCATCCTCACATTTGTAACGTGAAACAGCTGTTAGTTTTCCATTGTCAGATACATCGTAGACAACAACAAGATCCATTCCTAAATCACAAACTACTAACCGGTTGTCGGGAGTTAAGTCAGCATAATGAACATGAGGAGCTTCTTGTTCTGGTTGTGGACCAGTTGCACCTTCATGCAAAACCGAATCAGTTTGGGTAAGAGTGCCGTCTGAATTAATCTTGAACACATCTACTTTAGCAGTGTGGTAATTAGCACTGTAAAGTAAATGACGTTTCTCATCGACACCTACATATGCAGGTGGTGCACCGGCTGCTAAGACTTCACTTAACATCTTTGCATTATTGTCATCTAAGGAATATGAAGCAACTCCCCCTTGATCATCTACTTGCTTAATAGCATAGATCCGACCGTCTTGGCCCACTTGTAGATACGCTGGCTTTTGTGATGGGATTGCCAAGCTTACATCGGTAATTTTTTCTTGATCAGTATCAAGAGTGACCTTGTAAATTCCTTTACTTGTCTTTTTGGTATAAGTTCCAATTAGAAATTGTTCAATCAATTCAATTTCCTCCTTTTTGAAAATGCTTACCTATATAATAGCAATTTGCCCACCGTAATTCTAGCTGTGATACACTGTTCTTAGTATTTTTTATTATTAGTTAATGGAGGAAAGAACGTGAAAAAAGTAGAACGTCAGCGTGAATTAGTAAAAAGTAATATTGATCTGTTCCAATGTCCCGTATGCGAGCAGCCGATGGAAAAAGTAGAAGGAAATAGTCTTGTTTGTATTAATAACCATCGCTTTGACTTTAACCGACATGGATATCTTCATTTCCTTAATGGTGCCGCCAACACTGAATATGGTCGTGAAATGTTTAATTCGCGCCGGCAGCTCCTAAATGCGGGACTATTTCGTCCTATTATTGAAGAAATCAGTAAATTGCTGCCAGCAAAGCCAATGAAGATTTTGGATGTTGGTACTGGTGAAGGAACTCCATTAATGCAATTAAACACTCTTCGCTTGAAATATTCTGATACAATGATTGGATTCGACATTTCTAAACCAGGAATAACTTTAGCAACCCAATTACCTTTAGCAGCATTTTTTTGCGTTGCTGATTTGCGGAAATTACCATTTACTGCACAAAGTTTTGATTTGATTTTAGAATTATTTTCTCCGTCAGATTATCAAGAATTTAATCGGGTCTTAAAAAATAATGGAATGCTAATTAAGGTAATTCCCAATGCTAATTATTTAATTGAATTACGCCACCTTTTATACCAAGATGGAGAGCGTAACTATCAATACGATAACTCGCGGGTTGTAGAATTATTTAAACACCACTATCCGAATAGCCAGATTAAAAAATTAAAGTATCGTTTCAATATTCCAAATGGGTTACAAGAGGCACTGTTGGAAATGACTCCGTTGCATTGGGGAGAAAATGCTAAAAAATTATCCCGAGAAGAACTTGAACAATTATCAACAATCACTGTTGATGTTAGTTTATTAATTACGAAAAAAAGTTAATTTAATATTGCATCTGCGATAATTTAGTGCTAAATTATTATAAGAAATCGTTTGATAATTGACATCGAAATGGATAAATTCGTTGGTGATTATCAAGGAGTACTTCATTAAAGCAGCGTTTCGCCGTGCCCACACCGAGACCCTGCTTTTTTTATTTGTTTAAGGAGATTTTTATTATGACAAACCATATTGTCTTGTTTGAACCGCTTTTTCCAGCTAATACCGGGAATATTGCTCGTACTTGTGCAGGTACGAATACAGAGCTGCATTTAATAAAGCCCCTTGGATTCTCAACAGATGATAAACACATGAAGCGAGCTGGACTGGATTATTGGGATAAAGTAAAAATTACATATCATGAAGACTTGCCTTCATTTATGAAAACAATTCCTGATATCAACCGCTTGTACATTGTTTCAAAATTTGCCACGCATGATTACACCGATGTAGATTATACTGGTGAAGGGGATCATTATTTCTTGTTTGGAAAAGAGACAACAGGGCTACCAGAACGGTTTATGCAAAGATATCCTGAAAATGCTATTCGGATTCCTCAAAATGATGAAAATATTCGGGCATTAAACCTTTCAAATAGCGCCGCAATCGTTATTTATGAAGCACTGCGGCAACAGAACTTTCCCCAATTAGCGCGTGTCCACCGTTATGAATTTGATAAATTAAAGTAGGATTAGGGAGGCAATGATAAGATGGCGAGAAGAAAAAAAGTATCATCCCGCCGGACAAAAGGGCAGACAAAGAAGAGAAAACAGCAATATCGTTTAATCGATAACTTGCTTGGTGTTATTGTTTGCCTGTTAATGTTAGTTGGCTTATTTAATCTAGGAGTATTGGGTACTTTCCTTGATAACTGTTTTAAAATCTTCGTTGGCGAATCTTATCCGCTCGCAATGGTTATTGTGTTCCTGTATGGCTTATGTTTTGCACTTTATAGTCATTGGCCGCATTTTAAGAAACGCTGGATTGCTGGTACGCTTATTGCTTATACCGGATTTTTAATGTGGTTGCAAACTATTATGTTTCAGCGTTTGAATCTTCACGCCAAAATAATTGAAACTACCTGGAATAGTCTTAGTAAGGTTATTTTTAATGGTGATTCGACAGTTTCTGTGGGCGGGGGGATGATTGGCGCTTACTTATATAATGGAAGCAATATTTTAATTTCTGAAGTTGGGACAGCCATTTTAGCATGGTTATTAATGATTATCGGAATTATTATTTTCTTCGCTTTACCATGGCGTGACTTCTTGGTAAAACTAGGAATTGGAATCAAAAAATCCGGAACAGCAATGGCGAATGCTCATGAACAATTAATAAAAAAGAGGTCTGAGAATGTAGCAAGACCAGCCTCTGCTTCTTCAATCAGTGCCCCAATTGCTAGAGCATCACGACAAGTAAAGGATTTCTTTACTGATCAAGAGCCTGAAACATCGACCCCACCATTGGCATCAGCTGCAGTTTCATCATCTCCTACCGCCACAGCAAGCGAACCAACCATTCGGGTAGCAAGTGAAAGCCAGAATGATGAAGAAAGTAATATCAATGGGGACGACACTTCTTCTGAAAATCAAATAGACTCCGAGGGAACATTAACCGGAATCGATGCTAAAGAAGATGATGATTATCAATTACCCCCAATTAGCTTATTGAGTCAAGTGAAAGCGACCGATCAGCAAGAAGACTTACGTAATATTAAGAAAAATACGCAAACTCTTCAGCAGACATTAAAATCTTTTGGTGTCGATGCCACAGTTGAAAATGTTAATCTTGGACCTTCAGTGACAAAGTATGAGTTACGGCCTGCAGTGGGAGTAAAAGTCAGTCGGATTACTCATTTAGCCGATGATTTAGCCCTTGCTTTAGCGGCAAAGGATATTCGGATTGAGGCTCCTATTCCTGGAAAATCACTGATTGGAATCGAAGTGCCGAACCAGCAAATTGCCACTGTTGGATTTAGGGATATGATTGAGAATGCTCCTAATAATGACAAACCGATGGAAGTACCTCTTGGCAGAAGCGTTACTGGCGATGTTAAGATGGCAGACTTAACCAAGATGCCGCACCTCTTAATTGCAGGAGCAACGGGGAGTGGGAAATCAGTTGCTATTAATGTAATTATCACAAGTATCCTATTAAAAGCTAAACCTCATCAGGTTAAAATGTTGATGATTGATCCCAAGAAGGTTGAATTAAGTGTTTATAACGGTATCCCTCATCTACTAAGTCCAGTAGTTTCAGAGCCTAAGAAAGCGGCGCGGGCACTTGGTAAGGTGGTTGCTGAAATGGAGCGCCGATATGAATTATTTGCTAAATTCGGAGTACGAAATCTTGATGGATATAATAAATTTGTCCAGCAACAGAATGATGAGCATCCCGAAGATTCGCAGTCTAAATTACCATTGGTGTTAGTAATTGTTGACGAATTAGCGGATTTAATGATGACTGTTTCTCATGACGTTGAAGATGCAATTGTCCGGATTGCTCAAATGGGACGTGCTGCTGGTATTCATATGATTTTAGCAACGCAGCGCCCATCGGTGGATGTTATTACCGGATTAATCAAAGCCAATGTCCCGTCACGGATTGCTTTTGCCGTTTCGAGTGGGATTGACTCACGAACTATTATTGATACTAACGGAGCTGAAAAACTCCTTGGTCGCGGGGATATGTTATTTGAACCGATCGACCAAAATAAGCCTGTTCGAATTCAAGGAGCATTTATTTCTGATCATGATGTTGAAGCAGTAGTTGATTTTATTAAGAGTGAGAGTGCTGCTGAATACGATGATAATATGGTTGTAACAGATAATGAAATTGAACAAGAAGAGCAGGCTGAAGAGGAAGATGAATTATTTCCAGAGGCATTAGATTTCGTGGTTGATCAGCAGAAAGCATCGACTTCGCTAATCCAACGTCGCTTTAGAATTGGTTATAATCGTGCTGCACGGATTATTGACGATATGGAACAACGTGGCTTTATTGGACCCGCTAATGGTTCAAAACCACGAGAAGTTTATAAACAAAAGGATGAAAATACACTTTAATAGTTTATAATTCAAAACACGAATGGGGCTCTAGTATTCGGTAAAGCCGAATCCTGGAGCCCCATTTATATATGAAACGATTGAGATCTTTAAGGAGTTAAATTAAGTTTAAGGATGCTACTGCACCAAAAATTAATGAGCCGAGCATTGCAATTAACATTAGCCAAATTGCAACCATGGTAATTTTTTGGAAACGAGTTTTCTTTTTTCGTTGCATTATTAACCATCCTTCCATTTTTATCAGTAATAGTAGTGTACCGCATTTTAATTGTCTTTTTCAAATCTTGTTTTAGATTATGTTAAACTAAAACTATTTAGGACATTAAGAAAGGGACTGAAAATCTTGACGGTTAATATTAAAGTCATTATTTTAGAGATTATTTTATTATTAATAGTAGGAGTTGTAGAACATCTTTTATTGAAAATCTCACATAAGGTAAAAAAACATAAACATTTATGGTGGGAATGGACAATTATTTTGTGGATCTTAATTATTTTTAATTTAGGATTTTATTGGCCAGCCTATCCAATTGCTGTTTGGATGATTTTAGCGCTGATATTAATTGGTATTCAGATAGTTCATAATCATGAATTCATTTATCGCCGTTATTGGCCAGTTTTCTGGCGCTATTCTGCATATTATGCATTAATTATATATATTGGTAGCTTGTTTTTTTCTTCATGGTTACCGCTTGTTTAAGAGGCTGGGAAATATCTCAACCTCTTAAATATTTTAAAGGATAAAGATTTCATAGTGCAGTAACTAACTGGCAGCTTAAACTGTTGATTAGCACCTTATTAACCTACCCATCCTTTTACTGTCCAACTTCCGTATATTATTTTAACTTTTTGGGATTTACAGACTATTTAGAACATCTATTACTTTTTGATAAAATTCATAAAATTACGTGGTGAGAAGTGGGGGATTGTGGTAGACTTGACCTATAAAGTGGTAAGGGAGGTTATTAGTCGTGTTAATGGGCGAATTTACTCACACTATTGACGCTAAGGGTCGACTAATAATCCCAGCCAAATTTCGAGAACAATTGGGGACACACTTTATTGTTACTCGGGGGTTAGATGGGTGCTTGTTCGGGTATCCATTAAAAGAATGGGAACTTTTAGAACAGAAACTAAAAGCTTTACCACTAACAAAGCGTGATGCACGTGCATTTGTACGTTTTTTATATTCTGCTGCGACTGATTGTGAAATCGACAAGCAGGGGCGGATTAATATTCCCTCGACTTTGCGAGCCCACGCAGCACTTGAAAAAAAGTGTGTGATAGTTGGCGTTTCCAACCGGTTAGAAGTTTGGAGCGAAGACCGGTGGAATAAATTTACGAGTGATACAGCAGACAATTTTGATGAAATTGCAGAAGATCTTAATATTGATTTTTAATGGAGGTTTTAGTTGATGGCAGAATTTAAACATGTAACGGTACTTTTGAAGGAGGCCGTAGCAGGATTAAATGTGCAATCAACTGGCACTTACGTTGATGCAACATTAGGTGGTGGTGGCCACACGCAGGCGATATTACAACAGCTAGCGGGTGGTCATCTGTATTCTTTTGATCAAGATCAGACTGCAATTGAATATAATAAAGAATACCTAAGAACAGAAATCAATCAGCATAAATTAACATTAGTAGAAGATAATTTTCGCAACTTAAAAGCGGAATTAAATAAGTACAATGTCAATCGTATTGATGGTATTCTTTATGATTTAGGAGTTTCGTCGCCACAGTTTGATGATGCTAAACGCGGCTTTAGTTACCAACATGATGCGCCGCTTGATATGCGGATGAATCAGGAACAAGCACTATCAGCGATGGAAGTAGTTAACGATTGGCCATACGAGCGTTTAGTTAAAATCCTTTACCGATATGGTGAAGAAAAGTTTGCCAAGTCGATTGCAAGAAAAATTGAACAGCGTCGTGCGGTGACACCAATTAGGACAACATTTGAGCTGGTTGACGTAATTAAAGAAGCGATTCCGGCAGCAGCCCGGCGGCATGGCGGTCATCCCGCTAAGAAGAGTTTTCAAGCAATTCGGATTGCCGTTAATGATGAACTGGGTGCTCTAGAGGAATCGTTGGAGCAAGCACTGACCTTGTTGAATGTTGGCGGACGGATTAGTGTAATTACATTCCAATCATTAGAAGACAGATTAGTTAAGACAATGTTTCGGGAGAAAACATCCTTGAGTGCTGATGTGCCACAAGGATTACCTGTAATTCCAGCAGGAATGGAGCCAAATTTTAAACTAATTAACAAAAAACCAATCATAGCTAGTAATCAAGAATTAATTGCAAATCATCGTGCGCATAGTGCCAAGTTGAGAATAATTGAAAGAATTAAAGAAGGAAAGTGACATATTATGGTTTCAAATGCGGCAAGGCAATTAGCAGGGCAAGAACAGCCTCTGCAAATGCCAGAGAAAAAGACTTATCGCCAGCCTCAAACATCACCTCAACCAGTTAGGTGGTCAAAGTTTGAACGTTTTTTAGTAGCTGCGGGGAGTTTAATTACGTTAGTCTTAATGATTAGTCTTCTTTCAACAAAAATTAGTATTAATAATCAGCAACGACATTTGCAAGATGTTCAAACACAAATTAGTAAAGCGAAAAGTAGTAATACAAGTTCGCAGCAAGAAATTGCTGAATTGACGAGTCAATCGCATTTGAAATCAGCAGCACATAAATATGGATTAACAGATAAAAATTCAAATGTAAGGAACGTTAATAAATAATGAATAAGAAGCCACAACGAACGAAAAATAGGGGACATAGAGAAAACCGAGGGACCTTTGGCAAATGGCTCTTTCTAATCACGGTTGGATTGTTTACCTTATTTATCGTTCGTTTTGCGTATATCGCAATAAATAAGGATGTTCAACACGTTAATTTACGATCACAAGCTGAGCAGATTTATACTCAGCAGCGTATAATTCAAGCGCGACGGGGCGACATTTATGATGCCGATGGGAATGCACTGGCAACTGATACTAGCAAGTACACCCTATATGCTGTTTTAGACCGGACGCAAAAATCTTCTGATGGCAAGCCGCTCTACGTTAAAGATCGTAAGAAAACCGCTCAGATTTTATCTCAATATATAAACCTTAAACCGGCTCAAATCGAAAAAGCTCTAAAGCCAAAGGGACAAGCATACCAGGTTGAATTCGGGAGTGCTGGGAGTAATCTTTCTGCATCAACAATGCAAAAAATAAAAAAACGTCATCTACCGGGGATCAATTTTATTGCTACTCCAGCGCGCCAATATCCAGAAGGTGAATTTGCTTCCCAGATAATTGGAATGGCAACTCCCAAGGTAAAGACTAAGAATGGAACAGACGAAACTAATTTAGTCGGTCAATTAGGCTTAGAAGGATATTTTGATAAAGAACTTACCGGAGTAAACGGTTTGCGAAAAGATAAGCAAGATGTATACGGGTACCAAATTGCAAATTCAAAACAAGTAATGAAAAAAGCAGTGAATGGGGATAACATCTACACGACCCTTGACTCGCAAACGCAGCATTTTCTTGAGAATAAAATTAACAAGGCTTATAAGAGCTCCAATGCTAATTCAATGACTGCAGTTGTGATGGAAGCGAAAACAGGTAAGATTATTGCTGCCACACAGCGACCAACCCTTCATGCTGAAAATAATCCTGTCTGGCGAAATATGCTAGTACAGGATGCTTATGAGCCTGGCTCTGTAATGAAGATATTGACTTTAGCAGCTGCTATCGATACGGGACACTTTAATCCCGATGCGACCTTTAATTCAGGAACTTGGGCAATGGGTGGCGGAAAAATTACCGACTGGTCGAGTTCTGGATGGGGAACTATTTCCTATAAAGATGCTTTTGATATGTCTAGTAATGTTGGTTTTGCTCATGTTGAACAGGATATGGGTGCCGATACTTGGATGAAGTATATCAAACGGTTTGGATTACTTAAAAAAGTTAATGTTATCGGAATGGGTAACGAAGTGAATGGGTACACCACTTTTAAGGGTGCGCTTGCTCAGGCTAATACCGCTTTTGGTCAAGGGATAACGGTAAATGCGATGCAAATGATGCAGGCATTTAGTGCAATTGGTAATAATGGTAAGATGATGAAACCATATATTATTAGCCGGATTGTGAATGGCAATAACGGAAAAACTGTTAAACAAGTAAAGCCAGAAGTTGTTGGTCACCCAATAAAAGCATCGACCGCAAAGAAAGTGCTTGGCTATATGCAGGGCGTTATTTATGATCAAAAAGGATTAGGTCATGATTATCAAATCAAAGGATATCGTATTGCCGGAAAGACTGCCACCGCGCAAATTGGTGGAGCGCATGGTTACTCAACTGGTGATACTAATTACCTTTACTCATTTGTTGGGATGGCTCCTGCTAAAAATCCTAAATATATTATGTACGTAACGCTTCGGCAGCCGCAAAACTTAAAGAAACCAGCTACTAAGCAAATTGCGAGTGTCTTTAATCCAACAATGAAAATGTTGTTAAGTCAGCAGAAAGTAGCAGAAAAAGCTAAGCGAAAAGTTATTACTATGCCTAATGTTATTGGCGAGACAACCCAGAAGGCTAATAGTCAATTGTCTAAAAAGGGAATGCAGGTTGTTATAGTTGGTTCTAAAGGAAAAGTTAAGCAACAATCTGCTGAGCCTAATCAACAGGTATTGACTGATCAACACGTTATTTTGGATGCGGGTGGTGAATATCGGATGCCTGATATTTCCGGCTGGAGTTCTGCCGATGTTCAGCAGCTTGCCAGGATCCTAAAATTAAATGTAAAAGAAAACGGTACTGGCTACGTTACTCAGCAAAGCATCTCACCAAACACACCAATTAAGCGTGGTACAACATTAACTGTTCAATATGAAGCTAAAAACTAGCATATAAACTAATCGGAGGTAAATATGAATTTCTTAAGTGCAGTTTTGACAATTCTTAGTTCATTTTTAATCACATTCCTATTAATGCCCTCACTAATTAAATATTTCCGGGCAAAAAAAGAAGGACAGCAGATTCGAAAAGAAGGTCCGACTTGGCATGCTAAAAAAGCAGGGACACCAACGATGGGCGGTTTACTATTTATTTTTTCAGCGGTAGTAACTGTTTTATGGGTAGCTGCTTGGCAGGGCTTAATAACTAATACGTTATGGGCTCTTCTCTTCGTTCTGGTTGTCTATGGTTTAATTGGGATGTGGGATGATAGTATCAAGATCTTTCACCATCAAAATGAAGGATTTAAGCCATGGCAAAAGGCGCTATGTCAAGTGTTAGCTGCAATGGTCTTTACTGTTATCTATCAGCATGAAGGATTCCAAATGGGCTTCGGGACAACTCAAATTGGTTGGCTTTACGGCTTATTCATTATTTTTTGGATTGTTGGTTTTTCAAATGCGGTCAACCTTACTGACGGCTTAGATGGGCTAGTTAGTGGTTTATCAATCACTTCATTTGCTGCATATTTGATTATTGCACTGGTAAACTTAAACCAACCCGGCTATCCGGAAATTGCTCTTTTCTGTTTAGCGATGATTGGAACGCTGCTTGGTTTCTTCCCATACAACCATAAACCTGCCAAAATTTTTATGGGTGACATGGGATCGTTAGCTATTGGTGCTTCACTTGCTGCTGTTTCATTATTACTGCACCACGAATGGTCATTACTGGTTATTGGGATTGTTTATGTTTGCGAAACTGCTAGTGTTATCCTTCAAGTGGCTTCATTTAAGACAACAGGTAAACGAATCTTTAAGATGACTCCAATCCATCATCATTTTGAAATGAGCGGCTGGAGTGAATGGAAAATTGATATTGTTTTTTGGCTTATTGGTTTAGTAGCATCAATTATTGCTGTTACGACAATCTTATTAGTTGGTTAGGAGTAAGAATAAATGAAGAAAATTGACAAATATCAAGGAAAAAAAGTTCTTGTAATGGGATTTGGAATTAGCGGAATTAATGCTGCTCATTTGCTAGTAAAACTCGGTGCAGATGTTACAGCTAATGATAAGGCAACTCCTAAAGATAATAAGGTTATTGAGGATTTAGAAGCTGACGGTATTAAAGTGATTACTGGTGACAACCCTCTTTCGCTCGCTAATGAAGGTTTTGACATAGTGGTTAAAAATCCAGGAATACCATATGATAATTCACTTGTCGCAGAATTTGTAAAAAAAGGGACACCGATTATTACAGAAGCAGAATTAGGCTGGCAAATTTTTGATGGGCATTTAGTAAGTGTTACTGGAAGTAATGGTAAAACAACAACCACTACATTGACTCAATTGATGATTGCTGAAAATGCAAAACATCAAGTAAAGTATGCAGGTAATATTGGGATCTCATTTAGTAAGGTTGCAGAAAGCTTGGGACCTGATGATACTCTTGTTACTGAATTATCAAGTTTCCAGTTATTAGGTGCGCCAACGATTCATCCGCATATTGCAATTATTACTAATATTTTTTCAAATCACCTGGATTATCATAAAACACGGGAAAATTATATTAATGCTAAGCTGAATATTACGCGCAATCAAACTAAAGATGACTTTTTAGTAATTAACTGGGACCGTGATGAATGGCAGAAAATTGCTCAACGGAGCCAGGCGACCATTGTTCCTTTCTCGCGCTTGAATAAGAGTCATGACGGAAGCTATGTTGAAAACGGAATTATTTATTGGCGCGGCGAAAAAGTTATGGCGACAAAGGATATTCGTCTCATTGGACCGCAAAATGTTGAAAATGCTTTAGCAGCAATTGCAGCCGCAAAACTAAGCGGTGTTACAAATGAAGCCATCGAAAAGGTGTTAACAACATTTAGCGGGGTTCGTCACCGTCTCCAATACGTGCTGGAATATCAAGATCGTCTTTTCTATAATGATTCAAAGTCAACTGACATTGAGGCCACTGAAGTAGCACTTCAAGGATTTGACCGACCAGTAATTCTTTTAGCAGGGGGGCTTGATCGTGGATATACATTTGAGCGCCTCGTTCCTTATTTTAAGAAGCATGTTAAAGCAATTATCGTTTTTGGAGAATGCAAGGATAAGATGAAGGATGCTGCTGAACAAGCGGGAATCCCTTCGATTGTTGAAAGTGAGAATGCAATTACCGCTGTACCTGAAGCTTGGAAACTAAGCGAACCCGGGGATGTTATTTTATTATCACCGGCTAATGCAAGTTGGGATCAATTCCCTAGTTTTGAAGTTCGTGGTGATAAATTTATTGAAGCAGTTGAAAAATTAACAGGAAAGAAGGAGCAATAAGATGCGATTATTAGTATCAGGCGGTGGTACAGGCGGCCATATTTATCCGGCATTAGCATTGATTGAACGCCTTAAAGAAGTTGAACCAGATACCGAAGTACTATATGTTGGAACAACTCGTGGACTTGAAAATAAAATCGTTCCAGATGCTGGAATAAAGCTTGAAACGATGCATATGCAGGGATTTAAGCGGTCACTTTCCTTAGAAAATATTAAGACTGTCTATTTGTTTTTGAATTCTGTTCATCACGCTAAAAAGATTGTCAAAGATTTTAAGCCAGATGTGGTTCTTGGTACGGGCGGCTATGTTAGCGGAGCAGTTTTATATGCTGCTGCCAAAAAACATATTCCAACGGTTATTCATGAACAGAACAGTGTTGTTGGCGTTACAAACAAATTTTTAAGCCGTTATGTAGACCAGATTGCAATTGCATTTGAGGCAGCGCGTAACCAATTTCCAGCTGATAAGGTTACAATGGCAGGAAATCCTCGTGCTCAACAAGTTGCTGCTCAAAAAGACAGTGATTTCTCTTGGACAAGCTATGGTCTAAAGGATGATGTACCAACATTAATGGTTTTTGGGGGTAGTCAAGGAGCGCCTAAAATTAATAAGACGGTCGTTGATGCTATTCCTGAATTCAACAAGCGACCGTACCAAGTTATCTTTGCAACTGGGCAAAAGCGTTATGATGATGTAAAAAAGCAATTAGAAACAGCGAACATTAAACCAGCTGATAATGTTAAAGTAGTACCTTATATAAAGGATATGCCAGCTAAAATGCCTAAAGTAGCAGCGTTAGTATCGCGGGCAGGAGCAACTACTATTGCTGAAGTAACGGCGCTGGGTGTCCCAACAATTCTTATTCCTAGTCCTTATGTTACTGCAAATCATCAAGTAAAAAATGCTCAGGCGCTAGTTAAAAATAATGCCGGGCTGATGATTACGGAAGACAAGTTAGATGTGCGTTCCTTGTTAACTCAGGCTGATAAAATTATGGAAAACGCTCAATTGCGTAAAGAGATGGCTGCAGCTGCTCGAAAGATGGGCCGGCCAGATGCAGCAGACCGGTTGATCAAGGTCTTGCATAAGGCGATTGATGAACATCAAAATTAAAAAATAAGCTGAAAGGAGGAGAAAAAGTGGAAAATAATAAATCGGCTGTTGAACATCATAAATACTCAGGGCGTTTAACAGAACTAGAAAAGCGAAGTGTTGCTGCTCAACAACGGCAACGGAATAAAAAATCTGCTAAAGCTCATATTGGGAATAAGATCCATGGGATTAAAGTTAAGCGTTATGTTTCCAATGGTGAACGGGTATTAAAGTTAGTTATTTTATTTAGCTTAATTCTCCTCCTAATGCTTTATATTATTTCGCCTTATAGTAAGGTTAAGAACTTAGAAGTAAAAGGGAATCATGATCTGACAAAAGCGCAGGTTGAAAAGGAGACCAAGATTTATCCAGGACGCTTTATCTGGGGCGTTTACCTAGGCCGGCACCAGATTATTAATGATGCTAAAAAACAAAATCCGCAAATTAAAAATTTAGTGATTAAGGTAACCGGCCCGCAGTCCCTTCAGCTGGTAGTAAAAGAAAATGCGCTTTTAGGGACAGCAGTAATGAATAATGATACATATGCAGTTTTAGCAAATGGCCAGTTACAACGAACCAAAACTGCTGACAATGGGATTGCTTATAAACGGTTTGACGGCCATCAAGAGGCACTGGCAATAACTGCTGGTCAACTTGGTAAATTAAAACCAGCAATTAGAAATGGTATCTCAAGTGTGAGCTATCAGCCAACGAAGGAATATCCTGATCGAATTATTATCTATATGCGCGATGGCAATACAGTCTATGCTGACTTAAATACAGTTGGTGATAAGCTTGCCTACTACCCGGCAATTGCAGCTAACATGAAAGATAAAGGGGTAATTGACCTTCAGGTAGGAGCATATTCCTATAGTTATGATTCTAAGGATAAATGATTTTGTGAAAAACCTTGATAATTCTCTTTTTTGTCATTGTTTATGTGTGGTAAAATCTTATGTAGGTTAAATAAATTATAAATAATTCAGTTAATAATAGTCTTAGGAGGGTTCCTTTTAGAATGAATAATTCAGAAGTATACGTTGGATTAGATATTGGAACCACCTCGATCAAGGCACTGGTGTGTGAAAGTGTTAAGGGTCAGTTGAAAGTTATTGGTGTTGGTGTAGAACGATCGGCAGGATTAAACCGAGGAGTTATTGTCGACATTGATAAAACCGCCCAGGCAATTTCGGCGGCGGTAGCACAGGCCGAGGAAAAGTCCAACGTTGAAATTAAAAGTGTTGTAGTTGGCTTACCGGCAAATTACTTACAAATGCAACGGGTTCACGGTATGATTACAATTGCAACAAGAGGACAGTCAAGAGAGATTGTCAACCAAGATGTAATTGATGTTGCGCGAGAAGCATTAACGCAAAGTATTCCACCGGAACGTGAAATAATTGATTTAATTCCAACAGAATTTACTGTAGATGGTTTCTCTGGTATTAAAGATCCTCGGGGGATGGTCGGCGTTCGTTTAGAAATGAAGGCGACTCTTTATACGGGTCCTAAGACCATTATTCACAACACAAAGAAAGCTGTTCAACAGGCAGGGTATGATATTAAAGATTTTGTCATTACACCAATTGCTACAGATTTTAACCTCTTAAATGATGGGGAACAGGACTTTGGAACAGTTGTAATTGATTTAGGCGGTGGTCAAACCACTACCAGTATCATTCATGATCATCAATTAAAATATACTTATGTTGATCCTGAAGGCGGAAAATATATTACAAAAGATATTTCTACCGTTATGAATACATCATTAAAAAATGCCGAACAGCTTAAGCTTAACCATGGATATGCAATGGCATCCTTAGCTGATGAAGATGTGCAGGTAGATGTTGATGTTGTTGGACAAAATGAACCTGTCCAATATTCAGAGCAGTATTTATCAGAAATAATTGAAGCACGGGTACGACAAATTTTTGACCGTATCCAAAGCAAACTAAAAGCTATCCATGCCCCTGAATTACCTGGGGGCGTGGTATTAATTGGCGGAGTGGCTGCTTTACCAGGTATTAAAGAACTTGCTGAGCAGTACTTTACTGGTAATATTAAGGTGAGTGTCCCAGAACAAATGGGAATTCGTCACCCTCGCTACGCTGTTAGTTTGGCGTTGGGAATGTATGAAAATCAATTGTCAGATATCGATCGTTTAATTAAGCAAACGGTTCAACGAATTGATACAATTAAGAGTCCACATGAAGAAAAGACACAGTCAATTAGTACTAATAGTCAAAGATGGACGGAAGAACCAACTAAATTACAACAAACACAGCGTCCAGTTACTGAGGAACCGCAGCCAAAGAAGAAGAAGCAAAATGGGCTTAGTAACCGGTTTAAAAATATTTTTAATAACCTATTTGACTAATTTAACGGAGGAATACTGCTATGGATAACGAAACGTTCACTAACGAAAACCAATTCGCGGAAGCACGAATCAAAGTAATTGGTGTTGGTGGTGGTGGCGGTAATGCCGTCAACCGAATGATTGCTGAAAAAGTGCAAGGAGTTGACTTTATTGTTGCTAACACCGATTTACAAGCATTAAATAATTCTGAAGCTACGACTAAGATTCGTCTCGGACCTAAGTTAACTAAAGGTTTAGGTGCGGGTTCCAATCCAGAAGTTGGCGAAAAAGCTGCTCAAGAAAGTGAAGAGCAAATTAAAAAAGCCTTAGAAGGAGCCGATATGGTCTTTATCACAGCCGGAATGGGCGGTGGTACTGGTACCGGTGCAGCACCGGTTGTTGCTAAGCTTGCAAAGGATAGCGGAGCATTAACTGTTGGTGTTGTTACACGGCCATTTTCATTTGAAGGACCGCGTCGGGCACGATATGCTGCTGAAGGACTTGAAAAGTTAAAGTCAAATGTTGACACTTTAATTATTGTTGCTAATAATCGTTTGCTAGAAATGATTGATAAGAAGACCCCAATGATGGAAGCATTTAAGGAAGCGGATAATGTTCTTCGTCAAGGTGTACAAGGAATTTCTGATTTAATTGTTACTCCTGGATATATTAATCTTGACTTTGCTGATATTAAGACCTTAATGTCTAACCAAGGTTCTGCCTTAATGGGGGTTGGTGCTTCAACTGGTGAGAACCGTGCAACAGAAGCTACTAAGAAAGCTATTTCTTCCCCGTTACTTGAAGTATCAATTGATGGGGCTCAACATGTCTTAATGGACATTACGGGTGGTAAGGACTTATCAATGTTTGAAGCACAAGAAGCTTCTGATGTTATTAAGCAAGCTGCTGGGACTAATGTTGATATTTCATTTGGTATGTCTCTTAATGAGTCAATGGGTGATGAAGTACGAGTTACTGTAATCGCTACTGGAATCGATAAGAAAAAGAAGATCCAACAACAAAAGCCAGCAGAAAATGATGCTCCGCGGGTAACACGTTCTGTTTCACGTGAAGAACAACCAGTTGAACAACCTCAACCTAAATCACGTGATCCTTTTGATGGATGGAATGATCCAACAGCCGACACCAATAATCAAACTCGTAATTCTGACAATGAGTTTTCTCATGTTACTAAGCCAGAATTTAATGTATTTAACGATGATGCGGCTAATACGGATGACAATGATGATACTAACTTATCGACTCCACCGTTCTTCAAGAATCGTCGTAAGTAAAATATTAAATTAAAGAGGTGGATCAAATAATCCGCCTTTTTATGTCTAAACTCATTAAGGAGGTTAAATACAATGGCAGCAAATTTCCTAAAAAGCTTGTTTGGTGATGAAGATATTGATGAACAAGAATACTATGAAACAAGTGATCAAAATTCTGTAGCATCAACGAATTCAAATAATAAAGTTGTATCGATCAATAGCGGCCGTGTAAATCAAATGAGTCAAATTTCGTTATATGAACCGCGCCTTTATGCGGATGTAAAACAAATTGCCTCACAATTACTTGAAGGACATGCAGTAATTGTTAATTTTACGCAAATGGATTCAAGTGTTGCTGCACGATTAGTAGACTTTTTAAATGGGACAGTCTTTGCAATTGATGGTGAGATGAAACGGATCGGCAAAGAGATTTTTCTATGCACACCAAAAAATTATGAGATTTCTGGTAATTTAACAAGTAATTTAAAAAATGATAGTGATAAATTTTAATCACTAAAAGGAGTTTATATGATCGCGTTTTTGTTATGGGCAATTAACCAATTAGTTGATGCTTATATTTTAGTAATCGTTGTGTGGTGTATTATGTCTTGGTTTCCTAATGCTCGCAATTCACGATTGGGCGATATTATCAACCGGTTAGTCGAACCATACATGCATTGGTTTGACTTTATCCCGCCAATTGGTGGAATTAGTTTTGCCCCAATGGTTGCTATTCTAGTTTTATATTTTGTACAGGCTGGCTTAGCACAGCTTTCAGCAATTTTTTAACAATTAAGAGGGAGTAATTTTGAACGAAAATAATATTAAACAGCACTTTCGTCCAGATGAAGCACCGCTTATCGACCAAGTTAATGACTGGACAGCTACTGCTGAAGGCCAATATCGCCCTATCCTAACTCCTTTTTTAAATCCACGTGAACGTTTTATTGTTCAAACGATTGTTAATCGCAATAACAATGTTAAAATAAAAATGTATGGTGGTTGGCAAGGCGCAGAGATGCAACGAGTTTTAATTTATCCGCCTTATTATGAACCCTCTATAGAAGATTTTGCTCTTCAGATTTTAGAAGTTAATTATCCTATCAAGTTTTCGGAACTGCACCATCGTCAAATTATGGGAACTTTGATTGGTGAAGGACTGGAGCGTAATGCGTTTGGTGACATTTTAACGGATGGGATCCATTGGCAGGTTATCGTGTCAAAAACGATGGCTGAATATTTACGTAAAAACGTTGATCATGTTGGCAGGATAAAGGTTAAATGGATTCAGATTGCTGATGAAGCAGTTTTGACACCTGAAGACGAGTGGACACCATTGGTCACAACGGTTTCATCATTACGACTAGATGCTATCATAGCAGCGGGTTTTAACTATTCACGGAATCGAGCAAAACAGTTAATAGAGCACGGTCAGGTTCGATTAAACTGGGAAGAAATTAATCGTCCAGATTATCAGGTCGATGTACATGATTTGATTTCTGTTCGACATGGAGGACGACTCAGGATCGACATGACTAATGGAAAAACAAAAAAAGATAAAGAAAGAATTACCATTTCGGTTGTAAATGCGTAATTTGAATGGAGGAATTTACTCATGAGTTTGACGGTTGATCAAATTAATAATAAAGAATTTAGTACTAAGATGCGGGGATACAATCCTGAAGAAGTTCAAGAATTCATTCAGGAGGTTTCACAAACTGTTCAGGAATTGATAACTGAAAACAATAACTTACAGGAACAAGTACGGGCTAATGATAGTAAAATTAAGTACTTCGCTGATTTAAAGGATTCCTTGAACAAATCAATTCTTGTTGCACAAGAAGCAGCGGATAAGGTTAAGAATAATGCTAAACGTGAAGCAGATATTATGATTCGTGAAGCACAAAAGCAGGCAACTGATATTGTTTCAGAAGCTAATGACAAGTCAAATCAAGTAATTGAAGATGCTGCTAACTCTACTAAGAAATTGACAAGTGAAACTAATGACCTTCGTAAGCAAACGCGGATCTTCCGTCAACGACTCCAAGTAATGCTTGAATCACAGTTAGAAGTTATTAAGAGTAACGAGTGGGATAAGCTTTTGGAAAATGATGATTTGAGTAAATATGATGAAATTGAAAAAATTTTGGGAAGTCGTCTTGACAGCAGTTCAGCAACCAGTGTAGAATCAACTGCAACAACTGCTAGTGAAGAACAACCTGCTCAATCAGAGCAACAACCAACTGCTCCTGCTGAACAGCCAGCAGAAGATGCTGCTCCAGCTTCAGAAGCTGATACCAATGATGATAAGGGGAGTTCACCTGAAACTGTTGTTGTCTTCCCAGATAACAACAAGTAATATCACTAGTATCGTATTTTAATAAAATCGGTGAAGAGAAGTGGAATAATTAAATAACATTAAAGCGAGTCAACAATTGGTGAGAGGTTGATAATGTTTAGTTATTCCTGATCATCTCGGAGTACCTCATTTGAGCTTAGTAGGGTGAGGCGGTTCATTATCGTTATCTAATGACTTAAGGAAACTTTAAATATTAAAGTTTTGAATCCGGGTGGTACCGCGAAGAAGCTTCGTCCCAGTAATGGGAAGAAGCTTTTTTTATTAAAATACAAGAATTGATGAAAGGGGTAATTAAAATGCGTGTTAAAGATACGTTAAACCTTGGCCGTACAAAATTTCCAATGCGTGGGAAATTGCCTGTTACAGAAGCACAACGGGAACAGCTATGGGAAGAAAATAAAGTTTATGAATTACGACAAAAATTAAATGAGGGTAAGCCAACATTTGTCCTTCATGATGGCCCTCCATATGCTAATGGTAATATTCACATTGGTCACGCAATGAATAAGATCTCTAAAGACTTTATTGTTCGTTACAAGTCCATGTCCGGATATCGTTCTCCTTACGTTCCTGGTTGGGATACTCATGGTTTACCGATTGAACACCAATTAACAAAATCTGGTTATGATCGAAAAAAGATGAGTTTAACAGAATTCCGTGACCTATGTCGAGAATATGCATTAAAGCAGGTTGACAAGCAACGAACTGACTTTAAGCGTTTAGGTGTCAGTGGTGAATGGGACCACCCATACCTTACTCTTGATAAAGAATTTGAAGCTGCTCAGATTCGCGTATTTGGTGAATTTGCAAAGAAGGGGCTTTTATATCAGGCTAAGAAGCCGGTATACTGGTCTTGGTCTTCAGAATCTGCCTTGGCGGAAGCTGAAGTTGAATACCACGATGTTGTTGCTAAGACAGCTTTCTTTGCTGAACAAGTTAAAGATGGTAAAGGACGCTTAGACAATAATACATACATGGTTGTTTGGACTACCACTCCATGGACAGTGCCTGCTTCTGAAGCCGTTGCAGTTAATCCTAAATTTGATTATTCAGTTGTAAAACCTGCTAATGATGATCGGAAGTTTGTCGTTGCAACAGATCTCCTTGAAAAGTTAGCTGAAAAACTTGGGTGGGAAGATTATGAAGTTGTCGATCATTTTGCTGGTCAAGAGCTTGAAGGAATGACAACACAACACCCATACCTTGACCGCGACCTCTTGGTAGGATTAGCCGATTATGTTACTGCTGATGCCGGTACCGGTTTAGTTCACACGGCTCCTGGTTATGGGGACGATGACTACAACTTTGGTAAGAAATATGATTTACCAATTTTTGCACCGATTACTGATCAAGGGGTATTAACAAAGGATAACGGTGAAGGATTTGAAGGTGTCTTCTACCAAGATGCTGATGATGTTTCCTTACAAAAGCTAGAAGAAAATAATGCATTGCTTCTTCAAGAACCGCTTCAACACAGCTACCCATTTGATTGGCGGACAAAGAAACCAATCATTTTCCGGGCAACTGATCAATGGTTTGTTTCAATCGATAAGATGCGTCAAGATATTTTAGATGCTCTTGAAGATGTGAAGTACCATCCAGAATGGGGAAAGGTTCGTCTTCGTAACATGATCAAGGATCGTGGCGACTGGGTAATTTCTCGTCAACGTGTCTGGGGTGTACCGCTACCGGTATTCTATGCTGAAGATGGCACACCAATTATGGAAGAAGAAACAATTAATCATGTTGCTGACTTATTTGCTAAGTATGGTTCTAATGTTTGGTTTGAACGGGATGCAAAAGACCTTTTGCCAGAAGGATATACTAATGAACATTCACCAAATGGTAAATTTACTAAGGAAACTGACATTATGGATGTTTGGTTCGATTCTGGTTCTTCACATCAAGGGGTTTTAGCTGAACGTGATTACTTAACATATCCAGCAGATCTTTATCTTGAAGGATCTGATCAGTACCGTGGTTGGTTCAATTCTAGTTTGATCACAAGTGTTGTTTGTTCTGGTCATGCTCCGTACAAAGAAATTGTTTCACAAGGATTTACGCTTGATAAGCGCGGCAACAAGATGAGTAAATCTCAAGGAAACGTTATTGACCCTAATAAGGTTGTTCAACAAATGGGTGCAGAAATTATTCGCTTATGGGTAATGAGTGCTGATACTTCTGCCGATGTACGGGTTTCAATGGGTACTTTCCAACAGATTTCCGAAGCTTATCGGAAGTTAAGAAATACTTTCCGGTTCTTACTAGCTAATACCGCTGATTTCAACCCAGAAGAAAACACCGTATCATACGAAAAACTTCAATCAGTTGACAAATACATGCTGGTTAAGCTCAATCATTTCTTAAAGAAGATGCGGGAATACTTTGATAATTACGACTTCCTAAATGCATACAAGCTTTTAATCAATTTCGTTAATAATGATCTTTCTGCTTTCTACATGAACGTTGCCAAAGATGTCTTGTATATTGAAGCAGAAAACTCAGAAGTTCGTCGTTCAATGCAAACAGTCTTCTATGATATCTTATTGACACTGGTTAAACTTCTTACCCCAATTCTTCCTCATACTACTGAAGAAGTCTGGAGTTATATGAATGAACCAGAAGACTTTGTTCAATTAACAGAAATTCCTGATCCACGTACTTTTGACAATGAAGAAGAATTATTGAACAAGTGGGATGACTTTATGGAAGTTCGGTCACATGTACTCAAGAGTCTTGAAGAAGCACGGAATGCTAAATTAATTGGTAAGTCTCTTGAAGCACAAGTAGACCTTTACTTAACAGACAGTCAGAAGCAATTGCTTGATAGTCTTAATGAAAATGTTCAATTGTTACTCGGAGTTTCTGCCCTTCATGAACATGCCGCTGACGAAGCTCCTGCTGATGCTGACCAATATAATGACGGTGTTGCAGTTAAGGTTACAACTGCTAAGGGTGAAACCTGTGCTCGTTGTCGAATGGTCAAAGAGGATGTTGGCAGTGATTCGGCTTACCCTGAACTATGTGCTCGTTGTGCTGCAATCGTTCGCAAGAATTTCCCTGAAACAGTTGATGAGGGCTTAGAAAACTAATAATATCTAAAAATTAACGGATTTCGCCAACCGGTAAATGACAATTATTTTTAAGCGGTGTAAAATACCAAGTGACGCTTGTTGCTTGGTATTTTATTTTGGAGTTGGTGAAAAATGCTCAAAGGAAGAGTTAAAAGCTTTGATGAACAAAAAGGGTGGGGATTTATTACAGTTCCTCACGAAGGAGAAATTTTTGTTCATTACAGCGGAATTGAAGGAACAAGACATCGGATCCTCCATCCGGGTGAAGAAGTATCGTTAGTAATTGTTCAAGGGAAAAAAGGACCGCAAGCAGCACATGTACGTGTTTTAGGATAAGGAAGGATTTTATATGGATTTTGAAGAACGTCCAATAAGCAGCAAAATAGTTTTTCATGGGCATTTAATTGATGTTGAAGTTCAACAAGTGATAACCCCATACGGAAATCAAACGCAACGAGAAATCGTTCATCATGCACCAGCAATCGCTATTTTAGCTCTTACTGCTGATAACAAAATGATTCTTGAAAAGCAGTGGCGGGCACCAATTGCGAAAACAACTCTTGAAATTCCTGCTGGGAAGCTTGATCAACGTGATGCTGATAATGCGGTTCATGCTGCTAAACGGGAATTAAATGAAGAAACGCGGTATGAAGCAGCAAATTTGAAAAAGATCTCTTCATTTTATACTTCTGTTGGCTGTATGGATGAATACATGACCCTATATTTAGCCACGGGATTAGAGCGTGTTACTAATGAACTGCCACAAGATCAGGATGAACAATTAGTTTTAAGCGAAGTAACTTTACCACAAGCACTTGAAATGATTGATCGGGGCGAAATTGAAGATGCTAAGACAATCATGGCAATCTATTACTGGCGAGGAATGAACAGACGTGGATAATAAACAACAAGATGAGCAGCAATCACGGATGTCGCGCAGTCAATACCGTCAACAACAGCGACAGGCAGAACAAAAATCAAGTGATGAACCATTAACAGGGACTGCTGACCATATTTATAGTCGAGAGGCAGCAGCCGGTCAACGTCATGATGAAACGGTTGCAGAAAAGACGGCACGATTAAAACGACGACTAAATATAGCAATTGTTGCCCTGATTGTAGCAATTATTATTGTTTACTTAATATTATTTTATGTTGGATAAAGGAGAAAATTATGCGATTTGGAATTATTTGTGCGATGCCAGAGGAAATTAAAGAACTAACTGCAAAGCTCACAGCAAGGCAAGAAAAACGAATTGGCGGGAAAGACTACCTTTTTGGCAGGATCAATAACCAAGAAGTTGTTCTTGTCGAATCTGGAATTGGTAAGGTTGAGGCTGGAATAACCACTGAACACTTAATTACTGATTGTGGAGCTGACGTCGTAATTAATTCTGGTTCAGCTGGAGGAATTGGCGCAGGGTTGCATGTTGGTGATATTGTAATCTCAACAGAAACAGCTTATCACGATGTTGACGCAACCGCCTTTAATTACCGTTATGGTCAGCTACCGGGAAAGGAACCACGATTTAAGGCATCAGAACAATGGGGCAAGGCTTTAGAAAAAGCGGGCGAAAAAACTGGCCTAAATGTGAAACGCGGCTTGATTGTTTCTGGTGATCAATTTATTGCAAGTACAGATGCAATCAAAGGAATTCTAAATCATTTTCCAGACGCGCTTTCTAGCGAAATGGAAGGAGCAGCTGTTGGCCAAGTCGCAACTGACCACCACGTTCCATATGTTGTAGTGCGTGCAATGTCTGATACGGGTGATGAAGATGCTGGTGTTAGTTTTGATGATTTTATCATTGATGCCGGAAAACGTTCAGCAAACATGCTATTACAGCTTTTCGGCGATTTAGATAAGTAATACGTAAATGGAAGGATGAAAACTTGTGAGTGAGATTTATTTGGATAATGCAGCAACAACTCCGATGACCCCGGAAGTAATTGCAGAGGTAACTAAACAAATGCAAGAATCGTGGGGGAATGCTTCCACTGGTTATTCATATGGTCGTCATGCTAAGTTAGTAATGGAAAACAGTCGTCATATATTGGCGCAAAGTATCAATGCCGACGATAACGAAATTATTATTACTAGCGGGGGAACAGAGAGTGATAATACTGCCATTATTCAAACAGCTTTTAAGCGGCAAAAACTTGGTAAACACATTATTACAACTGCAATTGAGCACGAGGCTGTTTTAAAACCGCTTCACTTTCTAGAAGAACACGGCTTTGAGGTAACGTACCTGCCAGTTGATGAAAATGGTAATATCTCAATTGATGATTTTAAGGCTGCCCTTCGTGATGATACGATTTTAGTAACTATCATGATGGAAAATAATGAAGTTGGCAGTCAAATGCCTATTCATGAAATTGGTGAAATCTTGAAAGACCATCAAGCGTGGTTCCATACAGATGCTGTTCAAGCATATGGCCTCTTACCAATTGATGTGAAGGCGGATCACATTGATATGCTTTCAACATCAGCTCATAAAATTAATGGCCCCAAAATGATGGGATTCTTATATCGGCGTGACGGTATTAGTTTTCCAAGTTTCATTAAGGGGGGCGACCAAGAAACTAAACGCCGCGCCGGAACTGAAAATGTTCCCAGCATTGCGGGCTTTGCCAAAGCTGTAGAATTGAATACTCCAGAAGTAAAAGAAGAGCGGCGCAATCGTTATTATGGGTTTAAACAGAAGATTGTCAGCGCGCTTAAGGAAAATAATGTTAACTTTGAAATTAATGGTCAAATTAATAAAACACACGTCCTTAACTTATGGTTTAAAGGAATTTCAACTTATGTAATTCAAACAGACCTGGATCTTGCAGGAATTGCAGTTTCAGGCGGTTCCGCATGTACTGCCGGAAGTATTGAGCCTTCACATGTTTTAACAGCGATGTTTGGTAAAGATAGTCCACGAATTAGTGAGTCAATTCGAATTAGCTTTGGTGGTTTAAATACTGAAGAGGATATCGATAAACTAATTACAACGATTATTAAAATTGTTGAAAAGCTAAAACAAATTAATGGAGAAAAATAAAATGGAATTTACAAAAACAGTCCAAATTTCTGGCGATAAGGACAAATATTCGATTAGCCCGGCAATAAAAAAATATGCGTTGCTTGACCTTGGCTTTGAGCAAACTAAACGTGGGAATTTTGAATATCTTGGAAGCCTTGATACTGATAATCCATTTAAACCGGTCGCTCGTCTTCGGATTTTGATTAATAGTAATCTAGATGGTTTTAAAATGGAGACACTCTCAGGAAATGGTTTGCGGAAAGTTAATATTTTTAATCATCAACGCGCAGATGAATTTGTTCAACAATATCACTATATTTTAGATGAGATGGTTGCGCGGCAAATATTTACTAAATAAAAACTGTGCAGGCACGGTAAGACTCTGGTACAATTGTTATCACTGGATGCATGCGACCTTCAATCGTAGATTATTCCAGAATCTATACGAAATGATGGTGATAATTAATGGCTGATAATAGTCATACACGTGTTGTGGTAGGAATGAGCGGAGGCGTTGATTCTTCAGTCACAGCCCTCCTCTTAAAACGCCAGGGTTATGATGTAGTTGGTGTCTTTATGAAGAACTGGGATGATACTGATGAAAATGGTGTTTGTACTGCCACTGAAGATTACAAAGATGTAGCCAAAGTTGCTGCTAAGATTGGGATTCCATATTATTCCGTTAACTTTGAAAAGGAATACTGGGACCGGGTTTTCAAGTACTTCATTGCCGAATACAAGAAAGGGCGGACCCCTAATCCCGATGTTATTTGTAATAAAGAAATTAAGTTTAAGGCCTTTATTGATTACGCAAACCAATTAGGGGCAGATTATGTTGCGACGGGACATTATGCCAACGTAAAGCGGGACGCAAATGGTCGGATGCACCTAATGCGGGCAAAAGATCAGCATAAGGACCAAACTTACTTTTTAAGCCAGCTTGATTACAAACAGTTAGATAAGGTAATGTTTCCATTAGCTAATTATACTAAGCCTGAGATTCGTCAGATTGCCGAAGAAGCGGGACTTGCTACTGCTAATAAGAAGGATTCAGTTGGAATTTGTTTTATTGGCGAAGATGGTCATTTTCGGGAATTTTTAAGTCAGTATATTCCTGCTCAACCAGGTAATATGGAGACGCTTGACGGCAAGGTTGTAGGTAAACACATGGGCCTTATGTACTACACTATTGGACAACGGCGGGGCCTAGGCCTTGGTGGCAATAAACAAAGCAATGAGCCATGGTTTGTAATTGGCAAGGACATGAGTAAAAATGTTCTTTACGTTGGTCAGGGTTATGATAATGATCACCTTTATGCCACTCACCTCGAAGCTAGTGACATTCACTGGGTTGATGATGTTGTTAGCCGATACGGCCGTGATTTTCATTGTACTGCTAAGTTCCGTTACCGTCAGACTGATGTTGGTGTTACTGTCCACTTATCTGATGATGATCAGATGGTAACCGTTGAGTTTGATGATCCTGCGCGGGCTATCACTCCAGGCCAGGCGGTGGTCTTTTATGATGGTGAAGAATGTCTTGGAAGTGCCATCATTGACCGTGCCTACAGTCATGACCGACAACTCCAGTACGTTTAATTCATATTTAAACCTTAAGAGGGCAGAAGTAAATTTGCTTTTGCCTTCTTAAATATACATAAGAGAATAACTCTGTGATAAACAATTGCCGCAAACTCTGGTAAGATAGTAAATAAAAGGAGTAACGACAGAGATGACAAAAGTTTACTTAATTCGGCACGGAAAAACACAATGGAATTTAGAATCTCGTTATCAAGGTGCCAATGGTGACTCACCATTATTAAAAAAAAGTTATCGTGAAATTGAATTATTAGCGGGTTCTCTACAAAAAATCCCTTTTGCGCATGCGTATACTAGTCCCTTAAAGCGTGCACAAAAGACGGCACAGGCTTTGTTAATCCATCTAAATCAAGATATTCCATTGACAATTGATAGCCGATTAAAGGAATTCAATCTTGGAGAGATGGAGGGGATGCACTTTGAAGATGTTGCTGCAAAGTGGCCTGAAGTCTTAAAAAACTTTCGTCATCATCCTGATAAGTACGATGAATCGTTAGTTAAAGGTGAAAGCTTTGCTGCAGTAATCACACGTTTTCGGGCGGCAATTGAAGAATATTGTCGGCGGTATCCTGACGGTAATATTTTAATTATTTCACATGGTGCTGCTTTAAATGCGGCTATTAATGCATTAATTGGTACTCCTCTTGCGCACTTGAAAGACCGTGGCGGATTAAGCAATACCTCGACAACGATCCTTACAACTGATGATGCTCGCCATTTCAGACTAGAAAAGTGGAATGACACATCTTACCTTCACAAAAATAAGGTTGACCCAACCGATACCATTTAAGAGGTGATATTTAATGACAGAGAAAAAAGACTTTCGCGATCCTAAGAAAAAGGAAACGGAGAAATTAGTTCATAAATTAGTAGAAGCAATCGATGAACACCCAGAAAAAGTAAATAACTACTATGATTTAGGTTCTTTGTTAACCCGGTTAAATGATTATCAACAGGCAGAAGAACTTTTTATGAAGGCCCTAGGGATTTTTGAAGCTAAGGGCGATACAGATGCTATGAATCTTTTGAACTATGGACTTGGTAATCTTTACTATGAAGTTGGCAAAGTCAATGCAGCTATTAATCTTTATAACAAAATTGATGATCCAAAGCTAAAGGGAGATTCCTACCTTATGTTAGCGCAAAGCTATATGAAGAAGGGACAGCACAAACAGGCAGTTGCTTATGGGTTAACGGCTCTTGAATTACGTTCCGACGATCCTGAAATTAATCAGGTGATTGGAGATTCATTACTAGCACTTGGTGAATTTAAACAGGCTAAAACTTATTATGACGCGATCTTAAAATATCATCCCGGTCGTGCAGATACACAATTTAATCGGGGAATTGTCGCAATGGTACTTGGCGAGCCGTACAAGGATTATCTTGCACAAGCTAAGCAATTAGATCCAAACTATTATCATAAGAGCGAACAGCGACTAAATGATATTGAAAAGACGCTTCAAACAACTCAAAAGAAAGATTAGTAACGTGAAAGGATGACTTCTATGGCTGAAGAACTCGACCTATTTAAGACGCCAACGGAGCCGTCTTTTTTTATTGGTCAAGTACAATCAGAAATTTTTAACAGCCCTGATTCTTTTTTTAAGGTACTTATTGTTTCAGTAGAAGAAGCAAATTTTGATTGGCATGAACCGGAAATCACAGTAACAGGGAGCTTTGGCGACTTAAGTGATGATCAGACTTATCGATTTGAAGGAAAAATTGTAGAACATCCGCGATATGGTCAACAGTTTCAAGCTACTTCTTATCATGCAAACCGACCAACAAGCAAGGACGGGTTAATTAGCTTTTTATCAGGAAAACAATTTGCAGGAATTGGAGAAAAGACTGCTGAAAAGATTGTTGATAAATTAGGGACTAATGCAATTGATAGAATTATTGCGGATCCGCATGTTTTAGATAGTCTAAAACTCCGCAAAGCAGTAAAAGACGCGTTAATTGATAACCTGCGAGCAAATCAAGGAATGGATCAAATTATTATTGGTTTAAATGATCTTGGATTTGGTGCGAACCTTAGTAGTGCAATTTTTGATAAATATGGTGATGAGACCCTTCATATAATCCATGAAAATCCTTACCAACTAGCTGCTGAAATTGATGGGATTAGTTTTAATCGGGCTGATCAAGTAGCTCAGCGATTAGAAATTGCTCCTGATGATCCGCGGCGCATTAATGCTGCGATTATTCAAACACTTGATGATTTAACGATGGAAACAGGAGATACTTATACGACCACTAAGCCATTACTTCAGCAAACGATCCAATTGCTCGTTCAGGGGAGCGGTGGGCAAGTATCAACTGACTTAATCACTGACCAGATTGTAGAATTAGAGAAGAACCAAGGAATTCGCTATGCCGATGAAAAAATCTATCCGACTGCCCTATATAATGCGGAATGGCAAATTGCGGATCACTTACACCGTCTTTTAACAGTAGAGCAAGAAAATTTGCCAGCTAAGACTGTAGATAAAGTTGTTACAAAGGTAGCTGACCAATCTGGAATAACTTATGATCAAGTTCAAAAAGAAGCAATTAAGACAGCCCTAAATAGCAAAGTAATGTTATTAACGGGAGGACCAGGTACAGGCAAGACGACGATTATTAAGGGAATTGTTGCTAGTTATGCAAAAATTCATGATATATCACTAGATGTTGATGAATATAAGGAAAAATCATTTCCCGTATTATTAGCTGCTCCAACTGGTCGTGCAGCTAAGCGGATGAGTGAAGCTACTGATTTACCGGCAAGTACGATTCACCGGTTATTAGGGCTTAACGGCCGAGAAATGCCGACTGATTTAAATGCCCGTGACTTAGAAGGATCATTATTAATTATTGATGAAATGTCGATGGTTGATACGCTTTTGTTTAAGACTCTTATTCAGGCTGTACCAACTTCAATGCATGTGGTTTTAGTCGGTGATAAAGATCAGCTGCCATCAGTTGGGCCCGGCCAAGTTTTCCATGATTTATTAGATTTTGCCGAATTACCGAAAGTTGAGCTAACGAATATCCATCGGCAAGCTGCTGATTCAACAATTATTCCATTAGCTCATGCGATTAAAGAGGGGAAGCTGCCGCCAGATTTAGTCAATAAAAAGCCAGATCGCTCGTTCATTTCCTGCCACGCCAATCAGGTGCCAAGTGTCGTTCAACAGATTATTGACCTTTCAAAGAAACGAAACTACTCAGCTAACGATATTCAAATTTTAGCGCCAATGTACCGTGGACAAGCCGGAATTGATCGCTTAAATGAACTTGCACAGCAGGCATATAATCCGCCAGCTAATGGGAAACAGGAAATTGAATTTAGGGGACAAATATTGCGGGTAGGAGATAAGGTTCTTCAACTTGTTAATGTGCCGGAAAAGAATATTTTTAATGGTGATATTGGAAAAATAACAGCAATTGAAAATAGTAAGACGGCAGGCAAACGGAATGAATCGATTACCGTTGATTTTGATGGTAACGAGGTAAAATATAGTCGAATGGAATGGAATCAGTTACGGTTAGCATATTGTATTTCAATTCATAAGGCACAGGGAAGTCAGTTTAAGATGGTATTACTTCCCATTGTTCAGCAATTCAGTCGAATGCTTCAACGAAATCTTTTATATACGGCAATCACACGTGCTGCGGAAAAATTAGTGATGATGGGAGAACCATATGCCGTGATGACCAGTGTAAAAAATGAGGCTGTTAATCGGCGGACCTCGTTGGTTGACCGCCTCGGAAAAGTGTGGAGCAGGCATGGTGAACTAAAGTCGCCTGAAGAGATCTCAACAAGTTCGTTAACAAAAGATCTTGCCGAGAACAAAGATGATGATAGTAGGTCCATTCACAAAAAAGAAGTTGCGCAACCGCGGTCACCAAGTAATAATCCTCGACAATATGTTTTGACCGCAGACCTTATTAATTCGGATGCTATTGATCCATTAATCGGGATGGATAATATTAGCTTACAAAGTCTGCACCAAGGCAAATAATACTTGATTGAACACTGATTTGTTGTCATAATAGTTATGATTATTGTCGAACTTTAAAGGAGTACAAAAATGACCCAGATTAAAAATGCCGATAATGTGCGTCTATTTTCATTAAATTCAAATCCTAAGCTTGCTGAGCAAATTTCCCAACGAGTAGGAATTCCATTGAGTAAAGCGTCAATTAGTCACTTTGCTGATGGGGAGATTAAAATTACTATCGACGAGAGTATTCGTGGTTGTGAAGTTTATGTAATTCAGTCAGTTTCTGATCCAGTTAACACTAACCTAATGGAATTATTAATTATGGTTGATGCTTTACGACGGGCCAGTGCTGCTAAGATCAATGTTGTGATGCCATATTATGGTTATGCACGCCAAGATCGGAAAGCGCGGAGCCGTGAACCAATCACAGCTAAGCTAATTGCTAACCTTCTTGAAATGGACCAAATTAGTCGATTGGTAACAATTGATTTACATGCTCCTCAGGTTCAAGGTTTCTTTGATATTCCAGTTGATCACTTACAGGCAACGAGTCTCTTCACCAAGTATATTGAAGAGCAGAACCTAGGGGACGATATTGTCGTAGTTGCCCCCGACCATGCTGGTGTTAACCTTGCACGGAAATATGCAGAACATATTAAGGCATCGATTGCTATTATCGATAACCGTAATGATGAAGTTCGTGAACGAGTTGACCAAGAAGTTCCGCAATATGTAATTGGTGATGTAAAGGGTAAGACAGCAATTATTGTTGACGATATTGTTGATACTGGTGTACGGATGGACCTCTCTGCACAAGCATTAAAGAACTTTGGTGCAGCTAAGGTTTACGGAATTGCTACCCATGCTGTCCTATCTGCAGATGCAGTAAATACTCTCCAAAAATCGCCACTTGAAAAAATGATTGTAACTGATACAATCCAACTACCAAAAGAAAAGGAATTTCCAAAGCTAGTCCAATTGTCAGTAGATGATTTATTAAAAGAGGCAATTGTTCGAATTCACAATAACCAATCAATTGATACGTTGTTTAACCGTAAATAATATATTTATATAAAAAAAGTTAGTGATGGTAATGAATTGACAAATGCTAAATATGCTTTGTTTTCGTTGCTTTCTGTTATATTTTTGCTTAGTGCAGTCAGATCTGCTTGATGTAATGCGGCTTCTTCTGCGGTAAGGGTGTGGGTAAATGTAGCATTACCGATTAATTCAATCCAATAATTATAATTATCACGGTGAAGAATCGTTTTTACCATTCCACCAGGATTGTAAACGTTGATTGGCTCATTAAAAGAGGCCATGTCCGGATGAGTGAGGGCTAACGCTAAGCTAGTAGCTGACATTCCTGTCCCGCAAGCATTTGTAAAACCGACTCCCCGTTCAAACGTTTTAACAAAAAGTTCATTGTGACCGAGAATATATCCAAAATTGACATTTACACCATCACTAAAATAGGGATTATCGCTATTTAGCCGTGTGCCTAATTCTTTAAGCGCTGGCCCGTGCAAAGTTTCTTTGTTAACAAAACTAATTAAATGGGGGTTAGGGACAGCAAGCGCAGAGAAATATAGGCCAGGATAAAGTTCTGGGACAAGGGTATTTAGTAGCCGCTTCCGACCTAAGTTATTAAAAGGAAGGGCGGTATGATCAAATTTAACCGGTGAAATTTCGACCGCAAAGGCAGGAACACCAGGTGCTAAGTCTTCATGTTTACGGACGCGAAGGCTAGCATTCATCGTGTCGACTTTAAAGTCGGTTAAATTATCACGTTCAGCAACGTAACGGGCAACAGTTCGCAAGCCATTGCCGCACATTGAGGCTTCACTCCCATCCGCGTTTATTACACGCATTTGTGCTACAGAGCCTGGACGGGTTGGCTGATTAACAACTAAAACACCGTCAGCACCACCAAGAATACCGTTTGAGGGATCGGTTATTTTTTGCGTGAAGTTAATAAGTTCTTCATCTGAAAGTGGATTTTGTAATTGTGTTTGATCAAGAATGAAAAAGGTATTTTGTGATCCATGTACTTTTAATAATTGCACCATAAGCTTCCTCCTAGTTTACAAAAAAACGGTGATAAATTGCGCGGACTGCTTCATCAGCATCGTTATCGTCTGTCCCAATCATAATTGCAATCTGTGAAGACCCCTGATTGATCATTGTAACAGAGATCCGTTTTTCAGCAAGTGAAACTAAAATATCTGAGATAACCCCGGTTCGATCGCGCATTCCTTCACCGACAACCATGGTGATGGCATAATTGTCAATCCATTCTAAGCGGTCGGGGTTAATTTCTTCTTGAATTTCGTTACAAATTGTATCAATCAATTGATCGTTGATGGCATTTCGGTCCAGAATAATCGTAATGTCGTCTATTCCAGAAGGCATATGTTCATATGAAATGTTATGCTTTGCCAGAATTTGCAGAATACGGAGGGTAAAACCGGCCTGCTTATTGAGTAGGTATTTGTGAAGGTATAAAGCAGCAAAATGTTTACCGCTTACAACACCTGTCACGATATCACTTGGTTGAAAATCCTTGTCAGGGACGATCATTGTTCCTGGCTTATCAGGATCGTTGGTATTTCGTACATTGATTGGAATATTTCCCTGAATAGCAGGAATTAATGCCTCATCGTGAAAAACGGAAAATCCGGCATAAGATAATTCACGCATTTCACGATAGGTCATTTTCGTGATTGGTTGTGGATTATCAACTATTTGGGGGTTGGCAGCATAAATAGCATCAACATCGGTAAAGTTTTCGTAAGTTGACGCGTGTAAACCACATGCTAAAATAGCGCCGGTGATATCTGAACCGCCACGAGAAAAAGTGGCAATGTGTCCGGCAAGGGTGATGCCGTAAAAACCTGGGAAGACCAGTAGTTCACTGTCATTAAATGCAAACTGGCTTAAGTTAGCATAGGTTTCTGGGATAACGCTTGCATTATTGGGGGTTCCTGTGACTGTAATTCCAGCTTCACTAGGAGTTACAAACCGTGCTTCATAGCCGAGGTGTTGTAAAATAATTGCCATTAGTTGAGCATTTAAGCGTTCACCGTGAGCTTTAAATGCTGCTAAAAGGTAACTATCATTAGGGTAAATTTGGCGGGGCAGATCTTCCAGCCGGTCTTTTAATGGCGTTAGGTTATCTGCTGGTAAGTCAAAGTAGTCAGCAATATCCCGGTATCGGTTTAGAATTTGCTCAACGATCTTACTTGGGTCCTGGTCGTTTATTACCGCATTGGCATATTTGATTAATAAATCAGTGACCTTAATATCTTCGGAAAAACGTTTCCCTGGTGCAGATGTAACAATTACCCGTCTTTGCGGATCAGAAGTAATAATATTAATCGCATTTTGGAAGGCTTCACCATTTGCAAGGGAACTGCCGCCGAATTTTACAACTTTCATGTTTGAAACTCCTTTGAGATGATTAGGGTTGCTAATTTATCCCTAAAATAATTTAATCGAATTCTAACATATTGATAGCGACATGCAAGTCTTTATATTGCATAAGTTAAGCCAAAAAATATTATTTACATCTAATAGATTAAAAAATATTTTTTTAATTTAATGATAAGTATTGACATTCTCATAAAAGACTTATAAGCTATGTATAAATCGAAGAGGCGCAACCGACACTAGTAAGCTAATTTAGTTTGCCAAACGATAAGGTTAGTTGAACAGGGAAGTTGCCGAAGCACTTAATTTGGCATTATTAAGTAGCTGGGTCGTAGTTGAATAAGCTACGGACTGTCGCAGGACAATAGGAGCCTGCGTTGCGCTATCGACAAATCAGAATGGATAAAGTGAATTCCACTGTTTGTTTGCGCAAACAGTGGAATTTTTTTATGCGACCTCTTTACTACAAATCTTGTGGAGGAATTATAAATGAATGAACAAATTACTGATCAACAAATAAATTCAGCTGGTCATTTAATGATTGGTGGTTGTGATGCAGTTGAGTTAGCTCATCAATATGGTACCCCGTTAGTTGTTTATGACGTTCAACAAATTCGCCGACAAATTCGTGCTTTCAAGCATGTTTTTGAAGAAAATAATGTTGAGTATGCGGTTAGCTATGCAAGTAAAGCTTTTGCAGCAATCGCAATGTATCAAGTAGTCGCAGCAGAGGGCGGTCACACGGATGTTGTTTCTGGTGGTGAATTATACACCGCGATTAAAGCTGGTTTTCCAATGGCTAATGTTAGCTTTCACGGAAATAATAAATCACGTGAAGAATTAGAAATGGCAATTGATCATCATGTTGGAACGATCATGATTGATAACTTCCACGAGATTGAATTACTAACAGATGTGTTAGAAGAACGTGATGCAAAGGTCAACGTGATGCTTCGGATTACTCCGGGTATCTCTGCTCATACAAATAAGTACATTCAAACAGGGCAGGTTGACAGTAAGTTTGGGTTTGATCTTCAATCCGGGCAGGCTGATGAAGCATTAGCAAAAGTTCTTGCAAATCCACGAATGCAGATGAAGGGCCTGCATGCTCATATTGGTTCACAAATTTTTGAGCTTGCCGGATTTAAAGGAGTCGCTAAGAAGCTGGTTGAAGTTGCTGCTCATTGGCAAGAAAAGTTTAATTATCAAGCTTCGGTAATTAACGTTGGCGGTGGTTTTGGCATTCGTTACGTAAAAGACGATACACCGCTTGCTCCTGAAGAATTTGTTGAAGCAATTATCAAGGCAATTAAAGATGAAATCAAGAAAACAAACCTTATGATGCCAGCTATTTGGATTGAACCAGGTCGTTCTATTGCTGGTCCGGCTGGATATAATCTTTATACGGTTGGTTCACGTAAAGCTGTTCCCGGATTAAGACCTTACGTAACAGTAGATGGCGGGATGGGTGATAACATTCGGCCAGCCCTTTACGAGGCACAATATGAAACAGTATTAGCAAGCAATCCTCGTGCAAACCTAGTCGAACATGTTCGATTAGCAGGTAAGTATTGTGAATCAGGTGATATTCTTAGTCAGGATCAGGCTTTACCAGCAACGAAGCCGGGGGATGTTTTAGCAATGCTTGATACCGGGGCCTATGGTTATTCAATGGCTTCAAATTATAATCGTAATCCACGGCCAGCAGTAGTTTTCGCTGAAGATGGTAAAGCACAAGTTGTTATTAAACGTGAAACCTATGATGACTTAATTCATTTAGATGAACCATATCGACAATAAAGAGACATATATAAAGGAAGAAAGAGGTAAATAAAATGGCTGAATTAGATGCACAAGCAATTATTAACTACATTAGTAACGCTCCTAAAAAGACTCCGGCAAAGGTGTATCTCAAGGGGAATTTAAAGGATTTAGAATTTCCTGCAGAAGTTGAAGCATTTGTTGAACAACGTACAGGAGTTATTTTTGGTGACTGGACCATTATTGAACCATTATTAAAACAATATAGTTCGGCAATTGAATCTTACCATGTGGAAAATGATGCCCGAAATTCAGCGGTTCCATTGCTTGACCTTAAGAATATCAATGCGCGGATTGAACCGGGAGCAGTTATTAGGGATAAGGTCCTTATTGGTGATAATGCCGTAATTATGATGGGGGCAACAATTAATATTGGTGCTGAAATTGGTGCTGATTCGATGATTGATATGGGAGCAGTCCTTGGGGGTCGAGCAATTGTCGGCCGTCATTGTCATATCGGTGCTGGAACAGTTTTAGCCGGAGTTGTTGAACCCGCTTCTGCTGAACCAGTTAGAATTGATGACAATGTAATGATTGGTGCAAATGCAGTAGTAATCGAAGGAGTTCATGTTGGTGAAGGGGCCGTAATTGCCGCTGGTGCGATTGTAACTCATGATGTTGCCCCTCATACAATGGTTGCTGGTGTACCAGCTAAATTCATTAAGAATGTTGATGATCAGACTGCTGGCAAGACAGAATTAGAGGACGATTTGCGGAAACTTTAGGAGGAGATTGGGTATGCTAACAGAAGAAGAGTTAATTCATATTCGTCGCCACCTTCACCAAATCCCCGAACTGGCTTTACAGGAATTTGAAACTCATCAATACTTGGCTGATACAATTGCTAACTTTAACCATGAATTTTTAGAAGTTCGGACTCCTGAAGAATTACCAACAGCATTAATGGTCCTTGTTCATGGTCAGAATCCCCAACGCACAATTGGTTATCGTACAGATATTGATGCCTTGCCTGTTAAAGAGCAGACCGGCTTACCATATTCTTCAACCCATCCAGGTGTAATGCACGCGTGTGGGCATGATATTCATATGACAGTTGCTCTTGGCGTATTAAATTACTTTAGTGAGCATCAACCACAAGATAATTTGCTATTTTTCTTCCAACCAGCAGAGGAAAGTGAAAATGGTGGTAAGCGGGCATATGAACTTGGCCTGTTTAGTGGTAAATGGTGTCCTGATGAATTTTATGGTTTACACGATAATCCTGATTTGCCAGCTGGTGCAATTGGTTGTCGGATGGGAACATTGTTTGCGGGAACCACTGAAGTGAACATTGATCTTAATGGTAAGGGCGGTCATGCCGCTTATCCTCAAGATGCTAATGATACGGTTGTTGCTGCTGCTGCATTGATTCTCCAAGTCCAAACAGTAATTTCGCGAAGCATTGATCCAATTCAAAGCGGTGTTATCACACTTGGTAAAATTGACGGTGGAACAATTCGGAATGTAATTGCCGGGCATACGCGAATTGAAGGAACAATTCGGGGATTAACCCAAACAATGATTGAAACAATTGATCAACGGTTAAAAGATTTATGTGAAGGAATTGGCCGCAGCTTTAATATGGATGTTGAGCTTGAGTTAAACCAAGGTGGTTATTGGCCAGTTGAGAATAATCCTGAATTAACAAAACGATTTATCCAATATATGAAAACAACATCAGCAGTTAATTTTATTGAAACTGAACCGGCAATGACCGGCGAAGATTTTGGTTATTTATTAGCTAAATTCCCAGGAACCATGTTTTGGCTTGGTGTTGAAGATAATTCGCAATTGCATTCAGCTACTCTTACGCCGAATGAGGCTGCTATTAAACGCGGTGTTGATGCAATTACCGGTTTTCTCGAATATCGGATGCAGAATTAATGGTTAAGTATAATGGAGGAAATAAAATGACATTATTAGAAAAGGCAGACTTAATGACAGCAATCGTCACTCCTTTTGATAAGGAAGGAGAAATTGACTATGCTAGTTTGGAACGGTTGACAAATTACTTAATTGAGCATGGCAGTAATGGCTTTGTTATTGGCGGAACGACTGGTGAAACCCCTGAATTAAGCCATGATGAAAAGATTGAGCTTTATAAGCACTTTGGAAAGATAATTAATGGCCGCGTTCCGGTGATTGCGGGAACAGGAAGTAATAACACCAAAGAAACGATTTCTTTTACTAATGAAGTTGCTCAAATTGATGGAATTGACTATGCGCTTGTAGTTGTTCCTCCTTATAACAAGCCTAACCAACGAGGAATGGAAGCTCATTTTACGACGGTTGCTGACAATGTTGATCTGCCAATTGTTATTTATAATATTCCTGGACGAACCGGTGTAAAAATGACTCAAGAAACCATTGTTAAATTATCTCACCATTCGAATATTGCCGCTGTAAAGCAATGTGCATCTTTAGAAGAGCTTGAATATATCGTTGAACACCGCGATCCTAACTTTGCCGTCTTTACTGGTGAAGATGCTCAAGCGTTAACTGCGCGCGTTTTAGGAGGAGATGGAGTGATTTCGGTTGCTTCTCATGCTTACATTGACCAAATGCGGCAGATGTACGATGCCCTATACAAGGGTGACTACCAAACTGCTGGAAAACTACAACGGTGGTTAACGCCACGGATGGCCGCCCTATTTATGTTCCCGTCACCATCACCGGTTAAGGCAGTTTTGAATGCTCAGGGCTTTAGTACTGGTAGTTGTCGTTTACCAATCCTACCATTAAATGAAGATGAAAAACGGGAGCTAGAAGATGCGTTATCATTACCTGCTAATTCGTTAACAACAAAGAACTTACCATTAAACTTGGGGGAATAGATAATGAAAAAAGTTTTAATTGCTGGTGCGACCGGTGCAATGGGGCAAAAAGCTGTTGACCTTGTTAATTCACTTGAAGGATTTGAAATTACTGCAGCGCTTGCACCACATTTAACGCGCGAAAACATGGCTGAATATCACCTTGCTTCATCTGTTCATCCTTACCAGCGCTTATCTGAGATTGAAGAAGGGGTTGCTGATATTTGGATTGATTTCACGTTACCGGATGCGGTTTATTCAAATGTTAAATTTGCAATTGAACATGAGATGAAACCAATTGTGGGGACGACAGGATTGACTGATGAGCAGCAAGCAGAACTAGTAACCCTCAGTAAGGAGAAACATCTGGGCGGATTAATTGCTGCTAATTTTGGAATGTCAGCGGTCCTTCTTATGAAATTTGCTCAAGAGGCTGCAAAATATTTCCCTGATGTTGAAATTATTGAAATGCATCATGGTGATAAAAAGGATGCACCGTCTGGAACCGCATTAAGTACTGCAAAATTAATCGATCAGGTTCGGCCCGTCCATGAAACAAATCCGGCTGAAACAGAAAGTCTTTCTGGCGCACGCGGTGGTGATTATCATGGTATTAAGATCCACGCTGTGCGGTTGCCTGGTTATATTGCTCATGAACAAGTCCTTTTTGGCGGTGATGGAGAAGCATTAACAATCCGTCAAGATTCATTTGACCGTCAATCATTCATGAATGGGGTTAAAGTCGCACTTGAAAAAATTGATGATTTATCCGAATTAGTAATTGGCTTAGAAAATATTTTATAAGAGGGTGAAGAAATGCCAAAGCTCGATGCCGAGTTAAAAACAACCATTAATGACCGTCTGGCTGCTGTTCCGCCTGCGCAGATTCGTGCTTTTGACGAAGAGATTTCTGCTATTCCGGGCTTAGTAAAACTGACTCTGGGCGAACCGGACTTTGCAGTTCCAGCGCATGTTAAAGAAGCAGCAATCAATAGTATTCAAAATGACGATTCGCATTACTCAGCAAGTAAAGGGAAAATTGAATTACGGCAGGCAATTAGCAAGTATCTTGAGCAAAGTCGGCACATTCATTATGATCCCGCTACAGAAATTGTAGTGACAATTGGGGCAACAGAAGCGGTAACAGCCACGACTTTTGCGATGTTAAATTCTGGTGATAAGGTAATTATTCCGACCCCGGCCTTTTCATTGTATTTTCCCAGTGTTTCTTTGACGGGGGCAGAACCTGTTAAAGTAAATACTGCTGACGATGGGTTCTTACTGTCTGCTGACCGGTTAGAAGAAGTTTTAACCAAAGAAGGCTCCGCAGTAAAAGCAGTCCTTTTAAACTATCCTAATAACCCAACTGGGCGGTCCTATACAGAAGATGAGTTAAGAGCATTAGCAAGGGTGATTAAGAAACATCATATTTATGCAATTGTTGATGAAATTTATAGTTCATTGATGTATGATCATCCTTTCTACTCACTTGCAACGCTTTTGCCAGAACAAACTATTTTAATTAGTGGTTTATCAAAGTCACATGCCATGACTGGCTATCGGTTAGGGTATGTAGCGGCACCAGCAGAATTTATTGCGGCAATGTCAAAAATGCATTCATTTATGGTAACGGCACCAAACGATACTGCTCAGGCCGCTGCGATTGAAGCTCTTGAAAATGGTGAAGATGACCCGCAAGAATTCAAACAAGTATATCGGCAACGGCGCGATAAACTTGCTACAGCAATGCGTAAAATGGGATTTGAAATTGCCCTGCCCGATGGAGCATTCTATATTTTTGCTAAAATTCCCGCTGAATTTGGGGATGATGACATGGCCTTTGCTCGTAAACTAGCACATGAAGCTAAGGTTGGCGTAATTCCGGGAAATGCATTTGGCCCTGGCGGCGAAGGACATATTCGCTTATCATATGCTGCGGCAGATACTGTTATCGATACAGCGATTGAACGGCTACAAAATTTTATGGATAATTTAGCATAGGTTGAAAGAAGGAACTAAGATGAGTAAGGAATATAATGTTGCAATTTTAGGTGCTACTGGTGCGGTTGGAACACGGATGATTCAACAATTAGAACAATCAACGATCCCGGTAAAGAATGTTAAATTACTGGCATCAGCTAAGTCAGCAGGCAAGCAATTATCATTCAAAGGACAACCAGTTACGGTTGAAGAAACAACTCCTGCTTCCTTTGATGGGGTTGATATTGTCCTTTCGTCAGCTGGTGGATCCGTATCGAAGAAGTTTCTGCCAGAAGCTGTTAAGCGTGGTGCTGTTTGTGTTGATAATACCAGTGCATTCCGAATGGAACCAGATGTACCGCTAGTAGTTCCTGAAGTAAATGAGGAAGCATTAAAAGATCATCATGGAATTGTTGCTAACCCTAACTGCTCTACAATTCAAATGGTGGTGGCACTTGAACCAATTAGACAGGCTTTTGGATTAAACCAGATTATCGTTTCAACCTATCAAGCTGCATCAGGGGCTGGTCAATCAGCATTAAACGAACTGCGTCAAGAATCACAAGACTATCTTGATGGTAAAGATATGAAAGCCGATGCTAAGATTTTGCCGACAAAGGGCGACAAGAAGCACTACCCATTAGCATTTAATTTACTTCCGCAAATCGATGTCTTTGAAGATGATGGTTATTCTCATGAAGAATGGAAAATGATCCATGAAACAAAGAAAATTATGCTTAACGATATGAATGCCAAGGATATTAAGGTTACGGCCACCTGTGTCCGGGTACCGGTGCCAATTGCTCATGGTGAATCAATTTACTTTACAGTTGATGATCCAACGGTAACTGTTGACCAATTACGAGCAGTACTAAAGGATGCTCCTGGTGTCGTACTTCAGGATGATCCTGCCCACCAAATTTATCCACAGCCAATTAATGCGGTTGGCAAGCGGGATACTTTTGTTGGCCGGCTTCGTGCTGATGAAGAAAATCCTGGGGCCTTCAACATGTGGGTTGTTGCAGATAACCTGCTTAAGGGCGCTGCTTGGAATACAGTTGAAAATGCAGAACGTTTGGTAGCAAATGGCTTAATTTAAGGGATAATCAGTGATGAAGTTTGTAATTGCGCCGGATTCATTTAAGGGCGGACTAACGGCAAAGGAAGCTGCCGAAGTAATAGCCGATGGAATTAAGAGAGTTTATCCAGATGTCGAATACGTTTTAGTTCCAATGGCTGATGGTGGCGAAGGAACTGTCCAATCCTTAATTGACGCTACTGATGGCCGAAAAGTAACTGCTCGCGTCCATGACCCGTTAAATAAGTTAGTTGCTGCTGAGTATGGCCTCCTTGGTAATAGTAAAACAGCAGTAATTGAAATGGCAGCAGCAAGCGGCCTCCAATTTGTTGATGAAAATACTGCCAATCCCCTCATTACGACGACATATGGGACCGGAGAGCTGGTTAAAGATGCCCTTAATCATGGTGTTGAGAAAATAATTATTGGAATTGGCGGAAGTGCAACCGTTGATGGTGGGGCAGGATTAGCGCAAGCTCTTGGAGCACGTTTACTTGACGCTGATAACCGTGAAATTGGCTTAGGCGGTGGTGCATTAAAGGACCTGGCGCAAATAGATTTCACTCACTTAGATTCACGATTAAAAAAGGTAACCATTCAAGTTGCATCAGATGTTACTAACCCCTTAACTGGAAAAGATGGAGCAGCGGCGGTATTTGGACCGCAAAAAGGGGCTGATGAAAAGATGGTTGATATGTTGGATAAGAACCTCCATCATTATGCCCAAAAGATTGTTGAATGTGGCGGTGCCGATGTTGAAGGAATTGCAGGAGCTGGAGCTGCAGGCGGGCTTGGCGCAGGATTAGTGGCTTTTACAGGAGCAATCATGAAACGGGGAGTGGAATTAGTTATTGAAGCAACCCAGTTACGAAAAAAGGCGATTGGTGCTGACTATGTTTTTACCGGTGAGGGCGGAATCGATTTCCAAACAAGATTTGGTAAAACGCCGTATGGAGTCGCCCAAGCAACGAAAAAGGTTGCACCCGATGCTCCAGTAATTGTTTTAGCAGGAAATATTGGTAAAGGTGTAGATGAACTATATTCATCAACAGCAATCGATGCAATTTTTGCTACTCCAGAAGGTGCTAAGCCATTAAAGCAAGCACTAATAGATGCACCTGCAGATATTGCACGGACAGCAGAAAATGTTGCGCGTTTAATTAAGGCGAGCAGTTAATAAGAAATAAAAATAGTGGGAAATAACTTTCTTTGATGAGAAGAGTGTTTCTCACTATTTTTGTAATGGTGCAATTATTAACAACTACTAACTTGGCTTAGAATCTTAAAGACCGTATAATAAGTTGGAAGATAATTGAGGAGTTTAAATTAAAATGAAAGAAAATAATTATCAATATGATGAAAATGGCTTTCGTGAGGATCTGAAAGATGACCCAGATGTACTTCACCAGCCAGATGCTGATCGTACCCAGCGTGATTTAGTTACACTTGACTATGATGAAACGATGGCCTTTCTTAATGGTGAAAAAGAAGTAAAGACCATTTATGATTTTTCAGATGAAGTTTTAGATGAGATTAAGAAAAAATACCCAACTCTTAATGACACGCCAATTGATAAAGTAATTATGGAGAAATACCAGCAAATTTTGTCAGCGCGATATAATGAATCGCAAGCAAATAATAAGACGATCCATGCTGATGATAGTGAGGAAAAAGATGAATAGTTTAATAACCTTTATTATTTCAATTGCCTTTCTAGGCCTGGTGATTTGGGAAAATCGTTTACATGGCCAGTTGGGCTTTTTGGCAAGTCAGCGTCCAGATAAAATTACGAAGGATTTTGTCCGCGTTATTCGTCAAGAAAGGTGGTTAAACTGGGTTTTATGTATTCTTGCAATTATTATTTTTTTAACAACTAGCCGCTATTCCATCTTATTAATGAGTATTATTACGATTATTGAATTATTATTAGTAAGCCGAATGGATCATGTAAAAAATGAAATGATGAATTAAACCTTGCTTTACCAGGCTTAGATTTATTTCTTAAGAAAAAGTAACGTTTTTTAAGAACACTCTAATAATTGCTATACGCTTTTGGAAAATAATGGTAAAGTTAAATTGTGTATTTCACTTTTTTATTGTTTGTTTATTTATTTTGAGGATTTTTGGGAGGGTGTTTTATTTATATGAGTAAAAGAACACATCATTCGAATAGTCATCGGTCTCACGGGGTCGTTGCGGGAGCAGTTAGTGCCCTCAGTTTATTGGCAGTATCGACGCAAGCTGTAAACGCTGAACAGCTAACAGTTAAGACGGGGGATACGATTTGGGGGCTTGCTAAACAGCATGGACTTTCAGTTAGTGCGTTAGAACAAGCAAACCCATCAGTTAAGAAGCTAAGTGATAGCGTTGATTTAATCACGGTTGGTCAACAATTAACGCTACCATCTGTCCATGATGCAAGTACAGATTTAAATGCTGATGGCAGCTATACTGTTAAACCTGGTGATACTCTTAGCTCAATTGCTAGCCGGTATAATATTACGGTAAATCAATTGATGGCTTGGAATAACCTAGGTGCTAATGATTCCTTATACATTGGTCAGCAATTAAGTGTAACAGGACCAGTTGCTTCTGCAGCAGCGGTTCAGCAACCACAACAACAAGCCGCGCCAGTTTCAGCAAGTCAAGTACAAGCAACTAATGCAAGTCCGGCATCTCAACAAGCTGTCACTAGTACTCAAGTAGCTTCTAGCTCTGCAGTTGTGCAACAACCGGTAGCTGACAGCAATTATCAAAACGCAGCCAGTTCTGCTGCCGTAACCAGTGATGCTTCATCTGTAGCTGTCCTTAACGTACAAAGTGCTGTTTCTACGGCAGGTTCAACAGCAGTTAACAACAAGGTAGAAGCAGCTAGTGCGGTACAGACTGATAATGCTCAACCAACATCTGCTTTAGCTAATAACAGTGCTGCTCCACAAATGCAACCTGCTTCAACTGCTGTTAATAATACTGTGCTATATGGTCAATCATTTGTTCAGGCAGCTCCAGTAGCAAGTCAAACACCGGTGGCACAAACGGCTCCGGCTTCACAAGCAACTGTTGCACCACAAAGCAATGCTGCTCCTGTTTCACAACAGCCAGCTGCAGCATCAGAGGCTCAACCGCAACAATCACAGGTAACTAATCAACCAGTACAACAAGCTGCACCTAATGCCGGTCAAGATCTTCAACACGGGTCGGTTGTTAGTCTAGCTACCAAGATTGCTAATTCTAATAGTGTTCCATATGTATGGGGCGGTGAAAACCTCAGTGGCATGGATTGTTCTGGTTTGGTTAAGTATGTTTATGCCAATGCAGAAGGAAAGCAGTTACCACACTATACAGGTGCGCTTGAAAATTGTGTTGACCAGCACCCTGTTAGTGAGGCTAAACCGGGTGACCTTCTGTTCTGGGGGAACCACGGATCAACTTATCATACTGCAATTTATACCGGAAATAATCAATATGTAGCTGCTGCTAAGCCGGGGACTAATGTTGCTACTTACACTATTAGTCCATACTTCAATCCAAGTTTTGCCGGAACTGTTAAATAATCGTTGATAGATTATTAGAAACTTTTCATTAGATAGTAACAAAGATGTAACTTAAAAGGGGTTAACATTCTTCTGTACTCGTGTTATCTTACTTATATTGCAATTCCAGTATTGCTCTAAAAATATTTCACATTTATTGGGGAGTGTTAGATATGAGTAACAAACATGAAATTGAAGAAGATTTATACCGTGCGCAGTCTCGCTTAGATGATTTATGCAAACAAGAGGGACAGCAATGCGCAGGTACCCAAACTGTTACTATTCAGCCAAAATATGGTGAAGAGATGCAGTCCTTACGTGAGGAGTGCAGTCAGTTACGAATTATTCTAGAAGCAATGGAAGCTTCTGAAGACTAAACTATAAATATGACTAAAAAGAAAGCGTGACAGAAGCTATTTATTGCTTCCTTCTCACGCTTTTGTTGTAAGAAGTATAAAGAATAGGGTTCCAGAAATCGGATTTGCCGACTGCTGGAACCCTATTTGTGTTTTATCTTGGCAATAGAATTTATATTATAATTTATCGTCTTATCTATTTCTGTGTTTGCCAAATTGGATACTGTGTTATATTGAGAGCAATGTCGATAAACCGATTGCCCATTTCTTCCCCGTCCGTCTGGCTGAATTCAAGTGAAGTAGTTGTAATATGAAGGTTATTACCCTGAAAATGATGAGCAAACCGTGATTGATCAAGTTTTCCCCTTGTTAATTGAAGCAATTGCCAGGTAGTTAGCGGCCAATTTTTTCGTTCAGCAACCACTAACTCTAGTGACGGCTTAGTTAGCGAGGCATGAGGGGCAACTCTAAAACCGCCACCAATGAATGGATGATTACTAGCAATTGCAATATATGCTTTAGGAAAAATAAATCGCTTGCGATCCTGCTGAATCATTAACGTGAAAGGCTCCTGATCATACATAACCCCGATTGCTTTTTGCAAGTAAGTAAATCGACCGATATGGTTCTTTTTATGACGCGACTTGAAAGTATTAGCACGACTAACAATCGCAGCATCAAAACCAATTCCTAAATTATTAAGGAAGTAGCCATCTTCCCCGCGAATTGCTTCATGGTAGTGACCGATATTAATGAACTGCGATTTGTTGGCAGTCAAAATTTGATTTAATGCTTGATGCGGATGTAAAGAAATTCCATAGGCGCGAGCAAAATCGTTACCGGTACCAGCAGGGATATAGCCAACAGGGAGAGGCGCTTTATCCAACTGCTTAGCAGTTTTCATTAAGCCATTAACAACCTGATGTAATGTCCCATCACCACCAATTGCGATAACAATAGATGAAGCTGCAGAGTGGGATTGAGCAATTTGACTTGCAAGATATTCTCCATGATTAGGATACTTAGTCGTTTCCATATGATAATCGATTTGTTGTTGATCTAGAAGCGGCTTGATAGTGGCCCATGCCTTTTCAGCATTGCCATTACCAGCATGACGGTTGAGGATGATGGAATAATTCATCAATATTCCTCCTTTGATAATGCTAAAAAGCGAAGAATAAGAGAATGGGGAATAGCCTTCCCTAACAAGGCTGGCACGGTACAAGCTGTTTGTTATGCCAAATCTTGTGGTTGGTTTCCGCATTATCTTACTAATGTTTGTTAAATTGTTGAGGCTGGGAGAAAATATTTGCTTTCTCCCAGCCTCACGGTTAATAATTAAAGATTAAAACGTCGTTAGCTTGAAATTAGGGTTTTGCTTTTCGTATGCAAGGGCCTTTTCATCAAGTTGTTCTACAAATTCGATATTATAATCTGTATTATGCTCAACCATTAATAGTGCTTCAGCTTCTGAATCAGCTTCGAGGTATAATGATTGAGTGTTTTCACGAACTGGACGTTTAGTCTTATCAGCTTGGTAGTATACTTTAAAAGTCATACTGTTAAAAACTCCTTAATTAAAGATATTATGCAGTAATTTACCTTACTTATTCTATCACATATGACCTAATGTGTCCTAAATTTTCCTAACATGGTATTATTAAATAAAAGTAAAGGTCAAAGAGGTGTTTGGAAATGAGTATATTTATAATATGCTTTATTGCGGCAATAATTGTTATTATCCTTTATCTCGCAATTCACCGGTTAGTTCTTAACCGAGCAACAATGATGGTTAGAAATAATGCACAAAGGGTAACTGATACGGCCTTAAATGATTGTTTAAGGGAATTGCTTCATTGGAATAAGAGTCTCGACTCGCAGATTGTTGCAGATGTATGGGGGAAAGGTGTTCTTGCATTTGAATATCACTTTGACTATAAAAAGGCTGATATTAGTTTAGATGACTTTACTAAACAAAAGTTAGCAAGTTTGCTTGATGAGTATGCAAAACAACATCATCTGCAAACGGCGCCTAAAGCTAAGCAAGCATTTGTAATAACTGATTGGTGGACCTATGAGGGGATCCTTCACATTGACATAGCATATTTAGTTAATGAAGCAACGGTTGAATACATTGATGATTTAAAACGCTTAAATCAAAACAGCAAGTAAAGAGAATGATAAAATGAAGTACCCGGTAATTGTTAGGTAGAGACCTAACGATTACCGGGTACTTTTTATATCGATAAATATGTAATACAGTTTTACAAATAGTTTTTGCTAACTAATCATTACCGTATCAGCAGGAGCTTCAAATGGCTGCTTCTTATTGATGTGATCATAAAAAAGGACGCCATGTAAATGATCGATTTCGTGTTGGCAAACAATTGCTGGATAATGCTTTAGCCGAACCTTATGTGTTTCGCCGTCAACGTCTTGATAACGTAAAGTAATTCGGTCATGACGTGGAACATATCCAGGAACGTCTTTATCAACTGAGAGACAACCTTCGCCTTCTGTAAGCGCACCGTATTGAACAGATTCGCTAACAATTACTGGGTTAATAATTACATCCTTGAATAATGGTTCGCCATTCTCGTCTGGTGAAGGGACTAATACAGCAGCCATTTGTTTTGAAACGCCAACTTGTGGAGCGGCAAGCCCAACGCCAGCCCGTAATTTATATTTTTCACATAACTCGGGATCTTGGCTAACTTCTAGATATTGCATCATATCTTTTGCTAATTTTTGGTCTTCATCAGATAGAGGAAATGAGACCTTAGCAGCCCGTTTGCGCAAAACAGGGTTGCCATCACGGGTAATATCTTTCATTAAATACATTACTCACTATACCTCCATTTAAAAATTCGTCATATATTAGTCTATCATATCTACCAGAAATTGCTAATAAAGATATATTTAGTTAAAAGAATATTATTTTTTAACGGAAACGTTTACTTTTGACGAGAAATTGCGACATTTTCGTTGATTAAGTTCATGAAAGCGATTGTATTATTCAAACAATCAGTTATACTAGAAATGTAGGTAGGCAATCGCTTACATGATGTTAATTGGATTTGGAAAGGAATGTTAAATATGGCCAATACCAAAGCTGTTAATTTTGCTGAGATTAAAGCCAATGAAGGGGCTCCATATGCAAAGCCTGTACAGATTCTTGATGAAAACGGTAACGTTGTAAACAAGGACCTAATGGCTAATTTCAGTGATGATTTATTAGTTGATTTAATGAAGAAAATGGTTTGGGAACGTGCTTTGCATGAACAAACAATGAGTTTCTCTAAGCAAGGTCGTTTAGGCTTTTATGCACCAACCTGGGGTGAAGAAGCATCTGAAATGGGGACTGCTGCTGCATTTAAGAAGCAAGACTTCTTATTCCCAGCATACCGTGACTTGCCACAACTAATTCAACACGGGGCAACAGTTGCTCAAATGTACTTATGGTCAAAGGGTCACATCAAAGGGAACCTTTTTGATGCGCGAGCTCTTCGTCCACAAATTATTATCGGTGCTCAAATGGTCGAAATGGCTGGTGGTGCACTTGGAATTAAGAAAAACGGTGAAGAAGATACTGTTGCCTATGCTTATACTGGTGAAGGTGGTTCTTCACAAGGTGATACTTATGAAGGGATGAACTTTGCTGGCGCATTCCAAGCACCTGCCGTATTTATTATTCAAAATAATGGCTGGGCTATTTCATTCCCACGTAAGTTACAAACTGAAGCACAAACAATTGCACAAAAGGGTGTTGCTGCTGGTATCCCTGGCGTTCAAGTTGACGGAATGGATGTCTTGGCTTGTTATGAAGTTGCTAAGGAAGCTCGTGAATTTGCCGCTGCCGGTAATGGTCCTGTGTTAATTGAAACGTTAACTTACCGGTTTGGTGCACACAGTTCTGCCGGTGATGATCCTAGTCGTTACCGGACAGATGAGGAAACAAAGCCATGGTTTGATAAGGATCCGCTAATTCGGCTTCGCAAGTACTTGACTAAGAAGAATCTTTGGTCTGAAGATGAAGAACAAAAGTATATTGATGAATGCAAACAAAGCTTTAAAGAAGCAATGAAGGAAGCTGACTCTGTAGAACCAGAAAAGGTTAGCGATATGTTGAAGCGGACATTTGAAGTTCCAACTCCAGATATTAAAGAACAGATTAAGAAGTACGAAGAAAAGGAGTCGAAGTAATCATGGCTAAAAAGACTTATATCAAAGCAATTACTGAAGGTATTGACATTGCTTTAGCCGAAGATCCTAAGACTTTAGTATTCGGTGAAGATGTTGGTAAAAATGGTGGTGTTTTCCGGGCTACAAATGGTCTTCAGGAAAAGTACGGTGTTGACCGGGTATTCAGTACACCGCTTGCCGAATCAGGTATCTTAGGAATGTCAATTGGATTAGCAGCTACTGGTTGGCGTCCAGTTCCAGAAATTCAATTTATGGGCTTTACGTTTGAAGCAATGGACTCAATTGCTGCTCAGATGTCACGGATGCGTTTCCAATACAATGGTACTCGTCATGCACCGATTACTATCCGGACTCCTTATGGTGGTGGAACTCATACTGCTGAATTACACGGGGATGATCTTGAAAACTTCTTCGTTGGTATTCCAGGATTACGGGTTGTTGCTCCAAGTTCAGCATATGATGCCAAAGGATTAATTATTTCAGCTATTGAAAATAATGATCCAGTTCTATTCCTTGAGAACCTCCGTCTTTACCGTTCTGTAAAAGGCGAAGTTCCAGACGATAAATACACTGTTCCGTTGGATAAGGCTAATGTTGTCCAAGAAGGAACGGATGTAACGATTATTGCTTATGGTGGGGAAGTTTCTGAAGCACAAAAGGCTGCTAAGAAGTTAGAAAAGGATAATATTTCAGCTGAAATCATTGACTTACGTTCGCTTTATCCACTTGATACAGATACAATTTTTGAATCGCTTAAGAAGACTCATCGGGTTGTTATTGCTCAAGAAGCACAAAAGATGGCTGGTGTTGGTGCACAAGTAGCTTCAGCAATTTCTGAAGGGGCAATTATGTACCTTGACGCACCAGTTACCCGAGTTGCAGCTCCTAACTCAGTTTACCCATTCCCACAAGCCGAAAATGTATGGCTTCCAGGAGCACGTGAAATTGAGGATGCCGCACGTGAAGTAGTTAACTACTAATAGAGTGTGGATTAGAAAGGAAGATAATACGATATGGCATATATTTTTAGATTACCAGAAATGGGTGAAGGTTTAACTGAAGGTGACGTTGCATCTTGGCTCATTAAAGAAGGTGACAAAATTAAGGCGGATGATGCTTTAATCGAAATCCAAACTGATAAGTCAACTACTCAGTTGGTATCACCAGTTGATGGAACCGTTACTAAGTTATTTGTTAATGAAGATGACCATGTAGAGAAAGGCGACAAGCTTGCTGAAATCGATGATGGTAAGTCTGAAACAAGTACGAATGTAGAAGTTGAAGATAGCGATGATGATGAAGCACCAGCAGAGGAGCCAAAAGAAGAGGCACCAGCTGCTAAAGAAGAAAGTCCTGCACCAGCTCAAGGGGGAGTTGCACCATTAGCTGAACCTAATAAGTTAGTAATGGCAATGCCTTCTGTTCGTCAATATGCACGTGATAAGGGTGTTGATATTTCCCTTGTCCAACCAAGCGGTAATCATGGACAAGTCCTTAAAGAAGATATTGATAACTTTAATGGAGCGGCCGCAACTGCACCTGCTAAGAGCGAGAAAGCTGCTACATCAGCTGCTCCTGCTAAAGCTGCCGGAAACACGATTAAGCCATACAAAGGTGCTGGTGAAGACGCTGAAACACGTGAGCCACTATCTAATATGCGGAAAATTATTGCTAAAAACATGCGTGATTCCGTTAAAATTAGCCCAATGATTACATTGTTTGATGATGTTGAAGTTTCTAAGTTAATGGCTCAACGTAAGAAGTACAAGCCAGTTGCCGCAGAACAAGGTGTTCACTTAACCTTCTTACCATATGTAGTTAAGGCGTTAGTGGCAACGATGAAGAAGTTCCCAGAGTTTAACTGCTCAATCGACGACAGCACAATGGAATTAGTTCAAAAGCATTACTACAACATTGGGATTGCTACAAATACTGATCATGGCCTATATGTACCAAACATCAAAAAGGCTGACTCAAATAGCATGATTGAAATCGCAAAGGAAATCGCAGATAATGCTCAAGCAGCTGAAGATAACAAGTTGAGTCCAGATTCAATGGCTGGTACATCAATGACGATTTCTAACATCGGTTCAATGCGCGGTAAATGGTTTACTCCAATCATCAACCAGCCAGAAGTTGCTATTTTAGGTGTTGGTACAATTGCTACTGAACCTATTGTTAACGAACAAGGTGAGATTGTTGTTGGTCACATGATGAAGCTGTCATTGACTGTTGATCACCGGTTAATTGATGGTGGTTTGGGACAAAATGCCCTTAATTACTTGAAGAAGTTATTGCATGACCCTGAATTGCTTGCGTTGGAGGCTTAGGATAATATGGCTGATGTTGAACAAAAAGATACAGTAATCGTTGGTGGAGGTCCTGGTGGTTATGTTGCCGCTATTCGTGCTTCTGAATTAGGACAAAAAGTTACTTTAATTGAAAAGGGTGATCCAGGTCTTGGCGGTGTTTGCTTGAATGTGGGCTGTGTTCCTTCAAAGGCGCTTATTGCGGCAGGACACCGTTATCAACAAACACTTGATTCTTCAGTTTATGGAATTTCAAAGACTGATGCCAAATTAGACTTCACAAAGACCCAAGACTGGAAGGATCACAAGGTTGTTGACCGGATGACTCGTGGTGTTAAGATGCTCTTAAAGAAGCATAAAGTTGAAATTATCGATGGAGAAGCAATTCTTGATAATGATCACCAGCTTCGGGTTATTAAGCCGGGTCCTAAACAATTTATGGACAACGATAATGGTCGGACAATTGCGTGGAAGAACCTAATCTTGGCAACCGGTAGTCGTCCAGTTGAAATCCCTCATTTTAAATTTGAAGGTCGGGTTATTGACTCAACTGGTGGACTTAACCTTAAAGAAGTACCAAGTGAACTAGTTGTTATCGGTGGTGGTTACATTGGTACTGAGTTAGCTGGGGCATATGCTAACTTAGGAGCTCATGTAACAATTATTGAAGGTACAGACTCAATCCTGGGCGGCTTTGACCATGATATGGTTGATATCGTTGTTAAGAATCTTGAAAAGAAGGGTGTTGACATCGTAACAAAAGCGATGGCTAAGAACTCTCAACAAGATGATGACAGCGTAACCGTTACTTATGAAGTAGATGGTGCAGAAAAGAGTATTAAGGCTGACTATTGTATGGTATCGGTAGGTCGTAAGCCAAATACTGATGACTTTGGTCTTGACATGACCAGTGTTAAACTTAATGACCACCATCAAGTAATCGTTGACCAACAAGGGCGGACTAATGTACCTGGTATTTGGGCAATTGGTGATATTGTTCCAGGACCTGCTTTAGCTCATAAGGCGTTCTTTGAAGCAAAAACCGCTGCAGGAGCAATTTCAGGTAAGAATACAGCAAATGACTGGGTTGGCGTGCCAATGGTTTGTTTTGCTGATCCTGAATTGGCTCAAGTCGGCATGACGGCAGATCAAGCAAAGGATAAGGGTATTGAAGTATCAACAGCTCAATTCCCATTTGCTGGTAACGCTCGTGCGGTTTCTCTTGACTCACCTGAAGGATTTATCCGCCTTATTTACACTAAAGATAAGAAGAACGTTATTGGTGCTCAAGGTGTTGGCCCAGGAGTAAGTGATCTTGCAGGGGAACTTTCATTAATCGTTAACTGCGGTATGAATGTTGAAGATGTTGCTTTAACAATTCATCCGCACCCAACATTGAATGAACCGGTTCAAGAAGCTGCAGATATTGCACTTGGGTTCCCAACTCATATTTAACAGAATCTTTCCTAAAAAAATAGTTCAGGACGAAAAATACTCGTTCTGAACTTTTTTGTATTCTTTTTATTGTCCTTAGTTTCTAATTTTTAGATTGGATTGTATAATACAAGTAGCAAAATAATGGAGGGTCAAAGAATGAATTCACAAAACTATAGTTATCCGCTTGATCCATCATGGACAACTAAAGAAATGGAACAGGTAATTGCCATGTTTCGTGCGGTTGAGGATGCTTATGAAGTCGGCATTGACCGTAGTAAAATCTTAGACTGTTACCGTACGTTTAAGCAGGTTGTTCCTTCAAAAGCTGAAGAAAAGCAGCTTGGCCGAGAATTTGAAAAGAGTTCTGGTTATGTTCTCTATCAAGTTGTAAAAGCGGCGCAAGAATCGTCAGATAAGAAAATTAAAATGGTTGGGCGAGAAAATGATTAGTATTAAAGAGTTAGATCAGCAAGCCCAGCAAATAGTTCGTCAGGCGGGTCAAAATGCATTTGAAAAAATGGGAGAAAACTATCAGGTTGATACAAAAACGAATTATACGGATTTAGTAACGACAATTGATCGCGAAAATGAACAGTTGATAAACAATCAATTGCGTAAAATTGATCCAGATAGTCAGATTTTAAGTGAAGAGGGATTTGGTGACCGCCAAATAACTAACATGCAAGGACATGTGTGGATTGTTGACCCCATTGATGGAACAATGAATTTTGTTAAACAGCACAATAATTTTGCTGTTATGCTGGCATTATATATTGATGGCGGTCCGGTACTTGGTTATATTCTTGATGTAATTAACGGCCGCCTTTATCATGGACGTCGTGGGGATGGTGTCTATGTTAATGATAAAAAGCTTAATCAGCCAGCGGATCTCGGCCTGCGTGAAAGTCTTTTAGCAATGAATCGAACGCTAACTTTGAGCGGTAACTCATCATTGAAAGAGGTCGCACAAGAAGCAATCGGCTTAAGAATGTATGGCAGTGCTGGAATTGAAATGATTGATGTAATTACTGGGCAGCTGGGTGCTTATATTTCTAATTTAAAGCCATGGGATCTTGCTGCTGGCCGAATGTTGGCAGAAGAATTAGGCTTAGTTGTGAAATCGATTGACGGTCGATCCATTAATGTGTTATCATCTAATCTTGTATTAGTAGCAACGAGGCAGGTTAGTCGAGACATTCGACAGATCATCAATTAGTTGTCGAGGCTGTGACCGCGATGTCACAGTTTTTTTATGAAATTGGCTATTGATAAGCCGCTGCTGTTCGACTTAATAAAATAATGATATGACGAAAGGGAGAATCAAGTTTTGAAAACTCGTGACGACATTCGTAACATTGCGATTATTGCCCACGTTGACCATGGTAAGACTACTTTGGTTAACGAAATGTTAAAGCAATCAGATACTTTACCAGAACACTTTTCAATTGAAGATCGTGCGATGGATACTAACGCTATTGAACGTGAGCGTGGTATTACTATTCTTTCAAAGAATACTGCTGTTAAATATGAAGGCCATCAAATTAATATTTTGGATACACCAGGACACGCGGACTTCGGTGGTGAAGTTGAACGTGTTATGAAGATGGTTGATGGTGTATTGCTTGTTGTCGATGCATTTGAAGGAACAATGCCTCAAACACGGTTTGTTCTTAAGAAGGCACTTGAACAGCACTTAACACCAATCGTTGTAATTAATAAGGTTGACCGTAAAGGTGCACGTCCTGAAGAAGTTGTTGACGAAGTACTTGACCTCTTTATTGAATTAGGTGCTGATGAAGATCAGCTTGACTTCCCAGTTGTTTATACTTCTGCAATGAACGGTACTTCAAGTTATGATTCAGATGTTTCTACGCAAGAACACACCATGAAGCCATTATTTGATACCATCATCAAGACAATCCCAGCACCAATTGACAACTCTGATGAACCGCTTCAATTCCAAGTTGCCATCTTGGATTACAATGATTTCGTTGGTCGAATCGGTATTGGTCGTGTTGTTCGTGGTAAGATCAAGGTTGGTGATAACGTTACTGTTATGAAGCTTGATGGTACCAAGCATAATTTCCGTGTTACTAAGCTTTTTGGTTTCTTCGGTTTGAAGCGTCTTGAGATTCAAGAAGCAAAGGCTGGAGACTTGATTGCTGTTTCAGGGATGGAAGATATTAATGTTGGTGAAACTGTTACTGATCCAAACCACCCAGAAGCACTTACTCCATTACGAATTGATCCGCCTACACTTCAAATGACATTCCGGACTAATGATTCACCATTTGCCGGCCGTGAAGGTAAGTTTGTTACTGCTCGTCAACTTGAAGATCGCTTACGCCATGAATTGCACACAGATGTTTCATTACGTGTTGATGACACTGATGAGCCAGGTGCATGGACTGTTTCTGGTCGTGGTGAGTTACACCTCTCCATCTTGATTGAAACAATGCGTCGTGAAGGATATGAACTTCAAGTTTCTCGTCCAGAAGTTATTTATCGTGAAATTGATGGTACAATGTGTGAACCATTTGAAGAAGTTCAAATTGATACACCAGATGAGTACACCGGTGCCGTAATTGATAGTTTAGCTAAGCGAAAAGGTGAAATGAAGAACATGGAACCTTCTAAGAACGGTCAAACTCGGTTGATTTTCTTGGCACCTTCACGGGGATTAATTGGTTACTCTACAGAATTTATGACAATGACTCGTGGATACGGGATTATGAACCATACTTTTGAAAAGTACGCCCCAGTTATTAAGAACTGGAACCCTGGTCGTCAAAAGGGTACCCTTGTTTCAATGAATGCTGGTAAGGCTACTACCTACGCAATGATGGGTATTGAAAGCCGTGGACAGTTATTGATTGATCCAGGTACGGAAGTATATGAAGGTATGATTGTTGGTGAAAACAGTCGTGAAAATGACATCACTGTTAACATCACTAAGGGTAAGAACTTGACAAACGTTCGTGCTGCAGGTTCAGACGAAATGGCTCATATCAAGACTCCTACTCACTTCTCCCTTGAAGAATCACTTGAATTCTTAAACGAGGATGAATATTGTGAAATTACACCTGAAAATATTCGTCTTCGGAAAAAGATTCTTAATACTAATGCACGGGAAAAGGAAGCAAAACGTCGTCGTGCTGCTTCACGGAAGTAAATATTTAAAAAAGCTTGGGAGGCTGACTGGCTTCTCAGGCTTTTTTTTGTTGTATAATAATGGTTGTATTTTATCTTTAGGTAGGTGCACTTTGTGAGTAAAAAGAAACTAAGATTCCGTAAGATTCGTTCTGTATGGAATAATATCCGCTACCTTGATTATTACATTTTAGTCCCATACCTTGCTTTATGTTTGATTGGAATTGTAATGGTCTATTCTGCGAGTGCTTCCATTGAGATGCAAAATGGTGGATCGCCGCTAGGATATCTAATAAAACAAACAATATATGTCTTAATAGGTGTAACGGTAATGGCAATTTTAGCTAATTATCCTTTAAGACATTACCGTACGCCGAAGTTTTTACGTGATTCAACGTTAGTGGTCGGTGCGCTCCTTGTAATCGTACTAGTATTTAGTAGGGCGGTTAATGGGGCAAAGGGCTGGATATCTTTAGGATTCTTTAATATCCAGCCAGTTGAAATCTGCAAATTGTATTTTATTTTGTATTTGTCAGATCGCATGGATAAAATTCGTCAACGTGGACAGCATTTTACGACTGATGCTAAAGGACCCTGGCTAATTGTAATTGTATTTCTTGGCTTAATTGTGATTCAACCTGACATCGGGGGGATGGCAATTAATGCCGCAATTATTGCTATTATGCTTTTAGCAGCTGATTATAAGTGGGGATTTGGATTAGGGATAATTCTTGTGTTACCTGCTGTAGGTTATCTGGGCCTTGAAAGACTAGTGGAAACTGGAATGCTTCAGGGTGGCGGATATCAAGTTGCTCGTTTTGTCGCTTTCTTAAATCCGTTTGGGAATGCGAGCGGGTCAGGAAGCCAGCTGGTTAACTCCTATTATGCAATTAGTAACGGTGGCGTATTTGGTGTTGGTCTTGGAAATAGTATCCAAAAGTTAGGATATCTTCCAGAACCAAACACCGATTTCATTATGTCGATTACTAGTGAAGAACTAGGATTAGTAGGTGTTACTGTGATTTTGGTTACCTTATTATTTTTGATTTGTCGGATAATTCAGGTTGGGGTCCGTGCTGACAGTTTATATGAAACATTGATTTGCTACGGCTCTGCTACATTTTTGACGGTTGAAACACTTTTTAATATTGGTGGGGTTCTCGGCTTATTGCCGATTACAGGTGTTACTTTTCCATTTATTAGCTATGGTGGTTCAAGTATGTTGATCTTATCAGCTACTGTCGGAATTGTAATGAATATTAGTATGCAGCAAAATCGTGAACGGTTAGTGATGGGAAAGCCATTTATTCCAGAAGCGGGAGGCGAAAAGGATGTTTAAATTAATTCCGCGTCGATCGCTAATAATTTATATTAATAATAACCGTGTAATTCGGGCACTGCGTCACTATGGCCAAATTGATTACATTTCACGCCGAATGCATTATGTGGTAATGTATGTAGACCAGAGTGACGTTGAAAAGATAAAGGAAAAGGTAAGTCGATTACGTGCGGTAAGGAAAGTCGAATTATCAGCACGCCCAGATTTAGATCCAACTTTAACGGATCTTGAAGTAACAGGACTTTATCGACTACATGATGAGGATGATAAGAAATGAGAATAGTTGCAGGAGACTTTGGTGGTCGTAAACTTAGTGCTGTTCCTGGAATGGCAACACGACCAACAACAGATAAAGTGAAAGAAGCTTTATTTAATATTATTGGTCCTTATTTTGATGAAGGAACAAGTCTTGATTTGTATGCGGGAAGTGGCGGTTTGAGTATTGAAGCCGTTTCACGTGGTATTAAGCGGGCAGTTCTTGTTGACCGTCAGTATCAAGCGATTAAAACGATTAAAAAGAATATTGCTGTTACAAAGCACGAGGAACAGTTTGATGTCTATAAGATGGATGCCCATAAAGCATTAAATTTATTTAAAAAAGATGGTTTAAGATTTAATTTAGTATTTTTAGACCCTCCATATGCTAAGCAACAAATTGTTGATGATTTAACAAAAATGGTAGAGAATGATTTGTTGGCAGATGACGCCATTATAGTTGCCGAGACTGATCAAAATGCAAATTTACCAACTGATTTATCTGGATTTAGATTTATTCGTCGGCAAGAATATGGAATAACGGTATTGACTATTTATCAACGTGAAAGGAAGTCAGAATAATGAAAGTTGCAGTATTTCCAGGATCCTTTGACCCATTAACTCTTGGACACTTGGACCTAATTAAACGGGGGAGTGCCCTGTTTGATCAATTGGCAGTTGCGGTTATGACAAACGAGAGCAAGAATCCATTGTTTACCGTGGAAGAACGAGTGGCACAAATTAAAGAAGCAGTTAGCGGATTAGATAATGTTTCTGTTATTACAACAGAAGGTTTAACAGTTAACCTTATGAATCGAATTGGTGCCGATTATTTAATGCGCGGTCTCAGAAATACAACCGATTTTCAATATGAACGGGATATCGCGGCAATGAATAACTTTTTGGATGATCAATGCGAAACGGTCTTCTTCCTTGCAAAACCAGAATATCAACATTTATCAAGTAGCTTACTAAAGGAAGTCACATCAGCTGGTGGTGACATTTCTGCTTACTTACCAGCCAATATTAACGAAGCATTGAAAAAACGGTTAGCAGAACGCGAAATGTTACGGGTTAAGCAAGATAATGAAGAAACAAGATAATGTAATATTACGGCGAATCGGTGTCGTTTTAGGACTGGTTCTACTATTAGGATGTTTCCTGTTTTGGCCGTTAAATTCATACATTGAAAGTCCAGGTACGGCAGCTGATTTACAATCATTTGTAAAAATAAAGGGACATCCTGATCGCTATAAGGGTAGTTTTATGTTAACTTCGGTCGCAATTCAGCGTGCTCACCCAGCTACTTATTTATATGCGAAAATGGTACCATATATGTCGATTGAAAGTGCCGATGATGTAACAGGGGGACAAAATAGCGCAACCTTTGACCGTGTCCAAAAGTTTTACATGGATAGCTCAATTAATGAGGCAATTGCGGTAGCTTATCAAGCAGCGCATCAGAAAGTAGATCGGCATTATTTAGGGATCTATGTTCTTCAGGTCCAGCCTAATTCCAAATTTAAACGTGATATTCATGTCGGCGATACAATTACCAAGGTTGATGGACGTCACTTTAATACGGCGCAAGGATTTCAAAAGTACATTGCTGCTAAAAAAATTGGCACACCATTAGCAGTTACCTATACTCGCGATGGTAAAACTAAAACGGTAACCCATCCACTAGTTAAAATCGCCAATACCAATAAAACTGGAATTGGAATTATTTTAACGAATAACATGCAGGTAAAAACGAAAATTCCGGTTAAGGTTGATGCTGGGCAATACGGGGGGCCTTCTGGCGGACTGATGTTTAGTTTGCAGATTTATCAACAAATTAGCGGTAAAGATTTACAGCATGGTCGTAAAATAGCTGGAACGGGAACAATAAGTTCAGATGGAACAGTAGGTGAAATTGGTGGTATTGATAAAAAGGTGATTGCTGCCCATCGTGCTGGCGCAACAATTTTCTTTGCCCCGTATATCAAGCCAACAAAAGAAATCTTAAAATATGAAGAAGACCATATGACCAATTATCAAATGGCAAAAAAAGCAGCTAAGAAATATGCTCCAGGAATGAAAGTTGTTCCAGTAACCTCTTTTGATGAAGCAGTAAACTACCTACAGACACATAAATAACTAAAAAAGTGTGATACCAGAATTGGATCACGCTTTTTTAATGCAAAAATTAAATTTTTACGTATTTATAATATAGGGGGGTGAAAGGATGGAACAATTAGCAGCGATTTGGGACCGGTATCGGCTGCAAATAATTATCCTAATGATTATAGCAGCTGTTGGTGGATACTGGGTAACTAACAGCCATGATAACGATTTACCTATTTCAAGTACAAATACTAATGCTGTTTTAGCAAGTAGTGATAGCAGAGAGAGTATGACGAATTCTAAGCCTGCTAAGTCATCAGTGGCAATTGATATAAAAGGTGCGGTGAAAAGACCGGGCGTTTATCAATTAAAAGCAGAAGATCGCATAAATGAAGCATTAAGTATCGCTGGCGGGCCGTTACCCAATGCTGATTTGCGCCAAGTAAACCTAGCTAAACAACTGACTGACCAGCAAATGATCTATATACCGGTCCAAGGTGAAACCATTCAAGGACCAGTTGAAACAGGCACTTCTTCTGTAGATGGAGGCCAAGCTGCTAACTCTTCAATGGTAAATTTAAATACCGCAACTAAAGAACAACTGTGCCAAATTACAGGAATCGGCGATAAAAAAGCAGATTTGATTTTACAATATCGCCAGGAACACGGTCAATTTAAGAACGTTGAAGAGCTAAAAGAGATAAACGGCTTTGGTGATAAGACGGTTGCTAAATTGAAAGATCATTTATCAGTCTAATTTTTAATTTGATGAAAGTTTTTGCTATACTATACTTCAAATAAAGAGGAGTGAAATATTATGAAACAGAGAATTGGTTGGGATCAGTATTTTATGATTCAGGCAGCATTATTGGCATCGCGGAGTACGTGCAATCGCTTGTCGGTCGGGGCGGTTTTGGTGCGTGATAAGCGAATAATCGCTGGCGGATATAATGGTTCTGTTGCAGGAGATGATCATTGTATAGATGAAGGTTGCTATTTACGAAATGGACATTGTGTGCGAACCATCCACGCAGAAATGAATGCATTATTACAATGTGCAAAGTTTGGCGTTTCTGCAGATGGGGCGAGTCTTTATGTAACGGACTTTCCTTGCTTACAATGTACAAAGAGTTTATTACAGACTGGGATTAAGGAGATAAACTATATTCGTAATTATCATAATGATGACTATGCAATGAAATTAATTAAACTAAAAAATGTGGAACTTCATCAAATTAAGTTAGATAGTAATATTTTAGAACAGGTAAATCTGGATCAATACATTAATCCAGAGCAGAATTAGCATATCCATCATTTTTGGATTTTTCCAGCGTTGACTGCTGGATTGGTGACCGTTAGTTTCTTCGGTTCACACTGGTTATTTTTGTTGTTGCTATTACTATTTTTTCGCTTAGTTAAATTAAAGCGTGAAATAGTGCTGGGGATTAGCAGCCTGATATGTGTTTTAATGCTAGGCTTTTGTTTGATAATAAAGCAAAATTTAGCGATGAGACTGGTCAGTGAGCGGGTGCGAATTAAGCAGACGTTACTGGTATACCCAGATGATTTAAGGATTTCTGGAAATTTTATGACGGGAATTGCAAAGGATCTGCGTACTGGGCAACGGGAACTAATTTCTTTCTCACTAAAATCAAGGCAACAGGCAAATAATATTAATAATCTAACAAAGACTTCTGTTTGGGAAGTTGATGGTCAAATCCAACCAATTATTCCAAATACAAATGAGAATCAATTTGATAAATTGCACTATAGCTACCATCGCCGAATTTGTAATGAATTCCGAATTGGTCGAATAACGCTAATCACTGAGCAAGGTCATGGAATGAAGAGAATATGCCATGAATGGAGAAAAAAGCTCAGTTTATATTTTGATTGCTTACCATATCCTATTAATGCCTATTGCCAGCAGTTAATCATTGGTAACAGTAATGAGAATTCGGCAGAGTTAATGATTAGTGTTAAGAAATTAGGGCTATTGCATTTGTTCTGTATTTCAGGGATGCATATTGTACTCTTAACAGTTTTAGTTCGGCGAATATTGGTTCAATTATGGTGGACAAGAGAAATGATTGATTTATTTTTGATTCTTTTATTGCCTGTTTACCTTATTATCGGTGGAGGAGCAGCGAGTTTAATCCGGGCGACAATAATGGCGGAACTAGGATTGCTTCACGAGTATCTTCATTTAGATCCGCTTGATGGGTGGTCCATTAGTTTATTAATCGGTTTAGTAATTGACCCAATGTTGTTGCTAACTTTAGGGGGTCAGTTAAGCTATTTATTATCCTTTGTATTACAAGTGCTTCCATCATCAATTCATGGCTTTAAACAATCCCTTTTTTTGAACTTAATAAGTTTACCCTCATTGTTGAGTTACGTATACGAGGTGCATTTTTTAAGCTTTTTAGTTAGTTATTTAATTATTCCGTTATTTGCTGCTATTATTTTTCCGGCTGTGTTAATTGGTGCACTTAGTTTTAAGATTTGCCCGTTTTTAACATATGTGATTAATGCTGGTCTGCAACATTTTCAACACCTGTTAGACTGGTTATCAAGTTTTCCAGGAATGATTCATTTTGGCAAACCGCCATTATTATTGGCAATATTACTATTCTTGTTAACATTATTAGTATTCTCTCAAGGCTTTTCACCCAAATTATGGCAAGCACTAATTTTAATGTATGTTATAACAGGAGGAGTTATTCATTTTCCGTTTAGTGGGGAAGTTACTTTTGTTGATATTGGTCAAGGAGACTCCATAATTATTCGTGAACCATTTAACCGCCGTGTGTTAATGATTGATACTGGAGGCAAGTTAAACTTTAGGAAGCCTGAGTGGGCTAATATAGGAAATCGCCAAAATGATGCACAACGAATAACGATTAATTACTTAAAAAGTAAGGGGATAAACCATTTAGATGCGATTTATTTGAGTCATCACGATGCAGATCACATTGGTTACTTAACAACAATTTTAGATAATATAAATGTGAAATGGATAATTGTTCCGGCTGGTATGGAACGGCAGGATAGCTTTCTTAATAAGGTTAATAGTGCTAAACAAAGGACAGTAAGGATAATTCCAGTGACTGATACGGTGAAAATTCCTAAGCTGCCATTACAGGTCTTGCATCCTTTTACAACTGGAGAAGGGAAAAATGAAGATTCATTGGTTTTAACTGGAAATTTTGGTGGTAAAACTTTTCTTTTTACTGGCGATTTGGATCAGCAAAATGAACAAAAAGTAATTCAAAAATACCCCCAATTAAAAATTGATATTTTAAAAGCAGGGCATCATGGAAGTAAGACATCTAGTAACCTGTCTTTTCTTCAAACGATTGGCCCTAGGTATGCAATAATTTCTGCTGGACGTTTTAATCGGTATCATCACCCAGATAAAATAACAATTGATCATTTTCAAATGTTAAATATAAATTATTTATCGACGCAACGTTATGGAATGATACAATATATATACTTTGGTCAAAAAGGAAAATTGAAAACTACATTGAGGGGAGATGAAACAAAATGGACGTTACCCAATTATCTGCGCAACTAAAAACAAAGACGCCAGCGATGGTATATTTAGTTTTAGGAACTCAACAGGTACTTCAACAAGAGGCAATTGATAAATTTATGGGACTTATTCCTGAAAATGAACGGGTTATGAATATTGGGCGTTATGACATGGAAACTACACCATTAGCAGTAGCCTTAGATGACGCGATGGCAACGCCTTTTTTTGGTGAACGGCGCTTAGTTATCGTTAATAAGCCCTTTTTTCTAACAGGCGAAAAAAAACATTCAAAAGTTGAACATGATTTAGATAGCTTAAAAAAGTATCTTGAACATCCAGAATCGTCAACAGTTCTTGTATTTACAGCTCCTTATGAAAAACTTGATGGACGCAAAGGAATTGTAAAACTCTTAAAAAAGACAGCAGTCCTAGTTGATGCTAGTCCCCTTAATGAGCAACAAGCGCGGCAAAAGGTAGCACAACAATTAGCAACTGATGATTTTGAGATTACGTCAGGGGCATTAGATGAATTGGTCCAGCGAACAAATGCAGATTATGAAATGATGAATGCTAATTTGACAAAATTAAAAATTTTAGCATATCAAGGGAAAAAGATTGATCAACAAATGGTAGCGGCATTAGTCCCGCAATCATTAGATGAAAATGTTTTCGACTTAGTAACGGCTGTCCTCCAACATAGTCAAACGAGAGCGTTAGATTTATATCAACAACTACTTGAAGGACAGCAGCCACCATTAAGAATAAATGCGGTTCTAGTAGGGCAGTTCCGTTTATTGATTCAAATTAAAACCTTAAGCAATCGCGGCCTCAGTCAGGGAAGTTTAGCAAGTAAACTCAATGTTCACCCTTACCGAGTCAAGCTTGCCTTAAAAACTATTCGTAATTTTTCAATGGAAAGTCTTGAAAATGCTTATTTAGGTTTAATCCGGATAGAACAATCATTAAAAACGACTCAACGTGATCCTTCATTGTTATTTCAGTTGTTTATGCTGCAATATTCTCAACAAAATAAAAGACAACTAATTAAGAGATAGAATTTTTTTAGAAAAATCCCTAGAGCTAGGTCAAAATTAGCTCTAGGGATTTTCGTTATGTAAGGATAAAATAATCTAATTGTTAGCATTTTGAGTGAAAAATAAAAAGAGCAACCAAAATTAATAGTTGCTCTTTTTATTTACTTAGCGTAACGTGCTGAAAGACGTGACTTGTCACGTGCAGCCTTGTTAGCCTTGATAAGACCCTTAGAGTGGGCACGGTCAATTGCTGAAATAGCAGCCTTGTATAAGTCATCAAGGTTATCTGCGCCAGCAAGCTTTGCCTTGTCGAACTTCTTAATAGCAGTCCGCATTTGGCTTAATTGTGAAGCATTCCGTGCTTCAGCTTTTTCACTAGTCCGAACACGTTCAATTGCTGATTTGATGATTGGCATGAGTTTCACCTCCGTTACCCGATTTTCAGTTGACCAGAATTTTCAACATTTGTCATTATACAAAAGACTAGCCAGCAATGCAATAGCTAACGCGGATCAAGTCAAAATTTACTAGAAATAGTTGCATCATTAAGAAATATTATGTATATTTGTATAGGTTACTTCAATAAAGTAGCAATTGCCTCTTCTCAGTTTAGCGATCCTCACCGACGTTATACTTAGAACTTAGGCGGATAAATATTGAAAGGTGGGAAAATAGCATGGCTATTTCAAAAGAACGTAAAGATCAAATTATTAAGGAATTTGCAACACACGAAGGAGACACTGGTTCAACACAAGTTCAAGTTGCTGTTTTAACTGCAGATATTAACGAATTGAACGACCACCTTCGTACACACAAGCATGATTACCACTCACAACGTGGTTTAATGAAGAAGATCGGTCACCGTCGTAACTTATTAGCTTACTTACGTCGGACTGACTTACCTGCATACCGTGAACTTATTCAAAAGTTAGGCTTACGTCGGTAATTACTATTGCTCAGGCACTCTACCTTTATTTGAAGGTAGGGTGTTTTTGTTTTTATTCCATAATTCTCATTGATTGTGGTAAGATATTTATAGCTATTATGAACGATAGAAAATTCTTACTGATATACGATTAGTTAGTAAGAGGTTCAAAACTAAATATCAAAGGAGCCAAATCAATGGATAATAATATTAAGATTATTCCTTTTGGTGGTGTACGTGAAAATGGAAAGAACATGTATGCCGTTGAGATTGAAGACCAAATTTTTATTTTAGATACTGGATTAAAGTACCCAGAAAATGAGTTGATGGGAATAGATGTTGTCATTCCTGATTGGGAATATTTACGTGAGCATAAGGATAAAATTGTTGGTGTCTTTTTAACTCATGGACATGCTGACTCGATTGGAGCTTTGCCATACTTCTTAATGGACTTTAATGTTCCAGTCTTTGGTAGTGAAATGACAATTGCTTTAGCAAAGCTGGCAGTTAAGAGCCATAAAGAAGTTAAGAAATTTAAGGATTTTCATGTTGTAGACGCCTCAACCGCGATTGATTTTAACGATGTGACTGTTTCTTTCTTCCAGACAACCCACACAATTCCTGAAACATTGGGGATTGTCTTAGAAACTAAGGCAGGAAATATTGTTTACACCGGGGACTTTAAGTTTGATCAAACCGCTAAAAAGGGTTATCAAACGGATTTAGCGCGATTAGCCGAAATTGGCTCACAAGGTGTGTTGGCGCTTTTAAGTGATTCTGCTGGGGCTGGAATCACAGGTGCGTCTGCCCGAGAACAAGATATTGGCGAGTATATTAAAGAGACTTTTAAGTATCAAAATGGCCGAATTATTGTTGCTAGTGTTGCTTCTAATATTATGCGTGTTCAGCAAATCATTAATGCAGCAATTGCAGTAAATCGTAAAATTGTCTTGTCTGGTGAAGATATTGAACAAATTATTGATACAGCGATGGATTTAGGTAAATTAGACTTGCCGGATGATCTTTTTATTAGCCGAAAAGAAGCTGAAAAATTAGAGCCTAATCAGGTTGTTATTTTGGAGACTGGTAAAATGGGTGAGCCAATCAAATCCTTACAGCAAATTGCTAATGGCGATAACCCTAATTTACAACTAACAGGGACAGACCTTGTGTTTGTAACAACAACTCCTTCATATGCACAAGAGACAGAAGTGCAAAAGACAAAGGATATGATTTATCGGACAGGAGCAGAAGTTAAATTTATCTCTGACGATTTAAACCCTTCTGGACATGCTAATCAAAATGATGAACAGTTGATGTTAAACTTTATGAAGCCAAAATTCTTTATTCCTATTCAAGGAGAATATCGACTGCTGGATCGTCACGCTGAATTAGCAGAGAAAGTTGGGATTCCTAAAGAAAATATCTTTATTGTTAATAAAGGGGACGTTTTAACTTATAAAAACGGTAAATTCCATGTTGGTGAACATATCGATGTAAGTAATACGATGATTGATGGTACGGGTGTTGGTGACATTGGTAATATCGTTCTCCGTGACCGGCGTGTTTTATCTGAAGATGGGATTTTCGTTGTTGTAGCAACAATTGATCGTAAGAAGAAGAAAATTGTGGCCCGTCCGCAAATTACATCTCGCGGTTTTGTGTTTGTTAAGACTAATCGTCAGCTTATGCAACAAAGTGCGGACCTAGTAGAAAAAATTGTGCAAGAAAATCTTGACCAAAAAGAATTTGACTGGAGCCACTTAAAACAAGATGTTCGTGATAAGCTGAACCGTTTCTTATTCGATCAGACAAAGCGTCATCCGGTAATCTTACCAGTAATTATGGAAATTAATCAGCATGCAAAGAGAAATAAGAATGCTGCTGAGAAAAAAGAAGAAGCCCCAGCAAAACAACGGTCAAATAAAGAACATCATCGTGGCCGTGGTAAAAAGCGAGCGGCAAGAGAAAATAAATAATTATAAGTGATGTTGCTATTATGCTAATAGGCTGGGAAAAAGCAAAAAGTTTTTTCTCAGCCTTTATGTGTCTCAATAAATAAATTTCTTTTTGTGTGAATATATATTTGAACGTGTCATAATTAAAAATGATGAAGATTGCATTTGATTTAGAAAAAAGGGTGATACGATGAATGAAGCCCAACAAGATAAATACCTCCAAGCTAAAAAATTAGTTGACGAAGAGCAGTGGCAAGATGCTAGTGAAATTTTAGAGGAACTCGTAACTGAAGTCGATGATTCTGAAGTAGGGCGATTAACTATTATTGCCCTATATCATACACAACAGTTCACAAGGGCATGTACGTATTTATTTGAGTATTTAGAAGTGATGTTTGATGATTTTACAGATGCTCAGATTGCTATTAGTATTTTAGTTCAAAATGAATTGTTTGTTTTAGCAAGACAGGTAATTAGTAACCTTTCTCAGTGGCAAGATAAGTTATTGTCCCTAGTAGTTGCAGGCGAAGAAAAGTCGCGCCAAGAATATCAGGAGACACTGCAGGCGCGATTGCGAGACTTTTACCATCTGGGTGATTATTCTCTTACTGAGCAGCAGAGTAGGTTGCAAGCAGCCTTTAAATTACCGTTAAATGAATTTATTACAGGCTCTAAATTCTTACTGCGTGATCCGTATACTCATCCGCTTGTAAAATCGAGTTTAGTTGAATTGTTATGTAAATTACAGGTGAACGATCCGGTTACTATTTATTGGCTAGATAAAACCGAGTATACCGTAATACCAGCTGATTTATTACCGTTAAATGGATTACCGATTGTTGCTGAGGGAAAAAGATTAATTTCAATTAAATGCGGAAATCAGAATCCGCAAACGGAAAGGCTAGCAAGCCAGGAATTTCAATTACAGGTAATGTTTTTATATCCGCGGGTAGAACAAACGATTGTTGATATTGATGAATGGATTAATATTTTAATCGGACGAATCGAAGGAAAAACAATTAAAGAAAAGTCTGGCGCAGCTAAGTGGCAATCCCGTTTAGGAGAACAGATTGATGAATTAATGGAAAAACATTAGTCAAATACATTTACAAATGCGCAGATAGTTGATATTATATTTAAGAATTCTTCTTCAGAGCCTAAGATTAAAGCTTTCAATTGGCGAAAAGAAGTTGTACAATATGTATAAGGGTATGTCGGCCACCGTTTATGGTGTACTGGCATTATACTTGTAAATTATCAGGAGGTTTTCATTAATGGCTGAAAAAGAACATTATGAACGTACAAAACCCCACGTTAACATTGGTACTATTGGCCACGTTGACCACGGGAAGACTACTTTAACTGCTGCTATTACAAAGGTATTGGCAGCCAAAGGTTTAGCAAAGGCAGAAGATTACGCTGATATCGATGCTGCTCCAGAAGAAAAGGAACGTGGTATCACTATCAACACTGCCCACGTTGAATACGAAACTGAAAAGCGTCACTACGCACACATCGATGCCCCTGGACACGCTGACTACGTTAAGAACATGATCACTGGTGCTGCACAAATGGATGGTGCTATCCTTGTTGTTGCTGCTACTGATGGTCCTATGCCACAAACTCGTGAACACATTCTTCTTGCTCGTCAGGTTGGTGTTCAATACATCGTTGTCTTCTTAAACAAGACTGACTTAGTTGACGATGACGAATTAGTTGACTTAGTTGAAATGGAAGTTCGTGACTTACTTAGCGAATACGATTTCCCTGGTGATGATATTCCAGTTATTCGTGGTTCCGCTCTTAAGGCACTTGAAGGTGACCCAGAACAAGAAAAGGTTATCCTTCACTTAATGGATGTTATTGATGATTACATTCCAACTCCAAAGCGTCCTACTGACAAGCCATTCATGATGCCTGTCGAAGACGTATTTACTATCACTGGTCGTGGTACTGTTGCTTCCGGTCGTATCGATCGTGGTACTGTTAAGATCGGTGACGAAGTTGAAATCGTTGGTTTAACTGATGACGTTCTTAAGTCAACTGTTACTGGTTTGGAAATGTTCCACAAGACTCTTGACCTTGGTGAAGCTGGGGACAACGTTGGTGTACTTCTTCGTGGTATTTCACACGATCAAATCCAACGTGGTCAAGTTTTGGCTGAACCAGGTTCAATCCAAACTCACAAGAACTTCAAGGGTGAAGTTTATGTTATGACCAAGGAAGAAGGGGGTCGTCACACTCCATTCTTCTCAAACTACCGTCCACAATTCTACTTCCACACAACTGATGTTACTGGTACTATTGAATTACCAGATGGTGTAGAAATGGTTATGCCTGGTGATAACGTTACATTTACTGTTAACTTACAAAAGCCAGTTGCTCTTGAAAAGGGTCTTAAGTTCACTATTCGTGAAGGTGGACACACTGTTGGTGCCGGTGTTGTATCTGACATCTTAGACTAATTTTAAGTGCATGTGCGCTAAAAAGGCTTGGGTTTTCCCAAGTCTTTTTTCTTTAGGAAATTTATTTGAAAAATAACTAGTTGATCAGCTCGCAATAAGTTGCAATTACTGGTCTCCTACGGTAAACTAATATAGTATGTAAAGACTAATTATTTTTATTAATTGGTCAAATTGATTTGTTATTGGAGGAAATAAAATGTCAGCAAAATGGGAACGCGATAGCGATGCCAGCAAAGGTACATTGACATTTGAAATTGATGTCGACACTATTAACAAGGGAATTGACGAAGCATTCGTTGAAACTCGTAAAAAGATTACTGTTCCGGGATTCCGGAAGGGTCGTGTCCCACGTCAAATCTTTAACCAAATGTACGGTGAAGAATCATTATATCAAGATGCATTAAACAAGGTATTGCCTGATGCATATAACGAAGCTGTAAAAGAAACTAATATCCAACCTGTTGATCAACCTAAGATTGATATTAAGAGTATGGAAAAGGGTCAACCATGGGTATTAACTGCTGAAGTTGACGTTATGCCAGAAGTAAAATTAGGCGAATATAAGGGTATGGAAGTTCCAGCTCAAGACACTACTGTTACTGATGCTGACGTTGATGACGCACTTGAAACTAAGCGTCAACAACAAGCTGAACTTGTATTAAAAGAAGACAAGCCAGCTGAAAAGGGTGACACAGTTGTTATTGACTATACTGGTAGTGTAGATGGCAAGAAGTTTGATGGTGGTTCTGCAGAAAACTATTCTCTTGAATTGGGATCAGGATCATTCATTCCTGGCTTTGAAGATCAATTAATTGGTCACAATGCTGATGAAGATGTTAATGTAAATGTTACTTTCCCTGAAGATTACCATGAAAAGTCCCTTGCAGGTAAAGACGCATTATTCGAAGTTAAGATCCACGAAATCAAGGAAAAGCAATTACCAGAACTTGATGATGATTTTGCAAAGGATGTTGACGAAGACGTTGATACTTTAGCAGAATTGAAGGAAAAGACTAAGAAACAACTTCAAGAAGAAAAGGATAATCAAGCAAAGGCTGCCATTGAAGACGCTGCTATTAACAAGGCTGTTGCTAATGCTGAAATTGAAGATATTCCACAAGCAATGTTAGATGATGATACTAACCGTCAAATGCAACAATACTTAGCTGGTATGCAACAACAAGGAATTAGTCCTCAAATGTACTTCCAAATTACTGGTACAAAAGAAGAAGACTTGAAGAAGCAATTTGCTAATGATGCTGCACAACGTGTAAAAACTAACCTTGTATTAGAAGCAATTGTTGACGATGCTAAGTTAGATGCTACTGAAGACGAAATTGCTAAGGAAGTTTCTGATCTTGCTAAGCAATATGGAATGGAAGAAGATGCTGTGAAGAAGGCATTATCAAATGATATGTTGACTCATGACATCAAGATTCGGAAGGCAGTTGACTTGGTTGCTGATTCAGCAAAGCAAGTTAAGGACGATAAAAAGTCTGACAAATAAGTAATTAGCTTAATGATTACTAATCAAAATGTCCAATCACTTTGATTGGGCGTTTTTTTTGCCAAGGAGAGTTTAATTAGTCGAAATTAAACGGTAATTTTGTTATTATGTTTTAATAAGTCTTAGAGGAGGTCCATTTATGTTTGAAGATACCAGTGGTATGGATTCAGTTCACTGTTCATTTTGTGGAAAATCCCAGGATGAAGTGAAAAAAATTGTTGCTGGTCCTGGTGTTTATATTTGTAACGAATGTGTAGACCTTTGTAAACAAATTATTGATCAAGAACTAGCAGAAGATGAAGCAAAAAAGGCATTTCGTGTTCCAACGCCAGAAGAAATTGTTGCAGAGCTTGATGATTATGTAATTGGTCAAGGCGATGCAAAGAAAACATTAGCAGTTGCTGTCTATAATCACTATAAGCGTGTCAATGCTATGATGAGTGGCGATAATAATGATACTGAATTGCAGAAAAGTAACATTGCGGTGATTGGGCCAACAGGTTCAGGGAAAACATATCTTGCCCAATCATTAGCACGAATCCTTAATGTACCGTTTGCTATTGCAGATGCAACTACATTAACTGAAGCTGGTTATGTGGGTGAAGATGTTGAAAATATTATCCTAAAGTTGCTCCAGGCAGCCGATTTTGATGTTGAGCGAGCAGAAAAAGGAATAATCTACATTGACGAAATTGATAAAATCGCTAAGAAAAGTGAAAATGTATCAATTACCCGTGATGTTTCAGGTGAAGGGGTTCAGCAAGCTCTATTAAAGATTCTTGAAGGAACAATTGCTAATGTACCGCCTCAGGGGGGACGAAAACATCCACAGCAAGAGTTTATTCAAGTAGATACTAAAAATATTCTCTTTATTGTAGGTGGAGCCTTTGATGGGATCGAAACAATTGTCAAAGAACGTCTTGGAGATAAGACAATTGGATTTGGTACGGATTCCCGAGAAGCTGAAACTGTTACTGATAAGAATATATTGCAACATGTTATTCCTGAGGACCTACTTAAATTTGGATTAATTCCAGAATTTATTGGTCGATTACCAGTAATGACGGCTCTTGAGAAACTTGATGAAGATGACCTCGTTCGAATTCTTACAGAGCCTAAGAATGCCCTAGTTAAGCAATATAAAGAGTTAATCCGTCTTGATGGCAGTGAATTAACCTTTACTGATGGTGCATTGCGGGCAATGGCGCAGTTAGCAATAAAACGTAATACCGGTGCTCGTGGGTTGCGCTCGATTATTGAAGATGTTATGCGAGATGTAATGTTTGACTTACCAAGTCGCAAGGATGTTGAAAAAGTTATTATTGATAAACGGTGTGTAACTCAGCATACAGAACCTCGTTACGTTTTAAAAGACGAAAAAGCTTCTTAAAAGGTAGGAGATGAGGGATTGGCATGGAAGTTCACAATGTAGATTTGACAATTAGTGCGGTAAGTGATGAGCAGTATCCAAAAACTAATATTCCAGAAATTGCATTAGTTGGTCGTTCTAATGTTGGAAAATCATCATTAACCAATGTTTTAATTAATCGGCGGAATTTTGCTCATACATCAAGCCAGCCTGGTAAAACACAAACTTTAAATTTTTATAATGTTGAAGATAAAGTATATTTTGTTGACGTGCCAGGTTATGGGTATGCAAAGGTTTCAAAAAAGGAACGAGAGCGTTTTGGGCAAATGATTGAGCAGTATTTGACCCAGCGTGAGCAATTGCGTGGAGTTATCCAATTAGTGGATGCTCGACATGCACCAACTCCTGACGATGTTAATATGTATAATTGGCTACAATATTATAATATTCCGACATTGGTTGTTGGAACTAAAATTGATAAGGTAAAGCGGAGTGCGTGGAACCGTCAGCTAAGTCTTATCAAAAAGACCCTTGAAGTTGATAAGTCGACACCGATTATTTTATTCTCGGCGACAGAAAAAAAGGGTAAAGATGATGTTTGGCAATGGATTGAAGAGCGAATGGGGAAGAACTAAGTTGGATTTTAATGAATATCAAAATGCAGCAAAACGAACCTTATATGGAAACGAACAAGTACTGACGAATTGTGCATTAGGATTAGCAGGTGAGTCAGGACAAGTTGTTGATTTAGTAAAAAATTATACTTTTCGGGGACGTAAGTTAGATCGCAAAGAACTCATTCATGAAATGGGTGATGTTTTATGGTACTTATCCCAGATAGCAGAATGGGCAGATATTCCGTTTGAAGAAGTAGCTAAAGCAAACATTAACGAGTTAAATCGGCGATATCCAGCTGGTTTCAAAAAACAAGGTTAAATAATAAGCGGGGATATGAATTCATCACATCTCCGCTTATTTTTAATCTTTCTTATCTGCTTTGTCGGTATTCTTTTTCTTATCCTTATCCACTTTTTCTACTTTTGCTTTTGGCTTTTTCGGGTCAACTGCAAATTGATCAAATAATTTGTCGAGCTGCTCGTTTCTTCTAGTGACTAATCCCATTTGTAAAAGCTCCTTTTCTATATTTGACAAAATGCTAGCATAAATCTTAATAAATAACAATTATTTATAAACACTTCTTTTGCCAAGGTAATGCTTTTTCAGATATAATATAGTGTTAACAAATTTTTCGGAGGGATTCTACTATGGCCAGTGAACATTTAGAGCATAAACTAGCATTGTTACCTGACAAGCCAGGATGCTACCTGATGAAAAATATTAATGATCAGATAATTTATGTTGGTAAAGCTAAAAATTTAAAAAATCGAGTGCGCTCATATTTTAAGAGTAGTCATACTGGTAAAGTTGCTAAAATGGTATCAGAGGTTGCAGACTTTGAAACAATCGTAACTTCTACTAATAAGGAATCCTTTTTACTTGAAATAACGTTAATTCAAAAACATCAACCGTATTTTAATATTAAGTTAAAAAAAGGAACCGGCTATCCTTACATAAAGATAACCAATGAGCATGATCCGCAAATTAAAATTGTAAGTAAAATAAAAAAAGATGGCGGATACTACTTCGGTCCATACCCGAATGTTTATGCCGCTGAAGAGACAATGCATTTTATCCAAAAGGTTTACCCATTAAGGCGCTGTAATGGGTATCAGGGGCGTCCTTGCTTGTATTATCATATGGGTCAATGCTTGGGAGCTTGTTTTAAAAAGGTTCCGCAAAGCGAGTATGATCACCAAATAAAAAGAATTAAATCATTCCTAAATGGGAATACCACCACAGTGAAGCGACAATTAACCGACAAGATGCTCAAAGCAGCCGATAGCATGGAATTTGAGCGCGCCGCTGAAATTCGTGACCAGCTTCATTACATTGAGGTGACTGTTGAAAAACAAAAGATTATTTCAAATGATAAAACACCGCGTGACTTATTTAATTTCTATATGGATAAAGGATGGCTATCAATTCAGATTTTCTTTATCCGGCAAGCACGATTGATGAAACGGGAGAAAAAATTATTTCCAATTGTTGATACAGCAACAGAAGAAATGACCAGCTTTATTCTTCAATTTTATAATCGACGGAATAATATCTTGCCTCATGAAATATTGTTGCCTAAAGGGCTTCCTAATAAAGAAATTAGTGAGATCCTAGGGGTGCCGGTTAGGACACCAGTCCGTGGGGAGAAACGGGACCTGTTAGCGATGGCCCAGGAGAATGCACGGTTGTCGCTTGATGAAAAATTCCGCTTATTAGAAATGGATCAAAGTAAAACAACCGGTGCAATGAAGGAGATTACAGATGCACTTGGCCTTCCGGAAGGACACCGAATTGAAGCTTTTGATCATTCCCACATTCAAGGAGCTGATCCGGTAAGTGCGATGGTTGTATTTATTAATGGGGAGCCCGCGAAAAACTTTTATCGTAAGTATAAGTTAAAAACCGTAGTTAATCATGCTGATGAAGCGGCTAGTACAAGGGAAGTTATTCGTCGTCGTTATTCGAGGTTATTAAAAGAAAATAAGCCCATGCCTGATATGATTTTCATGGATGGCGGTGAGATTCAAATGGATGCAGTTAAGGATGTATTAGAAAATGAATTAGGGCTTGATATTCCAGTAGTAGGAATGGTGAAAAATGATAAGCACCAGACTGCTGATCTATTATTTGGTGATGATGATCATCATATTAACCTGAATCCGCGTAGTCAGGGCTTTTACTTAGTTCAACGGATTCAAGACGAGGTTCACCGATTTGCTATCACATTTCACCGCCGTGTTCATACAAAGCACTCTCTAAGTTCACGGTTAGATGAGATTAAAGGTGTCGGTCCACGAACACGGACAAAGTTACTAAAAAAGTACGGCTCAATTACTAAAATTGCCCAAGCGTCAGTTGATGAGATTCATTCATTAGGAATTAATCGTTCAACAGCACAATTAATCAAAGTATCACTTCAAAAAAATGCGGAAGTAGCAAAACGAAGTAGTCATGACTGATTTTGACACACATTAAATTTTTAAATATACTAAATATTAGACTAAAGAACGGAGACATTCATTATGAATATGTTTGTTGATCAAATAAAGATTGAAGTACATGCTGGTAAGGGTGGCGATGGAATGGTTGCGTTTCGTCGCGAAAAATATGTTCCAAACGGTGGTCCTGCTGGCGGTGATGGGGGCCGTGGCGGTAGCATTATCTTAAAAGTGGATGAAGGTTTAAGGACTTTAATGGACTTTCGCTACCACCGAATCTTTAAGGCAAAAAACGGTGGCAATGGAATGAGTAAACAAATGACGGGGCCAAGTGCTGAAGATACTGTTATTGCTGTACCCCAAGGAACAACCGTTAGGGACTTGGATACCGGTGAAATTGTTGGTGACCTAGTTGAGCAGGGCCAAGAACTCGTTGTTGCTAACGGTGGTCGTGGTGGCCGTGGAAACATCCATTTTGCTAGTGCTAAGAATCCGGCTCCAGAAATTGCAGAAAATGGTGAACCGGGAGAAGATCATTATTTAGAACTAGAACTAAAAATGCTAGCCGATGTTGGTTTAATTGGATTCCCGTCTGTTGGAAAATCAACATTATTATCAGTTGTAACTGGTGCTAAACCTAAGATTGCCGCATATGAATTTACAACGCTAACTCCTAATTTGGGGATGGTAATGCTACCGGATGGCCGTGATTTTGCAATGGCAGACATGCCTGGATTAATTGAGGGGGCATCCAAAGGTGTTGGACTTGGATTAAAGTTCCTGCGGCATATCGAACGGACCCGTGTTCTTCTTCATCTTGTTGATATGAGTAGTGAAGATCCGCACCAAGCGATTGAACGTTACCGGCAAATTAATAAAGAGCTTGCAAATTATGATCCAGAATTATTAAAACGTCCACAAATAGTAGTAGCTACTAAGATGGACTTACCTAATTCCGATGATAATTTAGCTACATTTAAAGCAGACTTAGCCACAGATAAGACTTTAGAAAGTCAACCTGAAATATTCCCAATTTCAGCGGTAACCCACCAAGGCGTTCAGCAATTAATGCAATTGACCGCTGACCTATTGGATAAGACACCATCATTTGATAGTGAAAGCCATGATAAAGAGCTTACTGCTGAATATCGTGCAGCTGCCCCTGAGAAGGCAGATAGCACGGCTGACTTTACTATCACTAAAGATGAAGATGGTACGTGGGTCCTTGGCGGTGAGAAGCTTATTCGGTTATTTAAGATGACTGACTTAACTCATGAAGAAAGTCAACTACGGTTTGCTCGTCAATTGCGGCACATGGGGGTTGATGATGCGTTAAGAGCTAAGGGTGTCCAAGATGGCGACCTTGTAAGAATCGAGAAATTTGTCTTTGAATTTATTCAGTAAAATTATATGTAACGAAGGTAGGAAAGTTATCAATGCAACTAGAATTTTTAGGAACAGGCGCCGGTTCACCAAGTAAGCAGCGTAATGTAGCAAGTGTTGCGTTGCGATTATTAGAAGAGCGGAATGCAATTTGGCTGTTTGATGTTGGTGAAGCTACGCAACATCAGATTCTGCACACAACTATTCGTCCACGTAAAATAGAAAAAGTTTTCATTACTCATTTACACGGCGATCATATTTTTGGACTACCAGGATTATTAAGTTCTCGTTCATTCCAAGGAGGGACTGAGCCATTAACGATTTATGGGCCAGTTGGCATAAAGCAATATGTCCAAACTTCTTTACAAGTAAGCGAATCGCGATTAAGCTATCCCTTGCACTTTGTTGAATTAACTGATGATGGCGAATTATTTAATGATCATGGTTTTAGAGTAATTGCTCGTAAATTGGATCATAAAATTGCCTGCTTTGGTTATCGGATTGAAGAAGCTGATCATCCTGGAGAACTACAAGTTGAAAAATTGCGAGAACAAAATGTGCCATCGGGGCCGATTTATGGTCAGCTGAAAGCAGGAAAAACAGTAACGCTTCCTGATGGCCGCACCTTAGATGGTCATGATTTTATTGGGAAACCGCAACCAGGGAGAATTGTTGCTATCTTAGGCGATACAAGACAAACACATAATGCTGTGTTATTAGCACAGAACGCTGATGTATTAGTACATGAGAGTACTTTTGCCAAAGATGAAACAAAAATGGCCCATAATTACTACCATTCAACTAGTAAACAAGCAGCTGAAATTGCTAAAAAAGCTGGCGTAAAAAAATTATTATTAAATCATATTTCGGCCCGCTATACAGGCAAGGCTGCTTACCAGTTAGCTTATCAAGTTCGAAATATTGTTCCTGATACTCGCGTTGTGAATGACTTTGATGTGATTGATATTCCATTCAAAAAATGAAAAGAGATGGCGAAAATGTTAAAAAGAGTAAAGATGTTACGCTTTTTACGAAATGAAGTAGTATTAATTACAGGTGGCTCAAGCGGAATTGGGAGAGAATTGGCTTTTGAAGCTGCCCGTCGTGGTGCGATAGTAGTAGTTGCTGCTCGTAATCTGGAAAAGTTACAAGAAGTAGCGAAAAAATGTTTGATATTATCTGGTCGACCGGCATTTGCCTACCAGCTTGATGTTACTGACCCTGATCAAATTGATGCTGTTCTTTCAAAGGTTCAGCATGAAGTAGGCGGAATTGATGTTTTAATTAATTCTGCTGGGTTAGGTGATTTTATTCCTGTCGTTAAAGAATCATACCAGTCGATGGAAAAAATGGTTCATACTAACTTATTAGCGTTAATGTATATTAGCCGCTGTGTCGCTAAGCAAATGATGGACCAAGGGTATGGTGCAATTATTAATATGGGTTCATTAGCCGGAAAACTTCCAACGCCAAATAGTGCTGTTTATTCGGCAACTAAGGCGGGAGTAATTCAATTTGATAATGTTTTGCGAATGGAAGTAGCGGATTATGGGGTTCAAGTATTAACAGTAAATCCGGGACCAATTGATACACCGTTCTTTGATAAAGCTGATAATGACTACACTTATCGCGCTCATTTGCCAAAATGGATGTTTATTTCCCCAGAAGATTTAGCGCGTCGAATTTGGAATAATGTAGGGTATAAAACACGAGAAATCAATGTTCCAGGATACGTGGCATATCTTGGCTGGGCTTACCAAGTTATCCCTGGTTTAGGCGATTGGGCTATTAAAAAGTTTTTTGACTTCCAACAAGATAAGAAAAATTTGTAACCTTGATGATGGTTGTCCAGATAATTGAAATAATAAAGTAAAAAACAAAGAGACTGAGATTTCCCAGCCTCTTGTTTAGTTTGGTGTTGAAATGGTGGTTTAATTTAAATGATTGATGCAAAGTTTAAGTGGCAGATTGCAGACAATAATTCATCAGATACTATCAATGTTTTAACAAAGGAATTAGGGATTTCTAAAATATTAGCAACGTTATTGGTTCAGCGTGGGATTAATAATGTCGAACAAGCAAAAAAATATTTTAAACCAACAATGGATGAAATCCATGATCCGCATCAGCTACATGATATGGATAAGGCTGTTGAACGAATCGAAAAGGCAATTGAAAACCAGGAACAAATTACGGTCTACGGTGATTATGATGCAGATGGGATTACAAGTACGGCCTTAATGTATGAAACATTGGTATCGATTGGGGCTAACGTAAATTATTATGTTCCTAATCGTTTTACTGATGGTTATGGTCCCAATGCCCAAGCTTACCAACGACTGATTAATGATGGAACGCAGCTTTTTATTACCGTAGATAATGGTGTGAGCGGGAAAGATGTTATCGATGAAGTAATGAAAAAAGGTGTTGATGTTATCGTCACCGATCACCATGAGCTGCCTGCTGAATTACCTAATGCAGTAGCAATTGTTCATCCGCGTTATCCCGGCAGTGATTATCCTTTTCCAGACTTGTCTGGCGTAGGAGTCGCATTTAAAGTAGCCTGGGCATTAACTGATGAATTTCCGGTTGAACAGCTTGATTTGGTTGCTATTGGCGAAATTGCAGATGTAGTTAATGTTACGGGTGAAAATCATGCATTAATTACTTATGGTATTCAACAATTACGTCAGGGAATGCGGCCGGGATTGGCAGCTTTAATGAAGCTTGCAGGCATTAACCCGGCTAATCTTACTGACCAGGATATTGGTTTTGGAATTGCACCACGGTTAAATGCCCTTGGGCGAATAGCAGATGCTAATGATGGCGTTAAATTATTAACGAGTTTAGATGAGGATGAATCTCAGCAACTAGCTAAGGAAGTTGATCAAGCTAATAAAGAACGTCAACAGTTGGTTGCTAAGATTATGGTAGAGGCTGATAAACAGGCGAGCAGCGTTGAGAACCAAAATAAAAAGATCTTATTAATTATTGGTAAAGACTGGCATCAAGGGGTCTTGGGCATTGTAGCAAGCCGGATTATGAATAAAACCGGCAAGCCCACAATTATCGCTTCAATGGATAAACAAAATCCAAGTGTAGTAAAGGGGTCTGGGAGAAGTCCTGAAGCTTTTAACTTATTTAAGGCATTAGAAGCTCATCGGGAACTATTTACAACATTTGGCGGTCATCCTGCAGCATGTGGACTATCATTCACTGAAGACAACATTAGTGCTTTAGAAAGTGCCTTAGAGGATGAAGCAGAGCAACAGAGGTTTGATCAAACTGTAAAACAGGTTTTACCAATTGCTATGTCAATCAATCCGGATGATATTAATCTGCAATTATATAATGACATTCAACGTGTTGCTCCATTTGGTCCGGGAAATATAGAACCTATTTTTAGGCTAAATGGTGTTCAAATTGCTGACGTAAAAACAATGGGGCAGGATGGTCAGCATTTAAGGTTTTCGATAATTGCTGAAACAGGTAAAATTACTGTCGTGGCATTCGGCCAGGGAGACTTAGCACCGCTTTTAAATTCGCCGACTGGGGAAACTAATTTGGCAGTAAAGATTAGTTTGAATGAATGGCGAGGAAAGCAAAGCATTCAACTAATGCTAGAAGATTTACAGATTAATGGAACGGTAATTGTTGATGAGCGTACAAACAAACTTACACCGCAATTGTTTACGGCCCATGATTATTATATTGTTCAGGAATCTAAACTACGTGAAAACATTGCACCTCATGTTACGCCAGGACATGCACTATCGGTCGAGGAAGCCCGGCAAATAGACTTTGCAGGTAAAAGGGTTGCCTTAGTTGATTGTCCGGTTAGCGAAGAAACATTAAAAGAGATTTTTGAAGCAGATAAAGGAGAACCAGCAGTTATTCGGTTATTACTCTACCAACGCCAAAGTGCATATTTGGCTGGACTCCCGTCACGGACAGATTTTGCCCAGCTTTATCGATTTATTTATAAACAGAAACAATTGAATTGGTCTGCTCAGTTACAAGCAATTAGTCGTTATTTAAAAATTAATATTGATCGATTAAATTTTATGATTCAAGTGTTTTCTGAGGCTGGATTTGTTACAATAAAGAGTGATGTGTTGAGCTTTAATAATTTAGTTGATAAAACTGATTTAACACAAACAAAACGGTATAAAAAACAATTAGCACAGTACAAAATTGAACAGCAGTTATTGTTTAATGACACAGCAACTGTTGCCAAATGGTTATTACAATATCTTAATTTAGATTGAAGGAGACTATTTATCTCATGGCTTTAGACCTTTACAAATATGTAGCTAGTGTTCCGGATTATCCAGAAAAAGGCGTTATTTTCCGCGACATCCTGCCATTGATGGCTGATGGGGCTGCTTTTAAGCAAGCAACCGACGAATTAGTTAATTATGCTAAAGATAAAAAAGTTGATATGGTAGTAGGACCAGAAGCGCGTGGTTTTATCGTTGGGTGCCCTATTGCTCGTGAGTTGGGAGTAGGCTTTGCGCCAGCACGAAAAAAAGGGAAACTGCCTCGTAAAGCAATTAGTGCAACTTATAGTTTGGAATACGGAACTGCTACTCTTCAAATGGAAGCTGACGCGATTAAACCTGGACAACGTGTTTTAGTTGTAGACGATCTTTTAGCTACTGGTGGAACGATCTCGGCAACTATTGATATGGTTGAACAAATGGGTGGCATTGTAGTTGGCTGCGCATTTTTAATCGAATTAAAAGATCTTCATGGTCGTGATAAGATTAAAGATTACGATATGAAAGCATTGATGGAATTTTAATCAGGAGGAGGGGCTGGAAAACTGGCCTTTTTTCTTTTTAAATTTTTAGTTGTATCAGTAAGGACAATGCGAGACAATATCAATATGTAAATAAAAAGGAGTAAGTTAATTTATGATTTTTCTAGTAATAATGGGTGCACTGTTTTTAATTCTTGGTGGGTTTTACCTTGCTAACTCATGGCAACAATACCGTGAATGGAAGAGTGGAACCATTATTGTCGTTTTAAGTATTATTGCGATCGTTTATGGTGCGATCAACCTACCTTATTTCCACCACAATAATTCTACGGCAACTAATCAAAGTAGTTCATCTTCTCGTGTCGCACAATCAAATAGTTTTTCTTCTTTCTCTAATGGCTTTGCTCTTGGCAACTCAAGTGCTAATGAAGCACAACAAGAAAATAAAACGATGGCTGTTTTGCGGCAAATGCAAAAGGGATATTCAAAACTTGGGACTGTTGACTATAATGAAGATAGCAAAACATTCCAAATTACCCCGACAGATGATAATACAGTTGAGGCATTGAAGGCATTAGCACAGGATCCTAGCCAAGCTGAACAAATGGGATGGTCAAACTTAACCAAATCAATTAAAAGCAATTCAGGACAAGTTTCAAAAGCATTAGGGGATGGTTATTCGATAAGCATTATGAACCCCGGTGATTCAAGTAAGGCGCTCTATACTGCTAAAGATGGAAAAACAACCTATGATATTGCGGATCAAAACTAATTTAACGACAGCTAACCAATACAAGTTAGCTGCCTTTTTATTATCAGTGTAAATCCAACATAATAACATGACGATTTAGGTTTTGATAACTGCTTTGCTAAATAGATTAAAAGTAGTGTTATATAATGCAAATTTAAAAATAAAAAAAGCTGATATATCAATATTTTAACAACTATTGAATATCAGCAATTCTTTTCAAAAAGGAGACAAGGGGATTTGAACCCCTGCACGCTTTTACACGCCTAACGGTTTTCGAAACCGTCCTCTTCAGCCACTTGAGTATGTCTCCATATCTATTAACTTTATTATTGTAACAAAAAAATAATAAAGCGTAAAGGAATTCTTAGATAGTAGTGAAAATAGGAAGGTTAGTTTTGCAGAAACAATTTTGAACTGATATGATATCTTAATGTATGATATAACGTTTTAAAAGTTTAATAGGGGATTTTTATGGTAAAGAAATATTATGCAGTCAAAAAAGGACGGCAACCGGGAATTTATCAAAGCTGGGCAGAATGTCAAAGACAGGTTAACGGGTATCCTAATGCTAAATTTAAAGGATTCGCAACGCTTACAGATGCTCAGCAATGGTTAAATGCACAAGAGAAAACTGTGATGCCAATTCAAAAAAGTATAAATGCTTCTGATGCTATCTACATTTATACTGATGGTGGTTCACGCAACCATGGAAATAAATTAGGTCAACACGTTAAAAGTGATGATAAGGCAGCTTGGGCATACTTAATTCAGACTAACGATAAAAATTATACAGGTACTGATGGTGAGCTGGGCGCAACAAATAATAAGATGGAAATAACAGCGTTGGTTCATGCGTTAAAGAAGTTAATAACACTTAATTTACAAAACAAAAAAATTATTGCAATTTTAGATTCACACTATGTTCTTGACCCGATTGTTCAAGGGTGGTTAACTAACTGGCAGCGTTGTGGATGGGTAACCACTAGTGGTAAGCCAGTGGCAAACCAAATGCTGTGGAAAGAGATAGCTCACCTTCTGCCTCAATTTACTGATCTACATTTTGATTGGACTAAGGGACATTCGACTAATGCTGGAAATAATCAGGTTGATGAATTATTAAATCAAACAATGGATAAGTTATAATATTAAATAAATAATCTTAGTAAAAGGATGAGAGAAATGAGAATTGGTATTGATAGAATGGCATTTGCAACGACAAATGAATATGTAGACCTTGTTGAATTAGCAAAGGAGAGGGGTGTAGATCCTAATAAATTTACGATTGGGATTGGCCAAGATCAGCAAGCCGTTGTGCCACCAACGCAGGATATTATTACTTTAGGTGCGGCAGCTGCGCAGAAATTACTAACCCCTGACTTGGCTAAAAATATCTCAACGGTAATTGTTGCTACAGAATCCGGAATTGATAATTCTAAAGCAAGTGCTATTTATATTAAGCAATTACTGGGGCTTAATGATTTCACGCGAACAGTAGAAATGAAAGAAGCATGTTATTCGGCAACGGCCGGCATACAATTTGCCAAGGGATTAGTAGCACTCAATCCTCAAGAAACCGTTCTTGTGATCGCAGCTGATATTGCGCGCTATGGGTTAAATACTCCTGGGGAAGTTACACAAGGCGCTGGGGCAGTAGCAATGTTAATTTCTTCTAATCCTCACCTTTTATCGCTAGAGGATACAACCGTCGCTTATAGTCAGGATATTATGGATTTCTGGCGGCCCCTGTATGCAACAGAAGCATTAGTTGATGGAAAATACTCAACAAATGTTTATATCGATTTCTTCTTGCAGACATTTAACCGTTACCAGCAATTAACTGGACGCGGACTTGAAGATTTTGCAGCACTTACGTTTCATATGCCGTTTACTAAAATGGGTAAAAAGGGTCTTGAAGGGTTGCTGGGTGACCGAAATGATGAAACAGCAAATCATTTACGAGACGAATTAACAGCTAGCCAACTTTTTTCGCGGAAAGTTGGTAACCTGTATACAGGATCCTTATATTTATCGCTGATGTCGCTTCTTCAAAATAGTAAAGATCTAACAGCAGGTAGCCGGATCGGACTGTTCAGTTATGGTTCTGGTGCCGAAGGGGAATTTTACACTGGAATTTTAGAAGAGGGGTATCAGAAATATATGAATGATGTTGCACAAGAATTAGCAAATCGTCAGCAAGTGTCGGTAGCCCAGTATGAAAAAATGTTTAACAGCCAATTAGGAATGAATGATAAAGATATTGAATTTGATGACGCCAATGATCATTCACCTTTTATCTTGAAAGGGCAGAAAAATCATCAGCGTATTTATCAAATCAAATAATATTTTAAACGTAAAAAGCAACTGGAACTTTATGTTATCTCCAGTTGCTTTTTTATAAGTATCTCTAAAAGATATGGTCACGGAATAAGCCGACGACTTTGCCTAAGATCTTAACATTATCTAAGAAGATAGGTTCCATAGTGTCGTTTTCTGGCTGTAGACGAAACCGATCTTTTTCCTTGTAAAATCGTTTGCAGGTTGCTTCATTGTCATCGTTCATTGCAATAACAATCTCGCCATTTTTGGCTGTAGCCTGTTTACGGACAATAACTTGATCACCGTTAAAGATTCCGGCTTTGATCATACTAGTACCGCGAATAGTAAGCATGAAAAGGTCATTGTTATCTTGAATGGTAGGAGGTATCGGAAAAAATTCAGTAGCATTTTCAACTGCCAAAATCGGTTGACCAGCTGTAACTACACCTAGCATTGGAATTTCCTTTTGGGTAGGCTTTACTCCCAAAATATCAAGACCCTTTGGAGTGATTTCTAAGGCTCGTGGTTTAGAAGGGTCTTTTTGCAAGAAACCTTGTTCAATTAAGCGGGAAATATGTCCGTGAACAGTGGATGTAGAAGATAATCCGACAGCACTACAAATCTCGCGGACAGTCGGTGGATATCCGTGATCTTCAACTTGTTTATGGATATAATTTAGTACGGCCATTTGTTTATTTTTCGCTGCCTTTGCCATATTGACACCTCATTATCATTAATTGTGTTAAGCTTATCATAGATGAACGCATATTTCAAACGTACGTTCGTGATTTGCATTATTTTTATAAAATAAGTAAAATCAGTCTTGCTAAGGAGATGATATGATGGCTGAATCTAAAGAACAAGAGGAGCTTTTAAAGCGAATCAATGAGCTTGCTCATAAAAATAAAGAAGAAGGTCTAACCGAAGAAGAAACAAAAGAACGAGAACGTTTGCGAAAGGAATATTTGAAGAATTTCCGAGAAGCAATGCGTAGCAACATTGAAATGATGCGGATCTTTGATAAAGAGGGTAAAGAAGTAACGCCAGAAAAAGTTCGTGAAATTCAACGTAAAAAAGGGCTTCGTGATGATTAAAGACAATTTAGCCTTTTCAAAAATTACTCTTTCGTGTAAGATGGATAGGTAACGAGCAAAGGAGGAAGTAATTGTGGGTATGACGATCATGCTAATGATTCTTGCACTATTAGTCGGTTTAGTTATCGGCTTCTTTGGTGCACGTAAATACATGGAAAACTACCTCCGCAATAATCCACCGATTTCGGAAGAGATGCTGCGGACAATGATGCTTCAAATGGGGCAAAAACCATCAAGTCGTAAATTACATCAAATGATGCAAGCGATGAAAGCACAAGCAAAAAAATCAAATCGTAAATAATATAAAAGGATGTGATTTTTATCACATCCTTTTATTTAGCAAATTAAAATTCATCGTCTTTAGGTTTAGGCGGAACAATATATTTGTATTCGGGATTAATCTGTTTATCGAGCTTGTCAAAGGCGTCTTGCATTTGTTTTTCCAAATCAGCCTGTACCTCAGGAGTAAGTCGCTGCTTACGGTCAATGTAAATTGGGTCGCCAAATGCAATGTGACGTGGCTTGCGAGTAAACAATTGGCTAAACTTTAATGGCCCTTGGTAAACGGCGGGAACTAAAGGAACATTAGCCATTTTTGCAATAACAGTCGCGCCTCCTTTTAGTTTCGATGAATAACGTGATCCGCTCGGGAAAATAATTGTCGATAGATCTGTTTTCCTTAAAATAGTAACTGGTTTTTTGATTGCAGAAGGGCCAGGATTCTTTCGATCAACCGGATAAGCATTAAGCGCTTTTAAGAACCGACTAGCAAGCGGATTTTTAAAGAGCTCTTTTTTAGCCATAAAACTGAATTTTTTAGGCCAAACAGCAAGAGCTAGAAGTACAGGATCCATCCATGTACGGTGAGGAGCAATAATAATATAATTGCCATCTGGAATTTTTTCCCGATTATATATTTGGGGCCGACCGTTAATCAGTGTTAAAAATGGATTAACGATTTTTACAAGGAAAGTATAGAGCATGTTAATCTTCCAATCTATAACAAAATAAAGTTTTCGTTCATCAGTATGACGAAAAAAAGTTAATCTTGCAAGTATAAAAATAATGGAGAAAAGAATGGAAAATAAAAGAATCTTAAAAAAAGATGAAAGAATTGATCAATTATATAGTCAAGATGTACGAATAATACAAAACCCTCATTATTTTGCTTTTTCACTGGATGCAGTATTATTAGCTGATTTTGTTCGCGTGAATCATCGGCAAAAAATAAAAATTGTTGATCTATGTGCTGGCAATGGTGCAATTGGTCTTTTCCTTCATGATAAATTAGGGGGAACCTTTACGGAAGTGGAATTGCAACCCCAAATTGCTGATATGGCAAGCCGGTCAATCGCATTAAATAACTTACAAGATCGTTACACAGTTGTTAATGATGACATTGCTAATATTAATGAATACGTTCCAAAAGATTCAGTTGATATTGTTCTCTGCAACCCTCCCTATTTTCCGGTTACAGCTCAAAGTCAAAAAAATCCTAATAAAGCGTTGGCAATTGCGCGTCATGAAATAGCTACTAATTTAACAACGGTTATTCAAAAGATGAGCGGGTTATTAAAGATGAACGGACATGGCTATCTTGTTCACCGTCCGGATCGTTTAGGCGAAATTCTTCAAGTTTGTCAGAAAAATCGATTGGCGCCTAAAAGAGTACAATTTATTTATCCTAAACCGGATCGAGATGCTAATATTTTATTACTTGAGCTGATTAAAGATGGGAAGCCGGGAGGAATGAAAATTGTCCCGCCGTTGATCGTTCATGGAAGTGATGGTAGTTATACTACTGCAGTTCAGGAGCTATTATATGGCAAGTGAGAATTACTATATTTACGTCCTTTACTGTGCTGATAATACCCTTTACTGCGGATTTACTAATAATGTTGAACGCCGTGTTCATGCACACCAAGTTTATCAGGGAGCAAAGTATACGCGTGTTAAGAAACGGCATCCGCTAAAACTTATTTATTCAGAGGAATTCACATCAAAACATGATGCTTTAAGTGCTGAATACCATTTCAAGCATCAAACGCGACGCCAAAAAGAAAATTACCTAAAAGAACATGGCGTTGATTTATTAAATTTACGGAGGAATTGATATGAAAATTTATGTATATGGTGTATACCGCGATGAAGTACCTTATATTAAGGAGTGGCAGGATGAGCATCCAAAAGTTACTGTTGAAACAACAACAGAACTTTTGAATGAAAAGAGTGTTCAACTTGCTAAAGGAAGCGATGGGGTTGTTGTTTTTCAGCAAAAACCTTATCCAGACGAAGCGTTACGGCAATTAGCTTTAAATGGAATTACCAAAATGTCCTTACGAAATGTTGGAGTAGACAATATTAACCACCAGTTGGCAACTGAACTGGGTTTTCAAATTACAAACGTTCCCGTTTATTCACCGGCTGCAATTGCGGAATTTTCAGTTACCCAAGCGCTTAACCTTTTACGCCGAACAAAGGAATTTTACCTAAAACTAGCTAAGGGAGACTATAATTGGGCGCCGCATATTGCTAAAGAAATGAATAAACAAGTAGTAGGGATTGTTGGAACTGGTAATATCGGATCGACTGCTGCCAAAATTTTTGCTGGTTTTGGCGCGAAGGTAATCGCATATAGCCGTCACAAAAATAAAGAACTAGACGGAATTGTCGAATATGTTAGCTTAGAAGAATTATATAAACGTGCAACTATTATCTCGCTATACTTACCTCATGTTCCTGCAACTGATAAGATGCTTAATAAAGAGACCTTCTCAATGATGCGCGATGGAGTTTTGCTTATTAATACAGCAAGAGGGCCGTTGGTAGATGAAGAGGCGTTAATTGCGGCATTAGACAGTGGTAAAGTTGGGGGAGCGGCTTTAGATGTGATGACTGGAGAAACTAAGATCTTTAATCAGCAAATTGACGAACAGAGTGTTGATTATAATGAATTTAAGAATTTAGTTAAACGGCCAAATGTTTTAATCACACCGCATATTGCATTTTATACTGACCAGGCCATTAAAAACATGGTTAAAATGAGCCTATCTGCTAATCTGGATTTAATTACAACTGGAACATCTGATAAGTTGGTTAAATTTTAAAATAAGTTAGTGAAAAAGCTTGTCAGGTAGTAAGCTTTTTTGTATACTATATTTCGGTGTTACACGCCAATTTCACACCCAGAACGATGGTGGTGAGGGTGCTTTATTTAAGTCCCATTGCCAGGAGAAGACTGGGGAGGAAAAACAATTTGGAGGTATATTATGTCTGTTGTATCTATGAAGCAATTGCTTGAAGCCGGTGTCCACTTTGGTCACCAAACTCGTCGTTGGAACCCTAAGATGGAAGAATACATCTTTACTGAACGTAACGGTATTTACATCATTGACTTACAAAAGACTGTTAAGTTAATCGATACTGCTTACAACTACATGAAGGATGTTGCTGCTAACGGCGGTATTGCCTTATTTGTTGGTACAAAGAAGCAAGCTCAAGATGCTATTGAAGAAGAAGCAACTCGTGCAGGTCAATACTACGTTAACCATCGTTGGTTAGGTGGTACCTTAACTAACTGGAAGACTATCCAATCACGGATTGCTCGTTTGAAAGAACTTAAGAAGATGAGCGAAGACGGCACATTTGATGTTCTTCCTAAGAAGGAAGTTGCCGTTTTAACTAAGCAACGTGAAAAGCTTGAACGTTTCCTTGGTGGTATTGAAGATATGCCACGGATCCCAGATGTTATGTTCATCGTGGATCCTCACAAGGAACAAATCGCTGTTAAGGAAGCTCAAAAGTTACACATTCCAATCGTTGCCATGGTTGATACTAACACTGACCCAGACGACATTGATTACGTTATCCCATCAAACGATGATGCTATCCGTGCCGTTCGCTTAATCACTTCAAAGATGGCTGATGCATTTGTTGAAGGTAAGCAAGGTCAAGATGATGCTCAACAAGAAGTTGCTGCAGATGACAACGCTGCTAATGAAACTGTTACTGAAGATTCATTAAAGAACTTAAAGAACAGCGTTGAAGGCAAAGAAGACTAAAATATTAATTCTTGGGCTGTTTTGTACGGACCATTCTGGCCTGAGTACTGAACAGCCCTTTTTTCAACTAAGATATTAAATAAAAGGAGAGATTTCGTCATGGCTGAAATTAAAGCTGCTCAAGTTATGCAATTACGTAAAAAGTCCGGTGCCGGTATCATGGATGCTAAAAAGGCATTAGTTGCTAGTGATGGTGACATGGACAAGGCAATGGACTATCTTCGGGAAAAAGGTATTGCAAAAGCTGCCAAGAAGAGTGATCGTGTTGCAGCTGAAGGTTTAGCTGATATTGCTGTTAATGGCAACACTGCTGCAATTGTTGAATTAAACTCAGAAACTGACTTTGTGGCTGCTAGTGAACCATTCAAGGACTTATTAAAGAAAGTTACTAAGTTAATTAGTGAAAACAAACCTGCTAATGTTGAAGAAGCATTAGAAATTAAGACTGAAAATGGTACATTAAATGATGATATTATCAGTACTACACAAAAGACTGGTGAAAAAGTTAGTCTTCGTCGGTTCACTGTTGTAGAAAAGAACGATGGTGACAGCTTCGGTGCTTACTTACACCAAGGTGGCCAAATTGCAGCATTAGTTGTCTTAGAAGGTGCTGATGACGATACTGCCAAGGATGTTGCAATGCACGTTGCAGCTATTAATCCAGAATTCATGACTCGTGATGATGTTTCTCAAGAACGTCTTGACCATGAACGTGCTATCTTTAAGGAAGAAACCTTAAACGAAGGTAAGCCTGAAAAGATTGTTGACAAGATTGTTGAAGGTCGTTTAAACAAGTTCCTTTCACAAATTTGCTTAGCTGATCAAGACTTTGTTAAGGACTCTGACCAAACTGTTGAACAATATGTTACAAGTAAAAATGGTAAATTGAAGTCCTTCATTCGTTACGAAGTTGGTGAAGGAATCGAAAAAAAGCAAGATGACTTTGCTCAAGAAGTTAAAGACCAAATGAACTAAGCGTTCGGTCGGTAGGAGGACGTACTCAATGTAGTGCGTCCTTTTTTAGAAATTAGCTTGCAAATTCAAGGAGGATATCGCATGGCAGACATTAAGTATAAGCGAGTTATATTAAAGCTTAGTGGAGAAGCATTAGCAGGAGATAAAGGTTTCGGAATTAATCCACCGGTATTAAAAGACGTTGCTAAAGAACTAAAAGAAGTTCATGACTTAGGAGTTCAAATTGCTATCGTTGTTGGTGGCGGTAATATGTGGCGTGGTGTTACTGGTGCTGAACTAGGGATGGAACGTGCTCAAGCTGACTATATTGGAATGTTAGCAACGATTATGAATGCTTTGTCATTACAAGATGCTCTCGAATCAATCGATGTTCCAACGCGAGTACAGACATCGATTGAAATGCGTCAGATCGCTGAACCATATATTCGGCGTAAGGCAATTCGGCACTTAGAAAAAGATCGAATTGTTATTTTTGCTGGTGGAACGGGAAGCCCATACTTCTCTACTGATACAACAGCTGCGTTACGGGCTGCTGAAATCAATGCTGATGCAATTCTTATGGGGAAAAATGGTGTTGATGGCGTTTACTCTGCTGATCCAAATAAAGTAAAGGACGCTACCAAATTCGATCATTTGACACATATGGATATTATCGAAAAGAATTTGCATGTAATGGATACTACTGCCAGCTCATTATCAATGGACAATCACATTCCATTGGTAGTCTTTAATTTGAATACACCAGGAAACATCATGAAAGTAGTAACTGGTGAAGAAGTTGGTACGACAATTGAAGGAGACTAATAATATGGCTACAGGAAAAGATATTTTAAATGATGCCAAGAAGAAAATGGCAAAATCAGGTGATGCCTTGCAACGGACCCTTGCAGACATTCGTGCAGGTCAAGCTAATGCTAGTTTATTAAATTCAGTTAAGGTTGAATACTATGGGGCACCTACTCCATTAAACCAAGTTGCATCAATTACAATTCCAGAAGCACGTCAATTGTTAATTACGCCTTACGATGAGAGCGTACTTGAAGAAATTGAAAAGGCAATCTATGCTTCAAATCTCGGACTAACTCCACAAAACGACGGGAGCTCAATTCGGTTAATTATTCCCCAACTAACGGAAGACCGGCGAAAAGAATTAGTAAAAGACGTAAAAGCAGAATTAGAAAAGGCCAAAGTTGCTGTTCGAAATGTACGTCGAGAAGCAATGGATGACCTAAAGAAGGGGAACAAGAGCGGGGACTTTAATGATGATGAATTTCATGATCTTGAAAAGAAAGTCCAAGATGAAACTGATGCTGGAATTAAGAACCTTGAAGATATTGCAAGTGCAAAAGAAAAGGAATTAATGGAAGGCTAATTTCTTTGGTTGTAAAAGGTTGTGAACCTAAGACAAGTCCACAGCCTTTTATTTTTTGTCAAATTTCAAGTGCTTATGCTAAAACTATGTAACAATTTATTGCGGATTAACAAAAGAAATTTTGCCTCTGGTATAATAAAGGCTATAATTAATTGGCGGGATTTAATTTTCAAGTTTTAACATTGTGACGAATGTTTCGCTAATTAATCCTAAGTACATAACAAAAATGGAGGAACAGTTAGTGTTTTCCAAAAATAAAAATGACAAAATAAACCACCAACTTGATATGGAAAAGATTCCTAATCATGTTGCTATTATTATGGATGGTAATGGAAGATGGGCACAAAAACGGCATCTTCCGCGAGTAGCCGGTCATAAACAAGGAATGCAGACTGTAAAAAAAGTTACAATTGCTGCTAGTGAATTGGGAATAAAAGTCTTATCGCTATATGCTTTTTCGACTGAGAATTGGAAACGGCCTTCTTCCGAGGTTAGCTATTTAATGCAGCTACCCGTTCGATTCTTCTCAACCTTTGTGCCAGATTTGGTTAAACATAATGTTAAGGTAACTGTAATGGGTGATATCACGCGGCTTCCAGAATCGACTCAGCAAGCGGTTCGTGATGCAATGGCAGACACCGCTAATTGCGATGGAATGATCTTAAACTTTGCTTTGAATTATGGTAGTCGTGATGAGCTAACTCAAGCTGCGCAAAAACTTGCTGAAGATGTTAAGTCTGGCAGCCTTGATATTACTGACATTACTGAAACTACATTTAGCAACTATCTTATGTCGGCACAATTAGGTGAATATGCCGATCCAGATCTTTTGATTAGGACAAGTGGTGAGGAACGAATCAGTAATTTTATGCTTTGGCAAATTGCTTATAGTGAATTAGAGTTTGTTCCAGAGCATTGGCCAGACTTCAATGCTAAATCACTTGAAAATGCAATTATTGCATATCAAGGACGTCATCGACGATTTGGTGGTTTAAAAAATCAATAATTAATAAGGGGATTTTGTTTTGAAAACAAGAATAACGACCGCGGTAATTGCACTTGCAATTTTTATACCGCTTATAGTGTATGGTCATTGGCCACTGACAATTGCAGCAGTTGCACTTGGAATTATTGCAATGTCAGAAGTGTTAGTAATGAAAAAAATGTTTGTAATATCATTTGAAGCTTTAGTTAGTTATTTGGGTGTTGCCCTATTGATTCTGCCTGATAGCTGGCTTGACTTTTTACCCAGCGTTGCAACGCGGTGGTTTGGCTTTTATATTTTAGTAGTCTTACTCTTATTACATACAGTCATTCGGAAGCAGCGTTTTACTTTTGATGATGCTGGTGTTTTAACATTAGCAATGCTCTATATTGGAATCGGATTCCATTACTTTATTACTGCTCGTGCAATTAACTTTCAAACATTATTATATGGAATGCTAATTGTTTGGATCACAGATAGTGGAGCTTATTTAATTGGACGAAAGATTGGTAAAAACAAACTTGCTCCTAAGATTAGTCCAAATAAAACTTGGGAAGGTTCAATTGGCGGAACTGTAGCAGCTATTATTATTTTGGCTATCTATTGTTACTTTATTCCTGTTGGTGCGGGATGGGTAACGATGATATTTGTTACTCTAATTCTTTCAATATTTGGTCAATTTGGTGATTTGATTGAATCGTCATTAAAACGCTACTATGGCGTGAAAGATTCGGGAAAGATTCTTCCTGGACATGGTGGTATTCTCGACCGTTTTGATAGTATGCTAATTGTTATGCCAATGCTTCATTTATTAGGGATCATTTAATTAAAGGTAAGGAAGAGATTTTTTGATAATAACAATTATTACATTTATTATTGTTTTTGGAATCCTTGTCCTTGTTCATGAATATGGCCATTATTATTTTGCTAAACGAGCAGGAATTTTAGTTCGTGAATTTTCAATAGGTATGGGGCCAAAAATTTGGTGGAAACGAAAAAATGGTACTACCTATACAATCCGAATTCTGCCATTGGGTGGATATGTCCGTTTAGCTGGTGCTGACGATGAAGATCAGGATGAATTAAAGCCAGGGACGCCATTGACAATTCAATTAAATGATCAAGATAAAGTTATCAGTATTAATGCCAGTGATAAGACAACCTTATTTCAAGGGATTCCCCTTCAATTGGTTGCCTGTGATTTAGAAGATGGCTTATGGATAAAAGGATACGTCAATGGTGATGAAGATCAACTAAAAGTATACAGTGTTGATCATGATGCAATGATTATTGAACGTGATGGCACTAAAGTACAGATTGCACCACGAGATGTACAATTCCGCTCTGCAAGTCTTCCGGCGCGAATGATGACTAACTTTGCAGGGCCAATGAATAACTTTATTTTGTCATTAATAGTATTTATTATCCTTGGATTTACCTTAACAGGTGTTCCAACTAATAGTAATCAATTAGGACATGTTAATACAGGCTCTGTTGCGGATAAAGCGGGCTTAACTGCGGGAGATCGAATTACAAAAGTCAATAACCAGAAAATAAATAACTGGACGGATCTTTCGACAAATATTTCAAACAAACCCAATAAAACCGTAACGATCACATATGAACGGGGAAAGCACACTTATCAAACTAAGCTTAAACCTAAAGCAGTGGAACGCGGTCACCAAAAAGTGGGACAAATTGGGATTGTTGAGAAACAAGAGACTGGCCTTGCAGCCCGCTTAAAGTTTGGTTGGCAGCAATTTGTTCAGGCTGGTACATTGATATTTAGTGTTCTTGGTCATATGGTGACTCATGGCTTTAGCTTAAATGATTTAGGAGGCCCAGTAGCAATTTATGCTGGTACTTCACAAGCTACTTCATTAGGAATCAATGGTGTCTTAAACTTCTTGGCGCTATTATCCATTAACTTAGGGATTGTTAACCTGCTACCGATTCCGGCATTAGACGGTGGTAAGTTACTGCTAAATATTGTTGAGGCGATAATTCGGCGGCCAATTCCAGAAAAAGCTGAAGGTGTTATCACAATGATTGGTTTCTTGATTTTATTAACATTGATGGTTCTAGTAACGTGGAACGATATTCAGAGATATTTTATTCGGTAATTTAACAAAGGAGTATATTCTTTATGAAACAGTCAAAAGTATTAATTCCAACAAAAAAAGAGGCTCCAAGTGATGCGGAAGTCTTAAGCCATAAAATGATGATTCGGGCAGGTTACATTTATCAAGTATCTGCTGGTGTGTGGTCTTATTTACCATTAGCATATCGGGTTATTCGGAAAATTGAAGGCATTATTCGTGATGAGATGGAAAGTGCTGGCGCTATCGAAATGATGATGCCTGCACTTGTTCCTGCTGACTTATGGAAGAAGTCAGGACGTTATGAGAGTTATGGAGACAACTTATTTAAATTAACTGATCGTCGTGATCGTGAATTTATTCTTGGTCCAACCCATGAAGAAACTTTTACCGAAGTAATTCGTGATAGTATTAAGTCATATAAGAAATTACCTTTAGTTGTCTATCAGTTACAAGATAAGTTTCGTGATGAAGACCGTCCCCGTTATGGTATCCTTCGAGGAAAAGAATTTGAAATGTTAGATGGTTATTCCTTCTCTGCAGATCAAAAAGGGCTCGATGATGCTTATGAATTACAGGCTAAGGCTTACCGTAATATTTTTGATCGGATTGGTCTGAATTATAAAGTGATTTTAGCTGATTCAGGAACAATTGGAGGCAAAAACTCGCAAGAATTCTCTGCACCTGCGGAAATTGGAGAAGATATTATTGCTTATACTGATGGTGATTACGCAGCTAATCTTGAGAAGGCGGTAAGCAAATTTACCGGAGTTCAACAAACAGCCGCTCAAGCACCGTTAGAAAAGAAAGCAACTCCTGGAGCGCACACGGTTGATGAAGCTGCTGAGAGTCTTGCTATGGATTCTAGCCAAGTAATCAAATCAATGTTGTACATTGCTAAGATGGGCGAGGATGAATATCAACCAGTATTAGTATTAATGCGTGGTAATGATGAAGTAAATGAAGCAAAAGTTACTAATGCGTTGGATTGCGAGGAACTTGAATTAGCTACTGAAGAAGATGCAATGAAATATCTCAATGCTCATCCAGGTTCATTAGGTCCGGTAGGCGTAAACAAAGATGTAAAGATTCTTGCTGATAATTATGTTAAGGTCTTAGTTAACATGGCATGTGGTGCAAATGAAGATGGCTACCACTATGTTAATGCCAATATTGATCGTGACTTCCGAGTTGACCAATTTGGCGATTTTCGTAATGTTAAAGAAGGGGAAATAGCTCCTGATGGAAATCCAATTAAATTTACTAATGGGATTGAAATCGGTCATATTTTTAAACTTGGAACGCTCTATTCTCAAAAGTTAGGGGCACAAGTTTTAGATCAAAATGGTCGGTTAACAGATGTAATTATGGGATGTTATGGAATTGGTGTATCACGCTTACTATCCGCAGTCGCAGAACAAAATGCTGATGAAAATGGATTAGTATGGCCAGACAGCATTGCTCCATTTGACATTCACGTTATTCCTGTTAATGCTAAAAAAGAAGATCAAATGGCAATGGCTGATAAGATTGACCAACAGCTAACTGAAGCGGGTTACGAGGTTCTTGTTGATGACCGTAAAGAACGCGCCGGAGTAAAATTTGCCGATTCTGACTTAATTGGAATTCCTATTCGAGTAACGGTTGGTAAGAAAGCTCAAGATGGGATTGTAGAAATTAAGATTCGTAAAACAGGTGAAACTGTAGAGGTTAAGCAAGAAGAATTAGTAAATACAATTGGCATCTTATTAAAGCAATTAAACGAAGAAGCAAATAAATAATTTAAATTAATGTGGTTGCGATGTTATGATAGATAACGTTATTCGCACCACATTTTTAAGTAGGAGGATTAGAACGTGGGATTAAGTCGCCAAGAATTATTTGGAAAACTACTAGAACAGATTCATTTTCCCGAAAAAGACAATTCTGCATTCAGAAATGCCGCAGTTCAATCAGTTGTTGTCCATAAAAAGTCTCGTCATTGGGAGTTTCACTTAATCTTTAATAAAGCCTTGCCGTATGATCTTTTTACTCAATTTAATCAAAGCTTAGAATTAGGGTTTAAGGATATTGCAAAAGTTAGCTTAAAAATTAGTACACCGATGACTGAACTTGATGGGGCTCAGATTGCTAATTATTGGCAGTTTATTATTAACCATGCAGTTAGCGATTCGCCGATGCTTCAGCAAGCTTGCTTACAAACAGCGCCCGAAGTAAAAGACGGTCGGGTAACGTTAGTGGTTGAAAATGAACTTATCAAAGACCTATTAGCGCAAAAAGCATTAGATACAATTGAAAATTCTTACCAAGAACTTGGCTTTCCAAAATTTAGAATTCATCCTTTTGTAGATCAATCGGCTTCCCAAGCTAAAATTGAGGAGCTTAAAGCTAAGCATGAAAAGGCGGATGCCGCTCTTGCTGCTAAGGCGGCTGCTCGTATTAAGAAAAATGAAGCTACTAAGGCTACTAAAAAGAGTGCACCAGTTGCTCCTGCTGATGGTCCAGTTCAATTAGGACGGTTAATTGATAGTAAGCAAAATATTGTGCAAATGAAGGACATTGAGGGTGAAGAGCGCTCTGTAGTTGTTGAAGGGTACGTCTTTAATGCTGAAATCCGCGAATTACGATCTGGACGCCAATTATTAACATTTGAAATAACTGATTACACATCATCGTTTGCTGTAAAGAAGTTTTCCAGAAATAGTGATGAAGAAGCTCAGTTTGCAAATATTAAGGCGGGAATGTGGTTGAAAGTTCGTGGTCCGGTTCAGGAAGATACGTGGATGCGGGACTTAGTAATTACTGCCTACGATGTAAATGAAGTTACTCATACAGAACGTCAAGACCAAGCACCAAAAGATGAGAAACGGGTAGAACTCCATACTCATACTACAATGAGTCAGATGGACGCCACTAATTCAATTACCGAACTTGCTACTCGTGCGCACAAGTGGGGGCATTCGGCAATTGCGGTGACTGATCACGGAAATGTACAAGCTTTTCCGGAAGCATTTAGTGTTGCCCAAAAAACAGGAATTAAAATGATATATGGAATGGAAGCAAACGTTGTTGATGACGGAATTCCATTAGTATATAACGAAAACCATCAATCACTTGCTCACCAGACATATGTTATCTTTGATGTGGAAACAACTGGTTTATCAGCAATCTATGATAAGGTAATTGAATTGTCTGCTGTTAAGATGCAGGATGGTAATGTTTTAGAGCGCTTTGACGAATTTATTGATCCGGGATTTCCATTATCAGAACAAACAACTAACTTGACTAGTATTACCACTGAAATGGTTCAAGGCTCGAAAACTGAAGAAGAAGTTTTCAAAATGTTTAAGGACTTCTGTAAGGGATCTATCATTGCTGGGCATAACGTGTCATTTGATATGGGCTTTATGAATACTGGTTATGAACGTCACCAAATGGAAAGAATTACAGAACCGGTAATTGATACGCTGCCTTTAGCACGGTTTCTTTATCCTGATATGCGTGGGTACCGGTTAAATACACTTAGTAAGAAATTTAAGGTTGCCTTAGAGCATCACCACCGAGCTAATTATGATTCCGAAGCAACCGGACACTTGCTTTATAAGTTCTTAAAAGATGCAGAGGCTCGTTATGACGTAAAGTACGTTGATGACTTGAATAAACATATGGAAGAAAACAATGCTTATCGTCATGCACGTCCGTTCCACGTTACAATTTTTGCGCAGACGCAAGCTGGTTTAAAAAACTTATTTAAGCTAGTGTCCCTGTCAAACGTTGAATACTTCTATCGGGTACCACGGATTCCACGAACAGTTCTTACAAAATATCGTGAAGGATTGTTATTAGGAACGGCTTGTTCATCTGGAGAAGTATTTACAGCAATGATGGAAAAAGGGTATTCACAAGCTTTAGAAAAGGCTCGTTACTATGACTTTATTGAAATTCAGCCTAAACCAAACTATGCACCATTACTTGAACAACAGGTGATCGCGGATGAGGCCCACCTTGAAGATATTTTGAAGAATATGGTGAAATTGGGGGATGAACTTGATAAAACAGTCGTTGCAACTGGTGATGTTCATTATTTAGATCCTCATGATGGAATTTATCGCAAGATCTTAATTAATTCACAGGGTGGCGCAAATCCATTAAACAGGACAGAACGTCCAGATGTTCACTTCCGGACAACTGATGAGATGCTTAAAGAATTTTCATTCCTTGGTGAAGAAAAAGCTCACGAAGTTGTTGTTGAAAATAGTAATAAGATTGCTGATGAAATTGATGATAATATTCGGCCGGTGAAGGACAAACTTTATCCGCCACATATGAAAGGTGCCGAACAAGAAATCCAAGATCGGACATGGAATACAGCAAGGAAATGGTATGGAGATCCATTGCCGCAGTTAGTGCAAGACCGAATTGAACTGGAATTGAACAGTATTGTAAAAAATGGATTCTCCGTGCATTACTTAATTGCTCAACGACTGGTTGCAAAGTCTAATAAAGACGGATACTTAGTTGGATCGCGGGGTTCCGTTGGTTCAAGTGTTGTTGCAACGCTGTCGGGAATTACAGAAGTTAACCCGTTGCCGCCTCATTATCGATGCCCAAATTGTCAGTTTACACATTTCTATACCCAGGGTGAATACAGTTCAGGCTTTGATTTGCCAGATAAAAAGTGTCCTAAATGTGGGACTTTAATGGTAAAAGATGGGCATGATATTCCTTTCCAAACGTTCCTTGGTTTTAAAGGAAATAAGGTTCCTGATATCGATTTGAACTTCTCCGGTGACTATCAACCAATTGCCCATAATTACATGAAAGTGTTGTTTGGCGAAAAAAATGTGTTTCGTGCCGGAACAATTGGAACGGTCGCTGATAAGACGGCGTACGGTTATGTCAAAGCCTACGAACGAGATACCGAAAAGGAATTCCGAAAGGCTGAGGAAGATCGATTGGCTAAAGGTGCAACCGGGGTTAAGCGAACAACCGGACAGCACCCAGCTGGAATTATTATTGTTCCAGATGATATGGATATTTATGACTTTACCCCTGTGCAGTATCCGGCTGATGATCAAACTGCGGCCTGGGAAACGACACACTTTGATTTCCACTCGATCCACGATAATATTCTTAAAATGGATATTTTAGGGCATGATGATCCAACGATGATTCGTGCTTTACAAGATTTGTCAGGGATTGATCCGCAATCAATTCCGATGGATGATCCAGGGGTGATGGCGCTTTTCTCAAGTCCTAAAGTTTTAGGTGTAACTGAAGAACAGATTCAAAGTAAGACTGGTACTTTAGGATTACCTGAATTCGGAACGCGATTTGTTCGAGGGATGTTAGAAGATACACACCCGAAGAACTATTCACAATTGCTACAAATTTCTGGCCTTTCTCACGGAACCGGTGTGTGGCTGGATAATGCCCAGGAATTAATTAGGCAGGGAATTGCAACAATCGCCAATGTTATTGGTTGTCGTGATAACATTATGACCGACTTGATTCACTATGGAATGGATTCGGAAATTGCCTTCCAGATTATGGAGCACGTGCGAAAAGGACGCGGTATTCCAGATGAATGGCAAACGAAAATGCATGAGGCGAATGTTCCGCAATGGTACATGGATTCATGTTTAAAGATTAAATATATGTTCCCGCGGGCGCACGCTGCTGCCTATGTCTTAATGGCGTTGCGGATTGCCTACTTTAAGGTCTATTTCCCGTTAGTTTATTATTGTGCATTTTTCTCAGTCCGTGCTGATGATTTCGATGTGGTTGCTATGTCGCATGGTAAAGACGCAGTTAAACAGCGGATGAAAGAAATAAATGATAAAGGAAACGATGCCAGTGCAAAGGAAAAGAACTTATTGACAATCCTTGAATTGGCAAATGAAATGTTAGAGCGTGGGTTCAAATTTAAGATGGTCGACATTGAAAAATCAGATGCGTCCGACTGGTTAATCGACGGCGATTCATTAATTGCCCCATTCCGTGCGGTTCCTGGTCTGGGACTGAATGTTGCTAAACAAATTGTAGCCGCACGTGAAGAACGACCATTTCTTTCTAAAGAGGATTTAGCAGAGCGGGGGAAAGTTTCGCAAACCCTTATTGATTTCTTAACGGATAATCATGTACTAGATAAGCTACCTGATGAGAATCAACTCAGCTTGTTTTAGGCAATACATTTGAAAGAAAGCTTCATTACTTGCCAGTAAACAAGTTACATGCTACAATAAATTATGGTAAATAACTCGTGGGAGTGAGCAGAGATGCTCGCTCTTTTTATTGCAAATAATGGAGGTGACACGTTTGAGCAGTGTTGTAGAAACTGTAACAGATCTTGTAACGCCGATTTTACAAGACCATGATTTTTACTTGTATGATTTAGAATTTGTAAAAGAAGGTAAGAGCTGGTACCTCCGCGTTTACATTGATAAGGACGGCGGAATTACACTTGAAGACTGTGCTATTGTTAGTGATGAATTAAGTGAGGCATTAGACAATGTTGAACCTGATCCAATCCCACAGGCTTACTTTTTAGAGGTATCTTCACCAGGTGCAGAACGTCCGCTTAAGAAAGAAGAAGACTATCAGCGGGCAATTGATCATTACATTCACATTTCTCTTTACCAACAGATTAATGGTCAAAAAGTTTATGAAGGTACACTGACGCAATTATCAGAAAAAGAGATTACGTTAGATTACTTAGATAAGACTCGCCATCGGCAGATTACGATTGATCGTAAAAAAATTGCACAAGCCCGATTAGCGATTAAATTCTAGCATTAAAGGAGTGTCAAAAGTTGAGTAAGCCAAAGATTAATACTGAAATGATTGGCGCCCTAGATTATCTTGAAAAAGAAAAGGGTATCAAAAAAGAAATTGTTATTGAAGCATTGGAGCAGGCTTTAGAGTCCGCCTATAAGCAAAATTACGGTGATAAAAATGTCGAAGTAGAATTTAATTCTCTTACTGGCAATATTAAAGTGTATGCCGTAAAAACAATTACTGATGATGAAGAAGCGGTTGAAGCGGATAGTAACGAATTTATGAGTTTAGCCGATGCACGTAAACTTCCCCATGGTCAAGGGTATGATATTGGTGACGAGATTCGTGAAGAAGTTACTCCCCGTGACTTTGGACGAATTGCTGCTCAAACCGCAAAGCAAGTCGTAATGCAACGCCTTCGTGAAGAAGAACGAAAGATTATTTACGATAAGTACAAGACATATGAAAATGAAATTATTACGGGAGAAGTTTCTCGTGAAGATAAGCGCTTTACATATGTTGACTTAGGAGACGGAGTAGAAGGTGCGATGGGCTTTAGAGATAAGATGCCTAATGAGCATTACCGGGTTCATGATCGTATCCAAGTTTATGTAACAAAAGTAAATGACGATCGGCGTGGTCCGCAAATCTTTGTTAGTCGAACAGCCCCCGAATTATTAAAGCGATTATTTGAGCGTGAAGTACCTGAAATTAAGGACGGAACTGTCTTAATTGAAAATATTGCTCGCGAAGCTGGAGATCGTGCTAAAGTGGCTGTGTACTCAAATGATCCGAATGTTGATCCTGTCGGTACCTGTGTAGGCCCACGTGGTTCGCGTGTTCAAGCAATTGTTAATGAACTTGATGGCGAAAACATGGATATTGTTGAATATGTTAAGGATCCTGCTGAGTTTATTGCAAATGCTTTGAACCCAGCTGAAGTATTAGACGTTATTTTTAATGAGGATAAGCCGGCAACCGATACTGAAGACAGTACGACAGAAGAAGACGGTGAAGAGCAAGCTGAACGTTCATGCACAGTAGTTGTACCGGATAACCAGCTATCATTAGCAATTGGTAAACGGGGACAAAATGCACGATTAGCTGCACGGTTGACCAAGTATAAGATTGATATTAAATCAGCTTCTGAAATGGCAGAAAGTGACCAAGCAGCTGAAGATGAACCAATGGCTGATTCAGAAGAAGACGCAGAGAACAGTGAAGACTAACTATTAAAGTAATTATTAAGCAGCGGGGTGAAAATGATGAAAAAGAGAAAAATACCGATGCGTAAAGACATTGTTACTGGTGAAATGATGCCTAAGCGACAGTTAATTCGGGTAGTAAAAAATAAGGAAGATGAGGTTTCCTTAGACCCAACTGGTAAAAAGCCTGGCCGTGGTGCATATGTTGCAGTTGACGTTGAAATTGCAAAACGTGCTAAGAAAGAAAAAACTTTTGAAAAGGCCTTTCATGTTCAACTAGATGAATCATTCTATGATGAATTAATCAAGTATGCTGATCACTTACAGGCACGGCAAAAGTTATTTGGCAATGATCAAAAATAAACAATCGGTTTTAAACCTATTAGGAATTGCCCGACGAGCACGGCAACTCCAGAGCGGTGAAGAGATCGTTTTAAAAAATATTCAAACTAAAAAGGCAAAGTTTGTGTTCCTCGCATCTGATGCAGGAAGGGCAAGTGCTAAGAAAATTACTGATAAATGTAAGTTTTACAGTATTCCTTTCTCAACAGACTTTACAAGGAACCAGCTCAGTCAGGCGACGGGACAATCACGAACCGTTTTTTGTGTGATGCAATCAGGTTTTGCAAGAAAGTTTGAGGAACTACTAACGATGAAATAAGGAGCGTGAGCATATGGCTAAGGAACGAATTTATGAATTAGCTAAGGAATTAAAAATGCCTAGCAAGGACTTAGTTAATATGGCTAATCAACAAGGGATGGGAGTTAAAAGTCACATGTCTTCTGTTACCCCAGATCAGGCACAACAATTACGTCAACTTGCAAGTGGCGGACAAAAACCAACTAACAAGCAACAAGCTACTAAGCAAAAGCCACATAGTAGCAATAATAACAAGCAAAATAATCACCATGCACAAAATCATGGTGGTCAACATCAAGACAAGACGCAAAATGATCGTCCCCAAAAGAAAAATAACCACCAGAACAATGGTGGGACGTCAGATAATCATCAACATCAAAACAATAAGGGCGGTCGTTTCGGCGGTAGCTTGAATAACGATCAAGGTCGTAACGGCAAACGATTTAATAAGAAGAATAAGAAAAACAAAAAGCACAATAAGAATAAGCGGCTAAAGGAAGTAGCTCATAAGCAGCCTACGCAACGTAAGGATAAGCCGCTTCCAGAAGTATTAGAATATACCGATGGAATGAATGCTCAAGACTTAGGAAAAATTTTACACCGGTCCCCAGCTGAAATTGTTAAAAAACTATTTATGCTCGGTGTAATGATTAATCAAAATCAGTCACTTGATAAGGATACTATTGAATTATTAGCAACTGATTACGGTATTGAAGCTAAAGAAAAGGTTCAAGTCGATGTTTCAGATATCGATAAGATGTTTGAAGATGAGCAGAATAATACTGAAAATCAAGTTTCACGTCCTGCAGTTGTTACTGTAATGGGACACGTTGACCATGGTAAGACTACCTTGCTTGATAAGTTACGTCATTCTCATGTTACTGAACATGAAGCCGGGGGAATTACGCAGGAAATTGGTGCCTACCAAGTACATTATAACGACCATTTAATTACGTTCCTTGATACACCAGGTCATGCGGCCTTCACTGAAATGCGTGCGCGGGGAGCTAATATTACGGATATCACCGTTTTAGTTGTGGCAGCTGATGATGGTGTTATGCCGCAAACTGTCGAAGCTATTCACCACGCACAAGCAGCTGAAACACCGATTATTGTTGCAGTTAACAAGATTGATAAGCCCGGTGCTAATCCAGACCGTGTAACTGAAGAATTAGCCAAGTATAACTTAATCCCAGAAGACTGGGGTGGTGACACTATTTTTGTTAAGATTTCTGCTAAGTTTGGCAAGAACCTTGATGAATTGCTTGATATGATTCTCCTCCAAGCGGAAATGATGGAACTTAAAGCTAACCCAGATCAAAATGCAGCTGGTTCAGTTGTTGAAGCTCGGCTTGACCAAGGTCGTGGGTCTGTTGCAACTATTTTGGTTCAACAAGGGACACTTCATGTTGGAGACCCAATTGTTGTTGGTAATACATTTGGTCGTGTTCGGACAATGACTAACGAAAATGGTCGGCGGATTAAAGAAGCTACTCCATCCACACCTGTCGAAATTACGGGGTTAAATGAAGTCCCTGAAGCCGGGGATCGTTTTGTTGTCTTTGATGACGAAAAGACTGCCCGTGCCGCTGGTGAAGAGCGTGCTAAGCGGGCTATGGATAAAGAACGTCAAAAGACTTCCCATGTAACATTGGATAACCTATTTGCTACAATGAAGAAAGGTCAAATGAAGACACTGCCAATTATTATTAAGGCAGATGTTCAAGGATCTGTTGAGGCATTAAGCCAGAGCCTTCAAAAGATTAAAGTTGATGGTGTTCGAGTTGATATTATTCACCAAGCAGTTGGTGCAATTAATCAAAGCGATGTTACTTTAGCTGAAGCATCTAACGCGGTTATCATTGGATTTAACGTTCGGCCAACAGCTGTAGCTAAAACACTAGCTGATTCTAATAGTATTGATATCCGTCTTCATCGTGTTATCTACGATGCAATCGAAGAAGTTGAAGATGCGATGAAGGGAATGCTTGAACCAGTTTACAAAGAAGAAACAATTGGTCAAGTTGAAGTACGGCAAATCTATAAGGCTTCTAAGATCGGAACAATTGCTGGGGGAATGGTTACTTCTGGTAAGATTACCCGTGATGCAAAGGTACGATTAGTTCGTGATGGTGTTGTTATTTATGAAGGGGAACTAGGTAGTCTTAAACGCTTCAAAGATGATGTTAAAGAAGTTAAACAAGGTTATGAATGTGGTTTAACTATTGAAAACTATAATGACATCAAGGAAATGGATGTTATTGAAGCCTACAAGATGAAGGAAGTTCCTGTTAAGTAAAGCTGAGGGAGAGATAAAGATGCCAAGTAAACAATATCGAGTAGATCGTTTAGCTCAAGAAATTCAAAAAGACGTTGATGAAATCTTGTTAAAGCGCGTTCGTGATCCACGTGTGCAAAATGTTACAATTACAGGTGTGGATGTTACTGGTGATCTCCAGCAAGCAACTATTTACTATAGTATTTTGTCCGATCTTGCTTCAGATGCTGAAAAAGCACAAGCGGGATTAGATAAGGCAACTGGTCTGATTCGGAGTGAGTTAGGCGCACGTCTTAATATTTTCAAGACTCCGGAAATTAAATTTGTAAAAGACCCATCAGTTGCTTATGGTAGTCGGATTGATCAACTCATTAACGACTTACACAAAAAGGAAAAATAATTAGTAAAAAAGAGTTGTGACATAGGCTCTATTAATGATATAAAAGTGAACAACGCGGTATACAAATGGCATCTAAAGTCCGGTAAAGTCGAACTCTAGATGCCTATTTGTGATCGTTGGGCGTGAGAACAAAGCCACTTATGACGGCGATCACGCTCCCCTTTTGGAGGAATAATGATGGACGGAATAATCCCTTTATATAAAGAACGTGGTATGACTAGTTTCGCTTGTGTTAGTCGACTACGCCAAATTTTGAAAACTAAAAAAATTGGTCATTCGGGAACCCTTGATCCAGGGGTTGCAGGTGTTTTACCAATTTGTGTTGGCAACGCAACAAAGGTAGTCGACTATTTAATGAGTTCTGGAAAACAATACCAAGGAGAATTATTAATTGGTTTTGCAACCACTACTCAAGACCTTGATGGTGAAAAGGTTGCGGAGAAAACGGTTGAAAACGAGATTCCAACGAATAAAATTGTCGCAGCTATGAATAATCTTACTGGTCAGATTACCCAAATTCCACCGATGTACTCTGCTGTAAAAGTAAATGGCAAAAAGTTGTACGAATATGCGCGTGCCGGTGAAACTGTTGACCGACCTAAACGCCAAGTTAAAATAAATAAATTTGAGCTGCTTAGTTCAAAATATGATAAAGAAAATAAACAGCAACGAATTCGCTTTAATGTTGAATGTAGCAAGGGAACCTATATTCGAACGCTGGTTGTTGAACTTGCCCGTCAATTAGGTTATCCGGGCGTAATGAGTTTATTAACCCGATTAAAAAGCGGCGGATTTACATTGGATCAAACACTAAGCTTAGATGATGTGCGAGATGCAGTAGCTACACAAACTTTGCAACAATATATGTATCCATTGGATTATGCCTTAAAGGACTATCCACAGTTAACTCTTCAAACAGAACAGTGGAAAAAGGTTCAAAATGGGGGCTGGCTTGCGCCAAGTGAACTTAATACTGGTGAAAATGAAATTGTGTTATTATTTGATGGACAAGTAAAAGCACTATATCATTTAGATCCTAAAAATAATATGTATAAACCAACTAAAATGTTCGCAGTTAATTGAGGAGAGTGTAAGAGTTGCAAGTTATTAAAATTCACCATCCCTTTGATAAAAAAATGATTCCAGCAGGGCCAATTGTTCTTGCGATGGGCTTTTTTGATGGTGTTCATCGCGGTCACCAAGCAGTAATTGCTCGTGCTCGTGAAATTGCTCATGAAAAGGGATTGCCCTTAGCGGTTTTGACATATGACCATGCGCCTGGAGTGGTTTACCGTCAATATAAGGGTGGTTTTAAGTATTTATCGACAGTAAATCGAAAATTAGAATTGTTAGATAAATTAGGGGTTGACCTTGTTTATTTAATTAGTTTTACGTCATCTTTTGCCAGCTTGACACCTCAACAGTTTGTAGACCAGTATCTTGTTAGCTTTCATGCTCAAACAGTTGTCGCTGGCTTTGATCATACCTATGGGGAAGCAGAAGAAGCATCAATGGTCTTATTGCCTAAATATGCTGCTGGGCGGTTTGAAGTAGTAACAGTTCCTAAATTTACTGAGGATGGAACGCAAGAAAAAGTCGGTTCACGTGAAATTCGTCAACTGATTGATAACGGCAAAGTTGAAGCTGCTAATGGGGAACTAGGATATACTTACCAAACGACTGGTCTAGTAGTTCATGGTCTTGCTCGTGGACGGACCCTTGGCTTTCCCACTATTAACGTTGAGCACCCTCAAGAAGAGCGTCTTCCCGGAATTGGTGTTTATGCTGTAACTGTCAAAATTGGCGGTAAATGGTATAAAGGTATGGCTAGCGTTGGTCATAACATTACTTTTGGCGATGGAAACCAGCTTACCGTGGAAATTTATCTCTTTGATTTTCAACAAATGGTATATGGTGAAGAGGTAGTTGTGCGTTGGTATAAGTATTTACGTGGCGAAAAGAAATTTGATGGTGCCGATGCGTTAGTAGCACAAATGAAACGTGATGAACATGACGCCCGTCGCAAATTAAGTAAAATATAAAGGAAAAGAGGTTTGAATTTGCTGCCCATAAATATGTAGGCTAACTTTTCAAACCTCTTTTTGTAATTAATGCCGACTGCTATGATGATTGGTTGTCTGATTAATTTTATGAATATTTCGTTCAAACTTAAATCCGCCATCAGTAACTAATTTAAAGTGACGCATTTTACCATTGAAAGGCTTTCCATTTAGGCGGGCAGCCGTCCAGTTCCGCATAATATCTGTCATTGAGTTAAGGGCTTTTAGCTGTCCGAGATTATTTTCCTTAATGGCAGCATCCTTTATATCTGACTGGAGACGATAAATAAGATTGTTATGATATTCTAGCAGTTCATTAGTTAATGGAGCGTTACGGTATTTATTAAACAGTTTTTGAATTATTATCATTGCTTCTTTTGTATTCTGTGGCTGGATATAGCGCTGGTCTTTATGTTTCATGGATACTCTCCTTAAAAAATTGTTTGACGTTTCTTGACTTTTAGGGTGGTAATTGGTATATTATACAGTGTGTTTAGCACTTGACCCTAATGAGTGCTAAAAGGGGAAGTGATATTCAATGCTAACACAACGTCAGAAAAAGATTCTGCAAGCGATTGTACGTCAATATACCTCGACTGGTCAACCAGTCGGATCAAAACATTTAGCAGAAAAGTTGCCTTTTAAGGTCAGTTCAGCGACTGTCCGTAATGAGATGGCAGTTTTAGAAGACAATGATTTGATCTTAAAAGAGCACTCTTCGTCAGGTCGGGTTCCATCAAAGCGCGGTTATCGATATTATGTAGATAATTTGCTTGATCCACAGGCAGTTACGGATAATGATCTGGTTGTTATTCAAAACTCACTTGGAACCGGCTTCCAAAAGATTGACGAGATTATTTCGCACTCGGCAGATATCTTATCAAACTTAACTTCATATACTGCATTTACTTTAAAACCAGAACAAGAAAGCGTTCGGTTAAGCGGTTTTCGAGTAGTTCCACTTGGTAATCATAAAGTGATTGCTATTCTTGTAACTGATAGTGGCGAAGTTGAGAATCAATCATTCACTTTGCCACCAGACATTGATACTGATGCAATGCAAGCCGTTATCAGGATGATTAATGATCAGTTGGTTGGGCTTCCACTGTCTGAAGTAGTGAAACGACTAAAAGATGATATTCCGTTGCGGGTTTTGCATTATATGCATAGTCCTGATGGCTTTCTTGATATTTTTGATAATGTTTTATCCCAAGCAGCACGTGAAAGATTTTTTGTTGGCGGACGGTTAAACTTGCTTGATTTCGCAAGTACGCATGATCCCCATGTTATTCAATCTTTGTACGGACTGCTAGATAAAAATGATAATTTATCAAATATTCTTGATTCTACTCTTTCGTCAGATAATGGAGTTAATGTTAAAATCGGTCAAGAAATTTCTAAGAATAAGCTGCTAGATGATTATAGTTTAATTACAGCAAGCTATAACGTTGAACAGTATGGTCGAGGGATTATTGCAGTCCTTGGACCAACACGAATGCCGTATTCCAGAACAATCGGAATTGTAAATGCTTTTCGACAGGAATTAGCCAAACGGTTGTTAGATTTCTACCGTCACTATTATGATTCATAGGAGGCGAGTTAATTGGCCAAAGAAAAACAAGAAGATCAACAAAAACAAACGGTTGCTGAAAATGAAAAGGCACCAAAGAAAGAAACAAAAAAAGATGATTCTAATGAAAAATTAGATCAAACTTCAAAATTAAAAGAAGAAATTGCTAGTTTGAAGAAACAGCTTGCTGATAAAGATGACAAGTATTTGCGAGCAGAAGCAGAAATTCAAAATATGACAAACCGTTTTAATAAAGAACGGGCCCAAATCCTTAAATATGATGGTCAGGATTTAGCAAAGTCAATTTTACCTGTTCTTGACAATCTTAAGCGGGCATTAGCAATTGAAGTTGTTGATGATAACGGTAAACAACTAAAAAAGGGTATTCAAATGGTTCATGATCATCTAGTAAAAGCACTAAATGATCACGGTATTACTGAAATTAAAGCTGATGGCGAAACATTTGATCCGACCCTTCATCAGGCAGTCCAAACTGTTCCGGTTGAAGAAGGTCAAAGTCCTGAAACAGTTGTTAATGTTCTTCAAGCTGGATATCAACTAAAGGATCGGGTACTACGCCCTGCAATGGTAGTTGTAGCTCAATAAATTAGTGAGAGAAGGAATTAAATTATGGCAAGTAATAAGATTATTGGTATTGATTTAGGTACTACTAACTCTGCGGTTGCTGTTATGGAAGGTAATGAACCTAAGATTATCACCAACCCAGAAGGAAGTCGGACGACACCATCTGTTGTTTCATTTAAAAACGGTGAAACCCAGGTTGGGGAAGTAGCAAAGCGGCAAGCAATTACTAACCCTAACACGATCTCATCCATCAAGAGTCACATGGGTGAAGCAGGCTATACTGTTGAAGTTGATGGCAAGAAGTACACACCACAAGAAATTTCAGCAATGATCTTGCAATACATTAAGAAGTATGCTGAAGATTACATTGGTGATACGGTTACCCAAGCAGTTATTACTGTTCCTGCATACTTTAACGACGCACAACGGCAAGCCACTAAAGATGCTGGTAAGATTGCTGGTTTAGATGTTAAGCGGATTATCAACGAACCAACTGCTTCATCATTAGCTTATGGTCTTGATAAGAAGGACAAAGATGAAAAGATCCTTGTTTACGACCTTGGTGGTGGAACGTTTGATGTTTCTATTCTTGAATTAGGTGATGGTGTCTTCCAAGTACTTTCCACTAATGGTGATACTCATTTAGGTGGGGATGACTTTGACCAAAAGATTATGGACTGGTTAATTGCTGGTTTCAAAGAAGAACACGGTGTTGACCTATCTCAAGATAAGATGGCTCTTCAACGACTAAAGGACGCTGCTGAAAAGGCTAAGAAAGACTTGTCTGGTGTTCAGGAAGCTCAAATTAGCTTACCATTTATCTCTGCTGGTGAAAATGGCCCATTACACTTGGAAAAGACCTTAAGTCGGGCACAATTTAACCAATTAACTAATGACTTAGTTGAACGAACAAAACAACCAGTACTAAATGCTTTGAAGGATGCAGATCTTACTTTTGATGACATTGATGAAGTTATCTTAAATGGTGGTTCTACTCGTATCCCTGCTGTTCAAGAAATGGTTAAGGAATTAACGGGCAAGGAACCTAACCACTCAATTAACCCTGATGAAGCCGTTGCCTTAGGTGCTGCCATTCAAGGTGGTGTCCTTACTGGTGACGTTAAGGATGTTGTTTTACTTGATGTTACGCCACTTTCACTTGGTATTGAAACTATGGGTGGTGTATTCACTAAATTAATTGATCGTAATACAACTATTCCTACTTCAAAGAGTCAAATCTTCTCAACTGCCGCTGATAACCAACCAGCTGTTGATATTCATGTTCTTCAAGGTGAGCGTCCAATGGCAGCAGATAATAAGACGTTAGGTAATTTCCAATTAACAGATATTCCTGCTGCTCCTCGTGGTGTTCCTCAAATTAAGGTTACATTTGATATCGATAAAAACGGTATTGTAAATGTTTCAGCTGAAGACCAAGGAACTCATAAGAAGCAAAACATTACTATTAAGTCTAACTCCGGCTTAAGTGATGAAGAAATTGAGCGAATGAAGAAAGATGCTGAAGAGCACGCTGAAGCTGATAAGAAGAAGAAAGAAGAAGTCGACTTAAAGAATGAAGTAGATCAAGAACTCTTCCAAGTTGATAAGACTTTGAAAGAAGTTAAGGGCAAGGTTCCTGAAGATGACATTAAAAAGGCTGAAAGTGCTCGTGATGAATTAAAGAAGGCTAAAGAAAGTGGTAACCTTGATGAGATGAAGTCAAAGAAAGATGCCTTAAATAAGGTTATTCAAGATCTTAGTGTAAAGCTTTATCAACAAGCTCAAGGTGCCCAAGGCGGTGCTGCTAATGGTCAGCCTGGTGGTAATAACCAACAAAATGGTAACAACAATGGTAATGATGATAATACTGTTGATGGTGATTTTAAGGACGTTACACCAGACGACAAGAAATAGCCTGCGGTAAACAGTCTTAAAATGTTAGTGTAAAAGCCAAAGGCCAGAAAAAAGGACTTTGGCTTTTACTTTCGTTTGCTGGCTGTGGTATAACTAAACAAGCAATAAAATAATGAGGTATTTATATGGCAGAACAAGATTATTATGACATTTTAGGTGTCTCTAAGGATGCATCCGAAAAAGACATCAAGCGTGCATATCGCCGGCTTGCGGCAAAATACCACCCAGATGTTAACCACGAGCCTGGTGCAGAAGAAAAATTTAAAAAGATTAATGAGGCCTATGAGACACTGAGCGATAGTCAAAAGCGCGCTCAATACGACCAGTTTGGATCGGCTGGTCCTCAAGGTGGTGGTCAAGGCTTCGGCGGCTTTGGCGGTGGTCAAGCATATTCTAACTTTGGTGGCGGCTTTGATGACATCTTTAGCCAATTTTTCGGTGGCGGTGGCCGTTCTCGTCGTGACCCGACTGCCCCACGTCAGGGACGCGATTTACAATATTCAATGACACTTGATTTTATGGATGCAGTTTTTGGTAAAACTACAACTATTAAGTATGATCGTGATGTAGAATGTAAAACTTGTCATGGTACTGGTGCCAAACCAGGTAAATCGCCGGTAACTTGTCCTCGTTGTCACGGTGCTGGAGTAATTACCAGTGTTCGGCAAACGCCGCTTGGTAATATGCAGACTCAAACGACTTGTCCAGAGTGTAACGGATCTGGGAAGATTATCAAACCAGAAGATCGTTGTGAGACTTGTCATGGTGCTGGCCATGTTCATGAACGGCATGAACTCGAAGTAAAAGTTCCTGCTGGAGTTGATGATGGGCAACAAATGCGCCTTCAACACCAGGGCGATGCAGGTGAAAATGGTGGTCCTGCTGGAGACTTATACATTGTTTTCCGTGTAACACCAAGTCGAGAATTCCGTCGTGACGGTTCCACAATTTATGTTGATCGTGATATTTCGTTTGCTCAGGCTGCATTGGGGGACGAGGTAAAAGTTAAAACTGTTCACGGGGATGTAGATCTTAAGATTCCAGCTGGTACACAGTCAGAAACTAATTTCCGATTACGTGGCAAAGGGGTTCCTCATCTTAACGGTAATGGCAATGGTGATGAACATGTTACCGTCCATGTTAAAACCCCTAAGAGCCTCAACAAGCGCCAACGTGAAGCCATGTTAGCTTTTGCAGCTGCTAGTGGTGAAAATGTTAAGGGTGTTAAGAAGACAGTTCTTGATAAGCTACGTGATGCATTTGAGGATAAATAAATACTTTTATGAAGCAGGGAAGGATTAAGTTTTTTCTCTGCTTCTTGTATTTCCTACTTATGTTATCTAGTAGAAGTTTTTCCATTGTAAACGGGGATTTGGTATACTAGATAAAGAATATTCGTTGAAAGTGAGTCTTTTTAAATGAACCTAGAAGAAATGAAAGAACGTCAAAAACACATTCGAAATTTCTCGATTGTTGCCCATATCGATCATGGAAAATCAACTCTTGCTGATCGAATTTTGGAAATGACTGATTCAATTAGCAAACGTGAGATGAAAAACCAGATTCTTGATGATATGCCATTAGAGCGAGAGCGAGGAATCACAATTAAATTAAATGCGGTGGCATTAACGTACCATGCTAAAGATGGTGAGGACTATATTTTCCATTTAATCGATACGCCAGGACATGTAGATTTCTCTTATGAGGTGTCACGCTCGCTTGCTGCCTGTGAAGGAGCGGTCTTAGTAGTTGATGCTACCCAGGGAGTGGAGGCACAAACACTCGCAAATGTTTATTTAGCTCTTGATAATGACCTTGAAATCCTGCCAGTTATCAACAAAATTGATTTACCATCTGCAGATCCTGAGGGGACTAAGAAACAAATTGAAGATGAGATTGGTCTCGATACAGATGAGGCAGTTGATATTAGTGCAAAAACGGGAATGGGCGTTGATGAGGTCCTTGAAAAAATTGTAAAGGATGTTCCAGCTCCAACTGGTGACTTAACTGCACCACTAAAAGCCCTTATTTTTGACTCTAAATATGATGATTACCGCGGGGTGGTACTTAGTGTACGGGTAGTAGAAGGAACCGTTAAGAAAGGCGATCGGATTAAGTTAATGAACGGGGGCACTGAATATGAAGTTGCTGAAGTTGGTATTAATTCGCCTAAACCATTGGCCCGTGATGTCTTAATGGCGGGAGATGTTGGTTATATTACTGCCGCAATAAAGGACATTAAGGATACCCGAGTTGGTGATACCGTTACTAGTGCAGATAATCCGACTGAAAAACCCTTAGAAGGTTATCGTCAAATGACACCAATGGTATATGCAGGGCTTTACCCAACAGATAATGCTAAATTTAATGATTTGCGTGATGCGTTAGAAAAACTTCAGCTTAATGATGCGGCGTTAACATTTGAACCAGAATCATCACAGGCACTTGGTTTTGGTTTCCGTTGTGGTTTCTTGGGATTGCTTCACATGGATGTCATTCAAGAACGTTTGGAACGGGAATTTAATCTTGATTTAATTACAACCGCGCCATCTGTTACCTACCATGTTGAATTAGCGGATGGAACGACCAAGGAAGTTGAAAATCCAGCTGAGATGCCTGATGCTTCCTCAATTAAGGCAATAAAAGAACCGTATGTCCGTGCATCAATCATGGTACCAAATGATTATGTTGGGCCAGTGATGGAATTATGCCAACGTAAACGCGGGGACTTTGATACGATGGAATATCTAAGTGACACGCGGGTAAACGTTATTTATCATATTCCTTTATCAGAAATTATTTTTGACTTTTTTGATAAACTAAAGAGTTCTACTCGTGGATATGCTTCTTTGGACTATGAAATTGATGGTTATCGACCAAGTAGCCTAGTTAAGATCGACATTTTGCTTAATGGAGATAAGGTTGATGCATTAAGCTTCATTGCCCACCGTGATTTTGCGGCTGAACGGGGTCGTGAAATTACAGCTAAATTAAAGAAGATTATCCCACGGCAAAACTTTGAAATTCCAATTCAAGCTGCAATTGGTTCTAAGATTATTGCACGAACTAATATTAAGGCTTATCGAAAAGATGTTACTGCACGAATCCATACTGGTGATCCAGATCGGCGTGCTAAATTATTAGATAAGCAAAAGCGAGGAAAGAAACGAATGAAGGCTGTTGGAAAAGTTGATATTCCTCAGGCCGCCTTTATGGCCGTTTTGAAGACCGATGAGCAATTGGATGAGAAGTAAACGTTGATGTAAAGGCGTTTCTAACTTGCTAAATTTCACAAAGTAGACCAATTTATAGACCAATTAAAGTATTTTGCCCACCATTTGCCCACATGAAGTACCTTCGTGGGCAAGACGTAAGATACTTTGTGGGCAAATGGTGGGCAAGATTTTACATTTTAGCTATTTGATCAAATAGATTTGCTGTTTGATGTTTCTTCTTATTGCTAAGATGGACATAGGTATCTAGAGTGGTGGCAATTTTGTTATGGCCCAATCGTACTTGGACCTCTTTAGCAGATGCACCCGCTTCTAGTAACATGGTTGCGTGGGTATGACGCAAACTATGGAAATTAAATGGGAAACCTAGCTCTTTAGTGACGGTACTTGCATAGTACTTAATCGAATTGGGAGTGACAGGTTTCCCATTTTCTTTTGTACATACAAAGTTAGATTCATGGTAATTTTTACCATATCGTAAACGATTTTCATTTTGTAGTCGCCGCTGAACTTTAAGCGCATGGATAAGTTGATCACCGATTGCAATTGTTCGATAACTGGCGGCTGTTTTTAGTTTTCCAAGTCGAACATCCGTTTTGGAATACTGTTTCATCTGCTGAGTAACATTAATTTCAGCATCTGGTAAACTAACATTATCCCATTCAAGACCGGCTACTTCTCCACGCCTCATTCCAGTATAAAAGCTGATTAAAAGGGGAAGGTGAAATGGGTGGCCAAGAGGAAATTGCTCTAAAAGTTGATTAAATTGTTGTAGGGTAATAATTTTTAGATCTTCTCGTGTAGTTTTAGGATGGTTATATTTTGGCTGCCGGACATATTCTGCAGGTGATTGAGTAAGAATATGCCAGGGATGGACTGCTTGTCGAAAACCTTCCTTGATAACCATAAGAATAATTTCAACAGTATGACCATGCAATTGAGTGTGATCTGGTTTATACTCTGTTGAATCAGCAATTTTGTTAATAGTCTTCTGAATTAATTCTGGAGTGACTTTTTGAAGCTGATATATCCCTAGGGTAGGGTGGATATATTTATCGATTACATGCCGATAGTTTAACTGGGTATTCTTAGAGAGATTAGTTAAGACATAATTGTTATACCAAAATTCAAAATAATCATGAGTTGAGATTTTATCGGTATTAGTTATTGAACCAGTATTTTCATAAAGTTCTAATGCTACTCGTAAACGGTGCAGTGCTTCTTTATAGGAATCGCCTCCAACTCGCTCATATTGTCGCCTTTTTCCATCTTTGTCAGCAATATCAAAGCGGTAGTACCATTTTTTACCACGCTTTCTAACATTACCATTCATAGTAAAACTCCTTTCTGTTATAATAAAAACATGCTGAGGGTGTACTCCACCCCTGGTATCTCAACACTTACCTCAATGATCAGCCGGCCAAAGTTGGATCATTGAGGTTTTAATGTTTAAAATTTAATAGTATATTGTAGGTGTAGCACTTTTACCTTCATTAATTGTCATTTGAGTAACATGTAAAGGAAAAATATTGTTCTTCATATTAAAACAATTCTTTCCAGGATCGTAGTCTTTGATAAAATTCATTTTCTTAAATGACATTAAAGTTTCATGAACTACTTGCCTTAGGAGTGCTAGATGTAACTCTTTGAAGGGAATTCCAGGCATGTTTGGCATTTTAGTTGCTTGTAAAGAATATATATCATTCTTTAAGTTATAGTATTTTTCGTTAAGCTCAGGGTCAATATGAGCTCCGCCGTCTTTATTTACAATAAACTTAACAAGTTCTTTTCTTGTAAATGAGGTATCCGAAGCAATTAAAATTCTTCCGTTCCACCAATGCTCAAAATTAATATAGTGACCAATTTCTAAATCCTTTTCGTAGCATGATGGAAGATAAACATATTTGCCAGCAACAAATGCATTAGTAACACTTCCCCCGTATAAAACAGGCTTTTCCCCAAATTGACAAGTAGATAAGAATTTATTCTTATTAACTTCAGGAATAAGGTTTATAAGTATGTCTCCATAGCTTTGCTGATAAAATAAAGTACGTAATTGTGGAGTAGCCATTTTTATGGCTGACCTTTCTCCATTATCATATAATTTTGCTGCATAATTTAAGAATTTAAGCTGTTCAATAAAAGCATCATAATATTCGCTTTGTGATCTTCTTATTTTTCTGTTAACCATTGAGGTGACTCCTTTGAATAAAAATATTATTATTGTTAATGATAAAAAAGATATTGATAATATTACTGAATTGGAATCTTTTTATTCAGAATTTCCAACTGATAGTAATATAGGCATTGATGAGCTAAAGGCACTGATGACTGGAAAAGCCTTAATAGATGTATCTGATGGTGAGTATATACATTGGTTACAGCTAGATAAACATGCTTTAAGATTTGCAAAGACTATACTAGAAAAATAACTTGTAATTACAATACTTTCATCCCCTGTCACAGCAGGGGATGTTTTTCATTTAAAGTTAATTTTGCTTCTTTAGATTCTTAATCCATTTAATAATCTCTTTACGTTCTTCCTCAGTTGCTTTTGGATCAATTGAGGCGTGGATAGTTTCTATCTTAGATTGGTTGTTACTATTTACAGTAGATTCTTTATTCATTAAGTAACTACCTCCAACTATTTGCCCTTAAAATAAACATCTAACACACGAATGAGATCAACAATCTGCATTCCCTTTTTTCGGGCTTCATCACCAACGTAAGTATTTCCTTCTAGCTCAAGAGGACCACCTTGAAGTAATGAACCTGCAATGTTACATAAATAAACGTAAAAATCCGTTTCTTCCTTCATTCTTGCTCTCCTCTTTTGATAACCTCGTCACCGACATGGATTTCTAGATCAGTGGAGTTAGGCAATCCACCAGTAATTTGATCTGGGTCAACGTTTAGGTCGCTTTGGACTGTTTCGTTGAGTCCTAAAGCATTAATAGCTGTTAATGCTGGAGTCCTTTGTAGAATCGAGTTATAGGAAGAAGTGTGCTCAATGGGCGCATCAGCAATTGCCATCCGAGGATAAACTCTAGATACGATAACCGTTCCCTTCGGTATATCAAGTGTCCCTAAATTTTCTCCCGTATCAGGATCGGTTACTGGATCAGTGCCAAACTTATCGATGATTTCTAGAGTGTCTCCTTCTTTTAAGCCAGCATTGCTTCCGGCATTAACAACAATTTGTTTTGTGCTAATTATTTTTGCTACCTTCATTTTTTTGCTCAATTTCTGCCATCTCCTTTAATAAATCAAATTGCTGCTTGACTTCTAATAACTTGTCTTCAGGTAATTTTGTGGATAGAACTCTAATAAAAAAGTCTTTAAGCTCAATTTGCGATTTCAATCTTTGTTTATCGTTCATATCAATTCTGTGCTGATTAAGAAGTCCATCGTATCTCTGCTCTAAATTTTTAATCTGGTAGAATAGCTTAACTTCATTTGCAATTGTTCCTATAATATATATAAGGAATATCCCAAGAACGTACGTAATAAAAAGATAACTTGAAATACTATTGAGCCAATTAGTATATTCGTGCATTCGATCTAATATTAACCAGACCACGCTCCAAATCAGCATGGGAACCGATACTCTAGGAGGCCACAAAATATGTCTAAATTTATTCAAGGTGCTAAAGTAGACTCCTTTCTTAAAAGTCTAAGTTATTGGCAAACCGTCAACCTGTACATAACCTTAAAACAAGCCCGAATGGATATATCTTTTGAAGATGCAAAGTCTGAAGCATTAGGAAAAGTTGATGATACTAAAGCGCTCAGATATATGCTAGAAGAAGCAATTAATAGTCCTAATCCTAAACATCATTTTCCAGAATCTAAGCTTCCAATTTAAGGGGCTTTTTTGTTTTGATTCTAGTAAAGCAACTTTATTTTCCAGCATATTTATCATTCCCATCAGTCACGGTAATTTATTACTGATTCAAATCTTTATAAGCGTTAGCTGCAGAAGTATCATATTTATTAAAACTATCAGAAAAGCTGTTATAACTACCTGAAGGAGAAGTAACTAAATTAGTTAAATTTTTGAGTTCTTTATATGATTTATTATATTTGTCGAAACTTCTATCTTGGGTCTCGTTAGCCTTCATTCCTTCGGTATATTCCTTAATCTTTTTCATATTCGCATCAACATCAGCGATATCACCTGCATTGTCTACCATTGCATCAGTAATAGTTTCATCTACATCAAAATCATCTGCACTATCACTATTGTCGATAGCATCTGACCACTTTTCAGTTTCAGAGTTACCAATTTCCTCTGCTTTTTTAGCTGTTTTTATATAAAGTGCTTCATATTTTTGAGCGTAGTAATCGAATCTCTGATTGTGCTTTGTTGCTATTTGTCGGTAACTCGCATCTGTTATACCAGCAATTATTAATGCTAACACTGCAACTAAAACAGTGATTAAAGATCCGATTTTTCCAACTTTCTTAGTTTTAATATTTTTTGATAGCTTTCCGACTAGTAAAGTTATTAAGAAACCTACTAAAACTAAAACGGCTAGAAATGTAACAATATAAAAAAGTGTGCTTATGGCAGCTAAAACAGTCATAAGTTTTCCTCCCTAATATAAATAACAGCTTTTAACGTCAATCAGTATTTGGACGTAAATTATTATTTAATACTCCATGAAACGTGAACAGCCTTACCAACAATTCGGCCTGGATTATCTTTATCTAAGATAATTGGGTCGAATTCTTTATTATCTGGCATTAGCATAATTAGATTTCCTTGATGTTTAACTCGTTTCAGAGTTGCTTCATTATCACCATCAACAAGGACAGCGGCGATTTCACCGTCTTCCACTGTCGGTTGTTCTCTAATGGTTACAATCGATCCATCATGAATGGTTGGCTCCATACTCTTACCTTTACAACGGAGAGCAAAGAGGTTACCTTTTGGAACCGGCTTCTCAAAAATCTCTTCGACGTAGCCTTCAATGTTTTCTTCGGCAGTGATTGGGTCTCCACAGGCAATCTCACCAATGAGGGGGATGCTGATGCGTTGAAAGTTATCTCCCAATGGATAAATTATATTAGTTGGCCTTTTTTCTGTTTTATTATCAATAACACCTAGTACATTTTCAGGTGTGGTATGCAAAGCAGTAGCAAATTCATCAAGTCTATTTACTGGGAATTCGCGTTTTTTCTTAAAATATAGTGAGACAGTTGACTTTGACATATTAACGCGTCTAGCAAGTTCACTTATAGAAACTTTCTGCTCTTCACGTAAATTATTGAGGTAGTCAACCACTTCAGAGCTATTCCTCATAATTTTCACATCCTAAAATATTTTACACGTATTATTATATTCTTTTTGTTCCCAAAAAGAAACATCTATATATTATTTTAATAATTATTCGTTGACAATAAAGAACATTGATTGTATTATATATATGTTCGCAAAAGAGAACGAAAGGAGGGGCGATATGTCATTTAATTTACAAAGATTAAAAGCGGAACGTATGGCAGAAGGATATACTCAAGAAGAATTCGCAAAGAAATTGGGGATGTCTAGAGGAGCCTATGCAAAACGTGAAGCGGGAATTGTTGATATTAGTGTTGAAGATTTATCGCGTATAATGGATGCACTTGGTTATGATGTTTCAAAAGTATCGATTTTTTTTGCTCCATCCGTTCGCTAATGAGAACGAATAAAGTATAAAAGAAGGGTAGCAATGAGAATAATTATTGATGGCAAGCCAGAGGAAATAAAAAAACTGTTTAGCAGTTGCAATACTAAACAGTCTGGTAGGCCTCTTTCATCTGAAGAGAGGAAAAAGATCTGGAAAGATGCTGCTAAGGACCTTAATTAGTCTGTATCTTTGAACGTCTTTAATCCGTATTCATAAGCACTTTGATATATTTCTGCTGCTAAATGTGGATTAGTTGTTTTATCAGTCTTGGATAATTCCTTTTGATATTCAACAACAGTTACTGCATTTGCAAAGGATTTTGCTAGTTCAAATTGTTTATCTGTCACTGTAACTCACTCCTTTCGTTGGGGATGGGTTAAGTATAGCAAATGGATGAAGGAGGGTAGCAATGAGAATAAATCAAGAAGAAAAAATCCAATCAGATAAAGAAAGGCTGAGTATTCTTCAATCTGAGTTGGCTTTCTATAAGAAGCTAACAAAACGACAGGAAAAGCTTATTAAAAAGCTGCTCAATGCTATTAGCGATAGCAAAGAACAGCTTCATCAAATTGCGAGTGATACAAGTTATTTACGTGAACGTTTCCCATCATTTGACAGGAAAGCATATCTTGAGAAAGTTAAAAGAATTACTGAAGATCATCAAGAATGATCCGGTAATAGCGATTGAAGTTATCGATGATTGTCGATGTGTTTGGCTTTGATGGATCAGCATCATCTTTAATTGCTTTGAGTTCTTCAAGTCGCTCGTTACCACTCATAGAACTTAGATCAGCCTGAATAAAGGCCATTGCCATATCATGAGCAATTTGTTCATTAGAAGATCGTGACATTAGATTCACCTCCTTAGTAAGAGATGAGTCAAGTATAGCAAAGAAGGGAGGAATGGTTATGAAAACAAGAGAAACTATGAGGACAAGGGAAGAAATTAATTCACCAATGCTCATGGAGCGAGAAGCTGCTAAGTATTTACGAATTAACAATAGTACGTTAGTTGAGTTGCGAAAGTATGGCTTCATTAATTCCTTAGACTTGGGTGCAAGAAAGTATCCTAAGTGGGAATTAGATCGGTTCATTAGTAAGTGGACTGATAGTCAAGAATCAATTGAGGATGCGCTTGAACAAGCTAAGCGAGAGCATGAAGTTAAGGACGAAAAGATCGTCCATCTATAGGAGATGAATAATGTGTGGCCGTATTTAGTAATTCTCGGGTGTTTTGCCTTTGCTACTATTTACAGCATTGGCATCCGCCATGAACCAGTGTTTAAGCAGAAGTATTGCGGAAAGCATAACAGAAAGCGGGTGTTCAGATGAAAGATGGAACAAAGCGTCTTCGCAAATTAATGGAGGAATACGACTTTCCTCTTGAAGCGATTGATGATATTCTTTACCGCCTTGGCTGGCATTTTCTTAGTGGTGGGCAACCTACCGATGATTATGTATGGACGCAGGTTCGTTACTTTGAGAACTTAGTTAAGTTTGGCAAAGTAGCACGAAAGGAGAAAGTTAAATGATTACTTTAATTGCAGTAGCAAGCACAATTGTGATGATGATTAGTCTGTTTAATGCGAATGTTCCATTTGCTTTATTTTCAGCTTTAATTCTCTTATGGGCTTGCTTAGCTGATACACCTCAAGATTGGTGGTCAAACGAAAAAAGCACCGGTGCTGACGACACCGATGCCAAGTAAAAATCCATTACTGGATAAGAAATCTACAAGGAGATTATAACATATGTCAGAAAAAGATACTGCAGTAGAAGTTGAAAAACTTGCTAATAACGTAATTGATCAAGCTATTTTTACTAGTAACTTATGTGATCAATTTAAGCACGCTGAAACTTACAGCCATCATCTGAAGTTAGCTAAGGATATTGCTTACCACCTCAAACGCATAAGCAAATATCAAGACTTCGATGAATTGGTTAAGCAGATTTACCAGGACAACTAGGGGGTTACAAAATGGCACAGCGCAGAATGTTTAGTCAGAAGGTTACTGAGACAGATAAGTTTCTTGATATGGGACTTACCGCTCAATCACTTTACTTCCATTTGGGGATGAATGCTGATGATGACGGTTTTGTTGGCAATCCCAAGTCAATTAAACGCATGATTGGCGCTAGTGAAGATGATCTAAAGGCATTGGTTGAGAAGGACTATTTAATTGTCTTTGATGATGGCGTAGTCGTTATTAAGGATTGGTTAGTTTCCAACTATGTTAAAAAGGATCGATACACCCCGACAATTTATACCGACGATATGAAATTAATTGGTCTTGATAAGAATAAACGGTACCAATTTGTATCCGATCTGGAACCAGAACGGATACAAATTGGTACCGAAATGTCTCCAGAATGTATCCAAGATGGAGACAAAATGGAACCAAACTGTATCCAAAGTGGTTCCAAAAATAAAAATCAAATTTCAAGTGAAAACTCTCAATCTCAACAGGGACAAGGCTTTAACCCCATGGAAGCAAATTGGAACCAGAATGGAACCGAAATGGATCCTCAGGTTAGGTTAGGTAAGGATAGAGTTAAGTTAAGTAAGAGTAAAGATAATTTAAATACTACTACTAGTACTACTCTTAATTCATATTATAAAAAGCTTGAATCTCCAGAATCACAAAACGAATTAAAAGCGTTCGTGAATGAACTTGGTGGTGACGTGGTAGCATTTGCCATCACTTCCATGTTTGAGAATGCTGATCGTCCAACATTTGCATACTTACGTTCGATCTTAAATCGTTATCAGCAACAGGGATTAACTAATCTTGCGGCTGTTCAACATGATAATGATGTTTATAACGGTAAGTCAGTTGTTGTTACTGGTGCTAAGCCTAAGATTCCTGTTTATCATCTGGGGGAATAAGCATCGATGGTACAAGTTGGAAAAAAGAGAGCTATTAAGTTCTGGAAGTATTACAAGGAATGGTATGAAACCTACAAATACGGGGATGTCCGTGATGTCACTTACCAAAGATATATTTTGACTGGTAAACAAATTAAGGAACTCGCTCCAGACTTAATGCTAGATAAAATAACCCGAGCTGATATACAAAAGCTTATCAATACTTATGGACAAACGCATGAAAAAACAACTGTTCGTGATTTCTACCGTCTACTAGAAGCACCAATCAGAGATGCGGTCTATGAGGGGTGGATTTCTCGTGACCCATGCTACAAGATTCGTATTACCTCTCAGGTTAAGAAGAAAAAGAAGCCTAAAAAGTGGCTAGAAATGGATGAGGTTCATAAACTTGAACAAGTCTTTAATGCTGATCAAAGCGGATATGGTGACTTCTTTGATTTTACATTACGTACTGGCTTACGATTTGCTGAGGTTCTTGGCCTTACTCCAGCTGATGTTGACATGAATAACATGTCTATTTATGTCAATAAGACACTGAACTATAAGAAAATAGATTACTCTCAAGTTAAACCTGGAGACTTTATGCCAACTAAAAACAAATATTCGGTTAGACAAATCCCAATTGATTTTAAGGCATTAACTGACTTACAACGCCACCTGGATGGGGTAAATGAAGATGAGTCAATCTGGGCTCATTGGTATGCTAGTGACTCTCGCACTAATACCCGGGGTGGTAATCGCGTTTATAATTCAGTGTTTAATAATGAGTTAAAGAAAATGTGTGACCAGGCCGGAGTACCACCAATTTCAGTTCATGGTTTGCGTCATACTCATGCATCTCTGCTAATTGCTAACCGTGTTTCAATTCAAAGTGTTGCTAAACGGTTAGGCCACGGCGATACAGAAACAACCCAACGTGTCTATATCCACCTGCTAGACAAGCTAGCAAACGAGGATAACAACAAGATTATGTCTGTAATGACAGGGATTTGAGGTGGAATAATGCAGTTTGATACAAAGACTGTTAATAAGCTGTTAGAAATTGACGAATCATACAAAGCTCCGGAAAGAATGCTGCAGCTAATGCTTGATGATCAAAAGCGTCCAGAAGTCTTTAAGAAGTTCCTAGAAGTTTCAACGGACCTAAAGTTTGACTGGTTCCATGAATACTTTGAAGATGAACAAGCTGAAAGGAAAAGTAAGAAGCAAGATTTTACCCCTGATAGCATTGCGACCTTGCTCAATAGCCTGGTTGATAGTGATAAATCTAACGGCCACTATTTCGAGGTAGCAGCAGGGACCGGCGGAATTTTAATTAAGCGCTGGTGGGATGACTGTAAAAATGATCGAGTTGGTAATCCATTACATACTGATCCCAACTTAAAATTCTTGTCAATCTTCACTTATGACCCTAGAGCTTATTGGTATCAGGTAGAAGAAATGTCAGATAGAGCAATTCCTTTCTTGTTATTCAATATGGCAATTAGAGGGATGAATGGAGTAGCGATTCAATGTGACTCGTTAAGCAGAAAAGCAAAGGATGTTTACTTCGTTCGTAATGATACAAGTGACTTTTTAGCGTTCAGTGAAGTTATCAAAATGCCCCACAATGCTGAACTACAAGAACTTTATAACATTTCCGAATGGGTTGATAAGTTTGACTGATTTCATAACAGACAAATTAAGTGATGCCCTCGATGAACTAGAAAATTACCACACATTTGACGGGAAATTTTGGAAATACAGTCGGCTGAGAGCAGAAGAGCTTTTGCCGGCTGATGATTGGCGGCTACAAGAAATACTTAAATTTAGAAAAAAGGTAAGCGAGGAGAAATAAGAAAATGGAAACATCAGAATTTAGAAATAAAATGGCTGAATTTGGCTTGAATTTGAAACAAAGTAAGATCGAAGACGCGCTGATGGTAATGATTGACTATTACGAAGTAGCAAGAGTAAGTCAAACAAGAGTAGGCCGGTTTCAGATGTATGGCCGTCCTAAATTATCTAAGTCGGTTCAAAAAAGGATTGCTAAGGTTGTGATGGAGTATTCCTTAACTGAATTAGATGAACGGGATAAGCCAATGTATTGCCTAGAAGTAGGTGGCAGCTATGCAACATCCCCACGTTACCTAAAAGAGGTCCCTGGAGTTAATACTCAATATCAAGGCGTAAATATTAACTTTTCAGTCACACAAGAACGCTCAGAAGCTAAGGCATTCACCTATGATGAGACAATTGATGTAATGGGTAAATTGCCATTTATTAAGCTTCAACGACGCGCATTGTAAAGGAGATCGAGTGTTATGAGTAAGAAGAAAGCTATTAATTTTGATTTATCAGAAATTGCAGATGGTGGTGTGCAAGTTAAGCTTAACCGTGCGTTGCAACAAGTTGCAGACAATATCCTTGATCCCAATACAGACCCAACTAAAAAGCGGAAGGTCCAACTTAATATCACGTTAGCCCCTAATGAAAAACGGGATGCCTCAGATGTCACAGTTGAAGTTAAGACCACCCTTGCTCCAGAAGTGGGGAGTACCAACTACGATGCTTTTAGGCCGTGATATTAAACGGTACATTCAGCAACTAGAACAAGAAACGTTTGGCGAGATTAAGTATCCGGTGATTGCATAATGCGAACACAAATAATTTTTCATAACGGTTTTAAATTATCAGTACGAGAAACTACCAGGGAGATCATTAATCAATCTCTTTACGGTGATGAGATTATTGTTACTCGGTTTAATCTCGGCCACTTAGAGCATTTCAGAATTAATTACGATGATATGGCTAAACTCGTTGCTATTGGTTAATGAGGAAGCAAGTCATGAAGATTAACCGACGAAATTTACATAAAATCCTTGTTGAGTATCAAAAATTAATGAAGAGCGATGAGAGAAGAAAAGTATATTGGATTAATCGCTTAATGATGAAAGACCTAGCAAGAAGATTTGAGCTACCGTTCTACGAAGGAACAAAGTATCGTGGTAAAAAACACTGGTTAGCTAATTCTTCACTTTATTGGGAATTGAGAAAAATTGAGGAAAAACAGAAGAGGGGATGAAGTGAATGACGGAACTATTAATTATCGGTGCTGTCTTAATTTTTACGGTTGGTTTTATCCTAGGAACTGTCCTATCGATAAAACAGGCAAACTTTGAGGAACGGCGAACTAATCAGGTGAGAAAATACAATGACAAGTAAACGAAAAGTACTTCAGCAATTATCAAAGGAGCGAAAGGATCTGTTAGGCAAAATAGACCGGTTAGCTCAATTTATTGTTAAAGATGGGCCTAAGCTTTCATCCCCATTGGAATTAACACTACTAAATGCTCAGCTAAGGTCAATGCAAGCTTATTTGGAAAACTTGGATGCAAGAATTATTTATATGCGGGGTACGACTAATGATTAGATACAATGGCGATGTAGTTTATTCCGAATCAGGGAGTGGGATAAAAGCTACTAGCAGAATACTATTTAACGAGGCACAGGTAACAGCAATTAAATCAATTGCCAGGGATGAATTTAACAAACAAGCTGATTATGGGATTGTCTATGTTGTTAAAGATATGAAGTTGGATGACTATGGTAAGCTCGAATTAATTAATGTCTTTGAAGAACTACATGATGCGCAACGATACGCAACCGATCATCCCAGAGCTGTAATCATACCGAGAGAGGTTCAAAAGCATGACCAAATCAAAAAGTAAAAGTAAAAACCGCCGGCGCAAAAAGCGACAGCGGCGAGAGAATAATAAGGTTAAACGTGAGGGAAATAATGACAAATAAAGTTAAAGAAGCATTTGGTGGATTAATCAGTGTAGTTGTTCTTTTATTCTGTGCCTGTATTTGCGGAATAATACTAGACGGCTTGATTTCAGCCAATATCTTTTTATGGCACTGGATAATTAGCATGCTGTAAATAAAAAAGCGCACCACTGTGGCACGCTCCTTCAAATTATCAAACATAAATATTATATCAAAACGGGGAGAGTGCTAAAAGTGGGGCTTTTGAAAGAATTAGATGTTGACGGAACTACTGATAATGTTCGCTATTTCTTTAAGGACGAATATGCACGCTTATGTCGCTTAGCAGGTGGAGGAATTAAGCTAACATCCCCACAAATTGACGGAATGCCAAGAGCAAGTGCTGCTGGTAATTCAATGGAAAATCAAATGGTTAAAGTTGCTAATTACCATCTCTTGGTTGAGACAATAGCTCAAGCACTCAACGCATGTAGTCTTAGAAGTAGGCGAATATTAATTGCTAAGTTTATTCAGAATAAAAAAGATTGGGAAGTAGCTAATCAAATTGGTTATGAAAAAACGCGCTACTATCATTACTTAAAAATTGCTTGTAGTGAGTTTGCGGATACACTGGAGAGATATACTAGTTTGCTCGGGGATGCTGACTTACTAGAAGATCTTCATGCATATAAGGACGAAAAAAGTGAACAACGAGTGAACAAACAGTGAACTATTAGTGAACTTCAAGCTCGTTTTTAAGTGCGAAAATGATATTGTCGGAAGGTTAGCGATGTAGCCTTGTGACCCCCAATTGTGCCTGAGCAAGCCTTTAACTACTCAAATTTAGGATTCTGGCTTTAAGGAAAGAGATTTCTATGCTTAATACCACACGGGATCTCTTGTTAAGCTTGAGTGTGGATCAGATGTTTGACTGACTGATGGGTCTGAGCCCCATAATCCACGTTGAGACTATCATTAACTAACTTCAAAATAAATTTACGGTAACGATTAAATTTGGTTTGTGCGTTTTGGAAGATCTCCTTTAGATCATTAAATTTACATGCTACTCTGATAGTATCGTAGCAACCGTGCTGTAATCAGCAGAAGAGTACGTAATCTAACTCAGCGGCTAAAGGATTACCGTATGAATGGACAACAATATCGTTACAGGAGTAGGCGGAAAACTACGACCGGGTGCGGTGATTGTATGGTCCTGATTATACTTAGGCTTCAAGGCTGTATGGGTGCAAAGCCCTACTAAGTTTTTATATCATGATTATCAGAAGAAAGGAGGTTATTCGGCAGCCTCCTTCTTCACCCGTACATTGATAATTATGGTATATAGCAATGCTAACGAGTCGTATTGCTAGCTAAGATCCACGGTGGGCACACATTACTCAGTCTTGTGTGGCAAAAGTACAGTTCGAATCTGTCTCTTAGCTATTGTCCGAAATGACATTAAACTACGATCATTTTACTTTTTGCCTTTACCTCAGGCTAGTCTTTGTGGCTAGCCTTTTGTATTATTGTTATTGAGGTGAAAATAAATGAGTATTGCACTATTAATTGGCAGCAACTTTAATAAAAAAATGATAGGTACCTACATTGAAAAATTCTTTTTTACTGATAAAGGATATTTTAATTGGATAGCTATAACTAGCATAATAGCTATCGGTACTTTTATATGGACAATTTGGTTTAACAATAAAAAGTATAAAGCTGATTTGGTGTCAAAAGGTAGGATAGATTGGATGAATCAAGTTAGACCATTGTATGCTCAATATCTGGCAGCAGTTCCCAAGTATATGTATCTTTACAACAAGGCTATGGTAGATGGAGATAAGCTTGCTAAAGAGTCATTGGATGACAAAATGGATGAGATAAAAAGATTATATTATGAATTAAATTTATATATCCCAAATAATGATTCCAATAAAAGCATACTGGTCGATATAAAGTTGCTATGGGGCGAACTTAGCTATATTGGTGATTACTATGATTATGGTATTAGAAGAAATTACTTTGCCGCCAAAATTAACAGATATAATGGTACGAGTTATGATACAGAAGTAGATAAATATATTTCCAAGTTAATCAATAAGGCTTCGATGGACGGCAACGAATATTTTAAGAATGAATGGGAGAAAATAAAAAAAGGGCAATGAAAAATTAATAATTCATTGTCTTTTATATGTTAATAAGGTATAATATAAATGTAGTCAGGAAAGGAATTAGCTACTCCTGAAGTGACTACAGCGATCCGGCGACAGCCTTTCTATCCGGATGGAGGCGAGTTCAATGGATGAAAGAGTTTATCTGGAAACATGAGGATGCAGTTATCGTTAATGCTCTCGTAGCAATATCAGTTGCAAGTATCAACTTTGCAATTGCATATGCGATAATAAAAAAAGCTAATCGCAAATAGCGGTTAGCCAGCAAACTCGTTTTTCCGGATCGCAAAGGGACGAGAGGTAGCAGCTCTTGTCCTTTTGCATATACAGTATACCATATTAATGTTAGAAGGTCGATATTATGGTTAGTGAAGCACAGCAAAGAGCCAAGAAAAAATGGGACGATAAGAATAAGGATAAGAACCGGATATATCGTTATCGTTCATATGCTCGTAAGTTTATCCGTGATTTAGCTACTGATGACGACTTGAAAGAACTAGAAGAATTAATACATAAAAGATTAAATGATTAAGGCGATAGCAAATGGCTACCGTCTTTTATTTTGCCTTCATACATATTAGAAAGGGGATGAGTATATTGAAACCAACCAAGCTAGCCTTTATCAATGGGAAGCCAACACTAGTATCCTATGACGAGGTAGTTCGTAAGGATAACGACAAAGCATATAACTTCCATCGCAATGTCGAGGAAAATGATTACGTTAGATTCTATCACTCAACGGAATGGAAACATAAGCGACAAGAGATACTCGAACGTGATTATGGATTGTGTCAGCGTTGTGGAATGGATGCAGAACTGGTTGACCATATCATCCCCAGCAAGGACGATTGGAGTGATCGACTTAATAATGACAATCTACAATCACTCTGTCGGGGATGTCATAAGCTTAAAACGAAACGTGAATGGATGAAACATCATAAAGGATTGGAACGTTATATGAATATCAATATTATTTGTGGTTTACCTGCAAGTGGTAAGACAACATATGTAAAGCGACACATGACTGAGCATGATCTTATTTATGATTATGATGAGTTAATGCATGCATTATCTGGTTTACCAATGCAACAAAGCAATCACGATATCCACGATTACATTACACTATTCTTTGATCAGATGTTGCGAAAGCTAAAGGCAGAACAAACATTCAATAACGTTTGGATCATCAAGACATTACCAGACAAGCGGATTGATACATTGCTTAGTAACTATCATCGAATCAATCACATAGTTATCATGACTGATCCAAACGTCTGTGAGGAACGATTATGTGAACGGAAAGAACAAATTTCATTTCAGAAGATTTTGAACGGCTTCAAAACGGCTGATTTTACCGGCTACCGGGTCGTCAAGAATGGATAAGCCCCCCTTCATTTTGAACGGGGGTTAGATTTTTCAAAACGCTGGAACGCACATCGACTTTTTTGCACGATAAATTCCAACAATTTTTCATTTTTTGGCAAGATACTAAAAAATCCCCAAGCTGTTAAAAGCTTGAGGATATGCGTTTCTTGATGCTTTTATCATAGCACGGAGGTGAGCTTTTTGGCAAGAAAGCAAAAATTATTATCACAGTCAACGGGCCACCTTAGAGTGGTTGAACAAGAAGCAAAATATAAGGCAGAATTTATGGCAGCTGATGGTTTGCCTGAGTTGCAAAAGACTCCGCCGGCACATTTAGATAAAGTGGCCAAAGCGGAATATCGGCGAATTATTGGTTCTATCGGAAAACTGCCATTGCGTAACTTGGACCGGAGCGAACTGGAATTGTATTGTACCTGGTACAGCATTTATAAAGATGCTTCCGTTCAATTAAATAAGGAACAGTCCAAGAAAAGAAAGAACATTGCTAAAATCAATAACGCAATTAAGACAATTGATAAAGCAACCAGGGCAATAAAGGGTCTTGCATCTGATCTTGGGCTTAATGTTAATTCGCGGCTGCAGATGAATATGCCACAAACTGACAAGGAAGAGCATCAATCCTTGCGTGATAAGTTTAGGATTTCATGATGAATTACGCTAAAGATTATGCTGAAAAAGTCGTGGCCGGCAAAATAGTTGCTGGTAAAAAGGTGATTTTAGCTGCAAAAAGGTACTTAAATGATCTTAAAAAGGCGGATAACGATGACTTTGAATATTTTTATGATAATGAACGTGCTAATAAGGTTATTCAATTCATGGAAATACTTCCGGATCCAAAAACGATGCGGGCGTATCCTTTAGCAGATTTTCAGCGTTTCATTATTGCTAATATGTATGGCTGGTGGAAAAAAGACAAGCCATCTGAACGGCGCTTCCGAAAAGGAATGTTATCAATGGCACGAAAGAATGGTAAGTCGATCCTTATTTCCGGAATTGCATTGTATGAGTTCTTGATGGGTAACTCACCTGAATTCTCTCGGCAAATATTTTGTACCGCTAACGATAAAAAGCAAGCGAACATCGTTTTTAATATGATTAAGAAACGCCTCAATGCTCTACGTTCTAGTGATGGTGATACAAAACGTGGAACAAAGGTTAACCGTGACCTTATCAGTAACTTAGATGATTATTCTTATGTTCGGTCTCTTTCCAAGGAAACGGGAACGGTTGATGGTTTTGAACCTCATGTTGGAATCCTAGACGAGTATGCTGCAAGTAAGACCACTGAAATGATGGAATTACTAGAATCCGGTCAGGCCTTACTTCATAACTCACTTATCATGATTATTTCAACAGCCGGCTTTGATTTGAATGTTCCAATGCATACAATTGAATATCCCTATGCAACGAAGGTTTTGAAAGGTGAAATTACTGATGATACTTATTTTGCCTACATTGCTGAACAAGATAATGTATCAGAAGTTGATGATAAAAGTACCTGGATTAAATCCAATCCAATTCTGAGTGTCCCAGCTTTACAAGACCAAGTGTATGGATATTTAGCCAAGCGGTGGAAAGAAGCTAAACAGAAAGGAACAAAGAATTCTGTTCTAGTTAAGAATTTTAATATGTGGCGACAAGCCGAAGAGGATAGTTATATGGATATTGATACTTGGAATGCAGCGCAAATTGATCCAATTGACATTGATGGTCAACGGGTTTGGTTTGGAATTGACGTTGGTAAATCATCTGACCTTTATGCGATTAGTTGGCTAATTCCTCAAGAGGGATATTGGTATGCTGATTCTTATGCGTTTGTCGGTACTAAATATGGATTGGAAGCAAAGATTAAAGCAGATCGGTTAGATTATGTCCGGTTACAAGGGATGGGCCAGTGTGAAATTACAAAACTTGAATCTGGAGTTATTGACGTTGAACGGGTGTATGAATGGTTAGATAGTTTTGTCCGGGAACACAATCTTGATGTCCAAGCAATTTGTTATGACCCGGCGCAATATGGAACCTTGTTAACCCAGATTGAAAAAGGTCATCCGGAATGGCAACAAATATCTGTTCGCCAAGGGACATTAACTCTTTCAATGCCAACTAAGCAATTTAGGGATGATATTTTAGATAAGCGAGTTCGACATTCTGAAAATGAGATTTTAACCGGTGCAATGGCTAACGCGATCCTTAAATCAGATAACAATGGTGTCCGGATTGATAAGAACCGTTATTCAAATAAGATTGATGCTGCTGATGCATTGTTAGACGCTTATGCAATTTGTTTTCGTGAAAATATTGATGATTATTTAACAGATGAGGATGTGTTTAATGATGACTTTGGTTTCTGAAAAAGATGAATTTTGCCATGATATTAAGCAACTAGATGAATATGGTAATGATAGCAACTGGACCACATTTATTACTAAAAATAATGTTAAACACCTATTAAAAGGCAAGATCATCAATGACTGTTCAGATGGAGAATATTTCCATCCATTGGCCTTAACTAAGGAAGCAATTGACTTTATCAAAGGAATCGAGGAGGAATAGACATGGCTAAGTATCTATACGACGGTGAAGAAGGAATGAAGATTGATGTAACTCCCGCACTTAATGAAATCAAGGGACGATTGGAACGACTGAGAAAGCTTGCCCCGTATATTGAGAAATTTGAGATTACGGATGAAGACTTGAAATTTCTTCTCCAGGTGATGCCATGAAATTCTGGAAATTAAATGAACCAATTCTTTTATTTTTATTAGCTTGTATCTGTTTAGCAGTTACAGGCTTTTTATTTTCCGCGAAGATTGGCTTACTAATTATCTCGATTGAATTATTCGTAATTGCTTTTATCTCTTATGAAAGGGGGTGAAGCTGAGTGTTATTCCATACCGAGAAACGCGACTGGGCACAAGATTATATCGATCAGGGAATTCTTCCGGGGTTTAGCAATATGCCATCTTATAGTGGAATTGGTGCTCTTAGAAACTCTGATGTGCTAACTGCAGTCTCTCATGTTGCTAGTAATGTGGCTCGATTTCCGATTGTCATTTTGGACGATGATAAAAATGCGGTAAAGAATATCAAAAGTGTTGATTATTTGCTGAATAAGCACCCAAACGATATGTTATCTGCTTATCATTGGCGTTTCCTAATGACAGTTAACGCAATTTTAACTGGGGATGGTTTTTCAAGAATAATTCGTGATCCTCATACAAAAGCACCGTTAGAAATACAATATTTTCCACCATCGCAAACCTATATTGATGATTCTGATGTAACGAATATTAAATACGAATTTACACCCATCAATCAAAAAGGTGGTGGTCAAACAATCGTCGTGCCGGCTGAAGATGTAATTCATTTTATGTTCTTTACCTACGATGGTATTCATGGCCGGTCGCCATTGTTGTCTTTGGCTGATGAGATTGGGTTACAGGATGATGGAATTAAAACATTACGGCGGTTCTTTAAATCAGGTCTTAAAGGTGGATTGCTAAAAGCTAAGGGTAAGTTAAGTCCGGAAGCGCGTCTTAAAACTAGACAGGCGTTTGAATATGCGCAAGCTAATAGCAATGCTGGTAGTCCAATTGTTACGGATGATACGTTTGATTATTCACCAATTGAGATTGATACCAATGTTTTGCAACTAATTAACAGCAACAACTATTCAACTGCTCAAATTGCCAAAGCGTTGCATATTCCAGCATATAAATTAGCAGTTAATAGTCCTAACCAATCGATTAAACAGTTAAATGAAGACTTCATTACTTCTGATTTACCTTATTACTTCAAGCCGATTGCAAGTAACCTGGAAATGACAATGCTGACTGATCGGCAACGTCATAACTGCCACATCGAATTTGATACACGCAAAGAAACAGGGATGTCAATGGACGATGTACAAAAGGGAGTTACAAATAACGTCATTACTCCTAATGAAGGACGAGTTCGGATGGGGTTAGTTAAATCTGATAATCCAGACTTAGATCGCTTCCAATCAACCTTGAATACTGTCTTCCTTGATAAAAAAGAAGAGTATCAGAAACAATCAACAGCGAAGGGAGGTGGAATCGATGACAAGCGACTTGGAAACTCGACAGTTAATGATGCCAATTCAGATGAGAACGGCAACTGATGAAGATGATGAACCAGTAATTGAAGGTTATGCAGCCAAATACAATAAGCCATCCGAAGTTTTGGGTGGCTTTACTCGCTTTATTGAGCAAATTGCTCCAGGAGCGTTCGATGACGCTGATATGTCAAATGTAGTAGCGACGATCAATCACGATCCTAACCAGGTACTGGGACGATCAGGGGTGAACATGACTTTATCTTCTGATGCAATTGGCTTGAAATTCACTGTTAAGCCAACTGATACATCATTTGCGCGTGATTTGATCGCCAATATCAAGGCAGGCGTTATTAATCAATGCAGCTTTGCTTTTACGGTGGCCAACACAGATGAGGCCCAAGACTGGGAAGAATCTAATCAGGATGGAGTTGATTATGAACGAACCATTCGACAAATTGATCGTTTGTTCGATGTATCAGTAGTTACAACACCTGCTTATCCGGATACAGAAGTTCAGGTCGGTCAGCGTTCGATCAATATGGTTAAGCAAATGCAGAGCCAAGAAAATAGAGATGCTACTGATCAGAAACGTAAAAAGATGTTACGTGAATTAGAACGACAAGAATTATTGAAGACACTCGAAGGAGGAAATTAAATGTTTCGCGAAAAAATTAAAGAATTGCTTGCTCAAAAAGAAGGTAAGCGAGCATTAATTAACGAAAAAACTAATGAAATGCGCCAACTACTCTCAAATGAAGACGCAACTGATGAAGACTTAACACGAGCTAAGTCATTACGTTCTGAAATTGAAGCTGCTGAAAAGGAAGTTCGGAGTATTGAAGATGACCTTAAGCTTTACCGTAAAGCAGCTAAGGGTAATCCAGCTCCAGATCCTCATAAGCGTTCCCAAAATAGCGAGGACGAAAATGAAGAAAAACGTAATTTCAACGCATATCTTCACCAAGAACATCGTGATGGTACTACTGGAATTACTTCTTCAGACGCAAGCGTTACTATTCCTGAATCAATCATTTACAATCCTGAAAATGAAATTAAAACAGTAACTGATCTTAGCCAATTTGTTCAAGTATTTAACGCCACAACTGCTTCTGGTAGTTATCCAATTCTTAAAAAGGCAACTGCTCAAATGCATACTGTTGAAGAACTTGCAAAGAATCCTGATCTTCAAAAACCTGAATTTCTTAAGGTAGCATGGCAAATTGAGACCTATCGTGGAGCAATTCCTATTTCACAAGAATCGATTGATGATTCAGCAATTGATTTAACTGGATTAGTTGCTCGAAACGCAAAAGAACAATCCTTAAATACAAAGAATGCGGCTATTGCTACAATTTTTAAGGGATTTTCAGCTAAGACCGTTGATGGCTCTAATGCAATCGATGACCTAAAGAAAATTTGGAATGTCGATTTAGATGTGGCTTACAATAAGATGATTATTGCCAGCCAAAGCTTCTACAACTGGCTTGATACATTGAAAGATAAAAATGGACGTTACTTACTTCAAGATAGTATTTCTAGTCCGTCTGGTAAAGCGGTCTCTGGAATCAACGTTGCTGTAATTGAAGATGACTTATTTGGAGCAAAGGGTGAAGCTCATGCCTTTGTTGGTGATCCATACCGTGCAATTATTTTAGCAAATCGAAAAGATCTCCAGGTACGGTGGGTTGATAATGACATTTATGGTCAATATCTCCAAGCGGTTCTTCGTTTAGATGTGAAGAAGGCCGATGAAAACGCTGGTTACTTTGTTACTGGTCCATCAGCAGCGTCAAAATAACGCCGTCCGACAACGGGGCGGACGTTAAACCGACTAGTGCTGATACGGTAGACACAATCAAAAAATACTTAGATGATCATGGAATTGCCTATACTTCAACCGATACTAAGGATCAACTGTTAGCAAAGCTAGGTGAGTAGGATGGAAACAGACCACACTTTCTCGAGTGATGAACAATTCTTTGCCAATCTAAAAAACTACTGCAAAATTGACCAGGACTTTGATGATGAAATTCTTAAAATAATTGTTGATGCTGCCGCATTGATGATTGCAAGGGCAATTAAATGGGAGAGTAAGCCTGCTGACTACTCTGACGAACCGCGATTCAAAATTGCACTTATGAAGCAGGTGAAAGAAGACTTCTACGAGCGAGGAATTACTGCAGATAGTTACCGACCAGTTCTTTCATCAGGAATTGATGGCCTTATTAATCAAATAAGTAGTGAGGTGAATACCGATGAAACTACGGAACATGACGGAACGGATAACATTTTACTCAGTCCAAATGGGGATCAATCCGGAAACTCATCGACCGATCAAGGATCAGAAAGTTAAGGAATTTACCGTGTGGGCAGAAGTTCCTAAGCTGTCAGTCCGTGAATTTATCCAAAACAGTTCAAACGTGGGGTTCAGAAAAGAATCACCCACGTTTTTAATTGCCTTCAAAACTCGTAAGGAAATTCAATCGAATTGGTTAATTAACTGGCGAGGAAAATGGTATGAAATCACGGGGATGGATCCTGATTATGCAAAGCGAGATCTAACTAAAATTACTGCTCAGGAGGTTGTTCAAAATGGCAGTGACCGGTGAAGCAGAGTTGATTGCTAACTTAACTAAACTTGAAAAGACGGAAGAAAAGAAGGCACGAAAAGCAACGCGTGATGGTGCTAAAGTCTTTCAAGAGAAATTAAAAGAAGTTACTCCAGTTGCAAAGAGTGGCGATCACTCTAATATGACCCCTTTAGCTGAACATACCAAACACGGTAATTTGAAAACTAGTGATGGTGATTATTCAATGGATGTTGGTTATGACAAAGAAAAAGGTTGGATTGCTCACTTTCCTAATGCAGGAACTTCTAAACAACATCCACAGCACTTTATTGAAAAAGCACGGGCACAATCTAAAAAAGAGATACTTGCTAAATATATTGAGGACTTGAAAGTATGAAAACTCCGGAGATGCAAGTAGCCGATTATCTGACGAATGATGAACGCTTAGTCACAATGATGGATGAGTTGCGACAAGATAAATTATCATATGTTCCAATTTTTACTAGTACGCCTGATGATCCATTTATTAAAGCGAGTTCAGCACCGTGGATTCGGATTACTCCCATACCTGGGGATGATGCGATTTATAGTGACGATGCTCGCTTTTTTGAATACCCACGTGTACAAGTTGATTTTTGGATTCGTGAAGAGAACGATGACCGGCTAATGGATATTCAAGAACGAATATATGAAACCCTCCACAGTCATGGCTTTGAACGTTACTACAAGAATTCTTATCCGGATCCGGACTTGGATAATTGCATAATGGTCACAGCTAACTTTGAAGGGTTTGAAGAAAGGAATGATATTTAATGGGAACACCAAATGCAAAAGTTGCTAAGTTTGGGGCCTCTAATTTTGAATATGGGGTGCTAGACGAGAACGAAAAGATTAAAGATACCCGAAAGATGAGCGGGTTAAGTGAAGTTAAGTTGGAGCTAACTAACGAATTAAAGACGTTAGCAGCCGATGACGGCCCTTACTTGGTTCTTTCTGGTGGAATTACCGAAGCTAAGGAAACCATCAACCTTTATGATATTGATTCCATCATGAAGAAAGACTTGTATGGAATTGATATTCAGAACGGTACAGAAGTTTATACTAAGAATCTTGTACCAAATTATGTTGCTACTATGTTCCGGACAAAGCTTTCAAACGGGAAGCATTGTTGGGTTGGTTTAACCAAGGGGATGTTCTCCTTACCAGGTATTTCAATCAAGACTCAGGACGGTGCTCCAGACCCAGAAGCAGATGAAATTGAAGGTAATTTTGTTCCGCGTGGGGATGCGGATACTGGAACCATCCTTTTAATCGGTCGGGAAGATAATGAAGGATTTGATTTTGCTAAGTTCCATGCAATGGTCTTTGGGGAAGAAGCTCCAGTAACTGATCCAACCAATACAAAAGATACTAAACCAGAAACTGTTGTTGATAAAGGGTAACTAATTAATCAGACAGAGACGAGTCAAGTGAGACGATGAGGAGGATATGGAAATGCCATATAAATTAAAAGTAAAAACAGATGGCAAAGAAACAATCTATGAACGAAAAGAAGCCCCAATGCTTGAAAATCTATTAGATGCATTAAAGGTTCAACGTCAAGAAATAGTGATGTACTCTGATCCAAAAAAATTTCCAACAGATAAAGATAATGAACGATTATTAAGTTTACGGGCTGAGTTTGCTGCTAATTTTTGGAAGAATGGATTGACTAAAAAGGATGTTCTTTCAGGAGTTACGGCTATAGAAGGGTTAACTAGCATTGTTAATGCAATTAATGAAACTCTCGGTTCTCCTCTAAGTGAAGATGACTTAGAAGAGAAAAAGGATAACGAAAAGCCAAAAAAATAACTGTTGAGATGATTGATGATTCAATCAAGAGTCTCACAGATTTCATTAAAAATAAAATGCGCGATGGATATAAATGGAATGAGGTCAGTAAGCTAACACTTTCAGATTTGAAATTAATGAATTACGTCTTTGAAGAAAAGCAGACAACCATTGATAAAGCATTTCCATTCTTATTCTAGGAAAGGAGGTTGAATAGTGGCCCAATCATTAGGACATTTGGCAGCAACTGTTAGTTTGGATATTAATCCATTTAAAGCGGCTAATGGTGTTTTAAAAGCACAAATTAAATCTACTGCTAATGCTTTACGTGCGCAGGAAGCAGCATTGAAAGCATCCGGCGGAAGTATTAATAATATGCGTGCTGCTTATGCAACTATGAGTCAACAAATGCGCAATTATAATGCGCAACTCCAGAATGCTAAGAAAGCAATGGATGATACTACCAGGAGCGAGCAGTCAAGAGCTAAGGCAGCAACCCAATATAATAAAACGTCTGCGCAAATTGAACAATTACGTGGACGAATGCAAGCTCTTAATCGTGATATTGAATTGCAGTCGAATAAGTGGACGCAACTTGCTAATCGCACTCAACATTTTGGAAATGTGGCCACCAATGTTGGTTCTAAAGTATCAGGACTTGGCCGAGGAATGTCAGAATATCTAACATTACCTATTGCGGCAGGACTAACATATTCAGCTAAGAAACTAGTTGATTTCCAAGATCAAATGATTAAGACCAAGAATGTTATACGGACTTCTGGTGAATCCGCTAAAGCAGCTAATTCAGCTTATAGGACAATGACGGCAGATGCACGGAAGTATTCTGATCAATATGGTGTTAGTCAGCAAAAAATTGCGGAGGGATACCAAGACTTAGTTAAGCGTGGGTATACTTCTAAAGCGGCAATTGGTGTTATGCGCAATGAACTGAAAGCGTCTGTAGCCACCGGGGATGACTTTAATGATGTGATTAAAGTCGCTTCTCAGACGATGGAATCTTTTGGACTAGCTACTGATAAAGCAGGCCGACCAATTAAAAATGCTGCAGTCATGCAACAGCGATCTACTAAGACATTGAATGAATTAGCATATGCTGCCGATGCTACTTCAACCGACTTCCAGTCATTAGGTGTGGGGATGTCATATGTTGGCTCAACGGCCCATCAAGCAGGCTTTAGTCTCTCGGAAACTGCTAGTGCGATGGGTATTCTTTCTAACAATGGTCTGGAAGCGGACAAGGCTGGTACTGGATTACGAAAAGTAATTAATTCTTTAGTTACTCCTACTGCAAATGGTCAAAAGGCATTGGCAAGTATCAATTTAACTACTAAGGACTTCTTAGATAAAAATGGTAAATTGAAATCAATGTCATCCATCTTCAAGACATTAGGCGATCACATGAAGGGAATGACCGGTAAGCAAAAGAATGACATCTTCCATGCATTATTCGGAACTACCGGTCAACAAGCCGGTGCTATCTTAACTGAAAATGCCAACCGTTTACGGGAATTAAACAAAGAAGTTCAGAATTCTGCTAAGCGTGATTATATTGGTGACCTTACACAAAAGAACCTTAAATCTCCTAAAGTACAGCTAGCAATTTTTAAGGAATCACTAACGAATGCTGGAATGGATATGGCTAAGTATGTTCTGCCAGCAGTGATTCCGTTAGTACAAGATATTTCCAAGCTTGCTCATGGCTTCGGAGAATTATCACCGGCTATTCAGAAGGCAATTGTAGCAACTACCTTATTCACAGCGGGAGCTGGCCCATTGTTCTTAATTCTCGGTAAGTTGACGAGCGGTGCTGGTAAAACTGTCCTCGCTTTTGGTAAGCTTACCGCTGGCTTAGGCCGAGCACAGACTGCGATGAAGTTAGGAGCCAGTGGCTTAGACGTTATTGGCTCAGCATTTTCAAAATCAACGTTTCAAGCTGCAAAGTTTGGAACAACCATGACTGGTGCAGGTGGTCGAGCGGTTCAAGCTGCTAATGGTGTTGGTGCTGCGACTGTCGCTTTACAAGGTACCGGTGTGGCTGCAGGTGAAGCCGGTGCCGCTACTGCCGCGGCTGGAGTATCTTTAGGAACAATTGCAGCCGTTGCTGGAGTTGCTACTTTGGCCATTGCCGGTGGAATTACTGTTTGGGAGCTTTGGGGTAAGAAAGCTGTTGAATCGTCACAACGAACAGATCGTTGGGGATCTGACGTTGGTGCAGCTGCTGATAAAGCTCTTGGGAAATTTAAGAATACTTCAACTGGTATTCAAGCGGCTTTAACCGATATGGATACTGCAACAAAAACTTCTACTAAAAGTATGGCGGATTCATTTGATCGTGAATTTAGTCAAATGGAATCAGATGCCCGGAAACATTTAGAAGGTGTTAAAAAGGCTGAGAAAGATATGTCTCCGGAAGTTGCTGCAGCAGTTGATCGGGAAGCACAGCATGAAAAAGATACGATGAATAAGATCCTTAGTAATGCTGATCAAGCCAGGACAAGAGCAAATACAATCCTACAGACTTCTAATAAGAATATTGCTAGTTTGAGCGATACCCAACGAGTAATGTTGCAAAATAATCAGCAACAGATTGTTGATGATGAACTCAAAATGTGGAGCTTAACTGGTAATCAGCGTAAAAAAGCAATGGCGGCATTAAATAACGATGTTGCTAATATGTCTCATCGCCAACGTAATACAGCATTGGCCGATTTGCGTACTCAATCTGATAATATGCGTAATGAATATGCAAAACAGGAAAATAGTCTTAAGCGTCAATTAAAAGCTGGAACTATTAATCAAAATGAGTATGCTGCTGGTATGCGAGCTAATAAGAAAACTCTTCAAGACTATGTTGATAAGGCTTCTGCTGAATACATTCGGTTAGCACGTGCCAACGGGCAATCTACAAGTCGCATTAAAGAAGATATGCAAGCAGAAGGATTAAGTTATTCGGCCGGAATGAAACAACTGGATAAGCTGGCCAAAAATGCTGAAAAGAATTCTAAGAGTATTGCTGTTTCTCTTGATGGCCTCAAAGGCAAAACTAAGGATGCCGCTAAAATGTGGAATGACTTAGTTTTCGATCCCAAAACTGGTAAGGTTCGGACTAATGCCCAGGAGGAAGTTAACAAGGCTGTTAATTCCAAAGATCAATGGAACCAAATTAAACTTCTGAAAAAGGAAGGTAAGTTGAGTACCAATGCTCAACAAATGGTGGCAGCTGCATTAATCGAAAATGGTAAATGGGATAGCATGAGTTGGAAAGAGCAGAAAGCCTGGTTGAAAGACGGCTTCAGTGAAACGATTGTCCAAGCTTTAGAGAAGTCAGGTGAATGGAATAATCTTGACCTTAAGACCAAAGAGGCAATTGTTAAAGCTAAAGGCAAGCAAGAAATGGCCGATATTCTGCTTGAATCCGGTGCGTGGAATTCCTTGTCATTGAAGCAGCAGGAAGCGGTAATTACTAATAAGGCAACTAAGCCAATTTATGAAGCCCTGCAAAGTTCCGGACAGTGGAATAATTTAACCTTAAAACAACAGGAAGCGATTATTGACGCTAAAGGAACTCCACAATTAGTTGATGCATTAGTGCAGGCTAATCAATGGAATAATCTTACATTTAAGCAACAGCAAGCATTAGTAACAACTAAAGGAACTGCTGATGTAATGGATGCTTTGAATAAGATCGGACGATGGAATCAATTATCGCCTAAACAACAAGAAGCCATTGTTAATGCCAAGGGTTCCGGCCAATTAGGGGAATTAATTTCAAAGTACAATCTTTGGAAAGGAATGCCAGCAAGTACAGTTAAGCAAATTGTTGCAGAAGATAGAGCCAGTGGAAACTTAAAGGCTGCTAATGATGCAATTCTTGCTTGGCAACGTGCTAACCCTGGCGCTCCTAAAAATGCTTTAGCCGTTGATAATGCTAGTGGACCATTCCAGAATGCTACTGGAAGTGTATTTAACTGGAACGGAACTGGTGCAAACTCAAAGTCAGCCAACGGATTTGATAATGCTTCTGGTCCGTTTGGTTCTGCTACCGGTTCAGTCGGAAATTGGAATGGGACTGGCGCAAGCACTAAAACAGCTAAGGCTAATGACCAAGCTAGTAGTGTTATTAAAGGAGCCATTGACTGGATTAACAAATGGAATAGTACGAGCCCGATTGTTCAGACTATAAAGACTGTTCATGAGTTTGTTACTAAGCATCACGCTAAAGGTACCAACTATCACCCAGGTGGGCCAATGGTTGTTAATGATCAACCAGGACCAGTCTTTCGGGAAGCTGTTCAATTCCCAGGGGCAGAACCATTTATTCCGTTTGGTAGAAATGTTCTTTTAGATGCACCTCGTGGAACAAAAGTTGTTAAAGCTAGCGATACTGCTAAGATGTTTAAGCACTTACCACAATATGCTAATGGTACTGATGATGCTGTTTCGGTATTAACTAACTTTAAGCCCAATATGCAAAGCACCCAAGTTGTAAATAATTACAATAACGGTGGCCAAAGTAATAACGGAATGCAAAAAGAGATGTTAGACCGGATGGACCAGATGCTCAACCGCTTTGGGACAATGCTGGGCTTAAATGCAGCTCAACTTTCTGCAATTAAAGCCGGTGCCTTTGATAAGAACCAGTTTTATGGGATTGAAGGAACTGATCAAGCATTATTTGATAATCAGCATCTTTAGGAGGTGGTCGTAATCGCTGTAAATATTCTTTACATTAAAATTGATGATCAAAAAGAAGTGGCCAGTACAGATATTACTGACCACTTAACTTTTCTTGGCTTAACTGAATCGCCTAGTATTGTTAATAATTACCGTGACGATTCCCAACAAGATGGCCAAATTTGGAGTTATTCCCGTTATGGCCAAACGACGATCACCGCTAAGTTCTTATTGCAGTTCTTTGATCGAAAAGACTTTAAGATGGCAAAACACGAAATTTATCGTGTCTTTGCACAAAAAGGAATCTTTAGGTTAAGAACAGGAGTCGAGCCGGATATTGTCCGATACTGTCGGGCTAGTTCCTTTGAGATTAAAAGCGAACCAGAAGAAGTTAACTATTGTACGTTTGAAGTGCCTTTTGAAAATCCAAGCGGAATGCGATTTAGTAAATTACATACGGATGAGATGAAAGATGAGGATTTCTTAGACTTGAATATGAACATGGATGAGGAAACTCCTTCATACCATTTCAAAGGCCAGAATAAGTTTTCTATCCTTAACGATAGTGATATTACAATCGATCCTGTTGAACAGCGTCATGATTTAAAAATTACGATTAAGCATAATGGTGGAAAGTTCACGGTAAAGAATACAACTACAAATACTTCTTGGACGTACAATCAAAGCTTATCTGGAAACGATACTCTTTTGCTAAAAGGGCGCCGAACATTTAAGAATAACAACCCAGATAGTGCCAATACCGATTATGGATATATTACTTTAGCGCCTGGAAAGAATGACTTTGAAGTTACTGGTGCAGATGATTTGGAAATTACATTCAGTTTTCCATTTATGTATCTTGGTTAGGAGGTGAGGACAATTAGTTTAGTATTGATGACACCTCATAAAGAAACAACTAAGGAGCCGATTGGAGACATTATTCTCTGGCCAACAATGCAAAGCGAATGGTCTAAGAATTCGACCTTTCAATTGACTTTCTCAGTATTTGACTATGATTCAGCATTGTATGATCCATTAGATGTTGAAAGTTCGATTGTGCTTGAGGGACAGGAATATATCGTAAAAAATTGTGTTGAAAACTTTGATACGAACACGAAAAATATCACTGCCTGGCATGTTTACAATGAGATTAGTCGAATTTATAAACGAAGTGACCTTACCTTAAATAATAACCAGGATAACAATGCTAGTAATGATCAGTCTTATGGAGTTGAGGACTTACTAAAGGCTTGGATTGATGGAAATAAGCTAGGCTTTAGCTATGAAGTTCATGGTAATTTTGATAAACAATCAACTTCTAAGTTCGATAGCGGCAGTGGTAAAGAGATGCTTAGTAAGATTACTGAGTTATGGCCAAGTGCAGTTATATATCCAGACAACAAGAAGATACGAGTTTATTCAGAAGATGAGTTCTATAAGGATAATGGTCGAGTAATTGATTTCCCTAGGGACGCAAAGTCAGTTAAAACTACTCGGGACAGTCAATCAATTATTAATATGATTCGTTGTGTGGGTGGTAAGCATGAAGTTCAGCACACTGTTTATACCGGGACAGGTGGAACTAATGCTAACGGACCAACCGAGCCAGTCAATGGTGATTGGACACCAGTTATTCAGTATGCTGCTAGTTTTTATGGAATAAAACCGAATGCTCAGCAACTTAATGTTTTACGGGCACAAATTCATTTGGAATCGGGTGGAAACGAGACGATTCCGCAACCAGGAACTGATCCAGATGGAGATGGTTCTGGTCCGGCGCTTGGGTTACTTCAATTTAAGCGAGGAACTTTTAATACTTATTGTCGGGAGCCCTATACAAATATCTTAAAGGGTTTTGACCAGTTAATTGCGTTCTTCAATATTCCTAATGCGCTAGGACAAATTAATGGTGTTACTGGTTGGAGTCCTCATGGTGCCCCAATCACGAAAGATAAATTGATCATTTCACCACCTAATCCGTGGGGATGGCCTTTTCCAGATATTGGAGAAGGTCATTTTTCATTGGGACAAACTTTTGGAACGCACCCTCAAGATGGAGTAGGGCGAACTAATGGTTTTCATGATGGTCTTGATTTTGGTTCTGTCGATCATCCTGGACGTGATGTTCATGCGATTCATGGTGGGAAAGTCCAGGATATTGGATATATTGCTGGACTGGAAAACTATATAACCATTGTGTCGAATGATTATTTAATTTGCTACCAGGAAGCATTTTTGAATCGAGGAGATATTACTGTTCAAGTTGGGCAAGAAGTTAAGACGGGGGATGTTATTGGCCACCGTGATACTAGCCATCTTCATATTGGAATTACTAAGCAAAAGAATTTAATGACTGCATTGAAAAGTGCCTGGTCAAATGATGGAACGTGGCTTGATCCCTTACAAGTTATTCGTGATGGTATCGGTGGTAAAGAAACTAATGATACTGTCGGAAATGATACAACTACAGAATCACAAGAAGAGTATTACTTCCAACCGTTTATGGTAGTTGATCAAAAGTCAATTGACGAATGGGGAGAACATCCTGGACCTGATCTTGTTGATGAAAGATTTCAAGATGCGGATGCAATGCGTAAATATGCCTTAACTACTCTTAAACCTGATCCGGATTTAAATATTGAAGTTACACTCCAGGGAAATTCATTTATACCTGTTGCTGGTGAAATTCTAAGGGTGCTTGCGCGTGATAAATATTCAGGTAGTTATAAAACTGTTGGCTATACGATTTATCCGGAAGCCAAGGGACAGGATAACCAGATTACGTTAAATAATTCAAAAACGACTATTTTAGATTATCAAAACCAGAAAGCTAAACGTCTGCAGGAAGCTCTTGAAGAACAACGACTTCGGATTAGTGGATTAGCAAATAGCATGGATCAGCAATCCAAGTCGTTAACGCAAGTCGTGAATGATAAGAAAGAGACGGATAAGAGTATGGAGGTTGTGGACCAGAATATTTACTGGATGCAAAATGGTCAGCATAATTTAATAACTACGATGGCCGGTGGAACTGCTTCCAGCGAAAAATATAATGACAGTCCGGTAATTGAGGTTGAACAAGGCACTCTCAGAAGCAATGAATTTAATCTCAACGGTGTCTCCTCCATCTCAAGTCGTCTTATGGCTAAGTTAAATGCGACCGATAATTCAATTTCTGCTACTACTTATGTCGAGTTCTTAAAGAGCGATGGCAGTTCTGCCGGTGAGTCGAAGGTTGTCCACATCGTCAATAACGGCGTTTGGCAATCCGCCGGCACAGTCAACATTAAGGTTCCAACCGGCACTACTAAAGGAAGATTAGTTTTCGATATTTCTGGATCTGGTAAAGCATACGTATCACGGGCCCAGGTAAATCTAGGTTATAGAGTAACGGATTGGGGTAGTTTGAGGTGAGAATAGTTATTCTTGAAAGGCGATGATTTTTTGAAAGAGTTACATACAGATGATCTCTCAATGAATAGTGGCAAATTATTTAGAGAGCAGATGGTTGAGAATTTTAAAATTATTGAACGAAATGACAGCGATATTCGTCGACTCCTACAAGAGGATCATGATGATCTGGCAAAGAAAATTAATAATGTAAACAAACGACTAGATGAATTAATGAATGGAGGTGCGATGTAGTGAGTGAACTTTTCTTACCAAAGGACTATACAAGCGAAGATGTGCCGGTCAACGAGAATAACCCCGACATCATCTACCTTGACCTATATAAGCCCCGAACGGTGTACTACAACATGCGTTCAACTTTTAACGGTCGTCAGCTTGATAAAGACGTGCCGCTAAAAGTTCAGCTTGCTTATGGTCACAAACCGCTTAATCTAAACAACATCAAAGATATTCGTTTTACTGCCGCTAAACCCGATGGCACGGGGGTACAAACGATTGGTGAATATAAAATCTTTAATCCGATTGCTGGGTTAGTCTATGTCACGATTCCAGCTGCTACTTTTTCGGCACCTGGTATGCTCTACTTTAATCTGCAAGTTATTACTAATGAAGAACAGTTACTTTCAAGCAATACCTGTTATTTTGAGGTGGAAGCCAGTTTTGCTCGTGCTGTTTTCAATGCGGGCAATTATGACACTGAAATTGAAGCCGCTAAGAAGCAAGCGTTGGAAAATATTAAGAAGTTTAACAGCGATGTTAACCAGCGGCTAGAAGATGTTAATGCAACCGCACGAGGTATTGAGACCTCAAACCATATCTTAGCCCAAGCCGTTGACGATAATGCAAATGCTATCCGAGCAGGTCTAGCACCTACTAACGGCGGAGCAAATGTTTTTACGGGGCCTAACACATTTCAGAAGTTGCTAACATTAGCGGGTGGATTAAACCTTTCTAACAAGCTAACGGTTAATGGGACTGATATTGACCTACCACAAATGCTAAAGAACCTTAACGATGCAATAGATAAGCTTAATCATGCTTTCGATGGTCACCAGATTGGCGCTGATGCTGATTTTAACAATCTAGATAACGGGATTAGCTTGGTTTATATCACTCAGCAAACAGTTCCTAAAGGTCATAACTTTCCACTGCTAGATAACAGTAAGGATAACCCGAATATCAGTATGTATGGCTTGTTGCTACAAGTCGGCAACAGCAAAGGTATGTACCCAGTTGCTTTTCAGATTTACTTTAATGTGTCCGGCTCAACGGACAGCTCAATTTATATGCGCCAAAAAGCCGGTAACTTTAATGGTGGTTGGGGTGACTGGTCTAGCTGGAATGTAAACAAATAGGAGGTAGACAATGCGAGTAACAATTGATTTAATGAAGAAGTCAACGCAAATTATCGACTTGTCAAATGTGATTAATCCACGAGTTGGCGATGATGATCTATTGCTACCTCTGCATATCGGTTATGGTGATAATCTGTTCGATATGCGGGGGAAAGACGTTGAATTTCTTTCCAATGATCCAAACAAAAAGAATATCTATATCGCTGGGACGTGTAATACCAACACACCCGGCGATAATTTGTATATGGGTGATTTAACTTTCCGTTTCCCTGCTGGTACGTTCCGAGCAGACGGCACTTATGATCCCGACAAGACAATGTTTCGCATTGTCGATAAAGAGACACAAAAAGTTATCTCATCGGTTAACGTTAAGATTACCGTCATGAAGAATGGGATTGAGTTCAACTTTGACCCGGATAAGTCTTCCTATGATAGCCGTTTGGAAACTATGCTCCATGATTTTCATGATAAAGGTCAGGCCATGCTTGATGAAATCAAGGACTTAAACAATCAAGCTAAGTCAAACGTTTCTGGTGATACTGCTACTACTGCTAATCAAGCTAAGCAACAAGCTGATGCCAATGCTGGTGACATTAGCGATCTGAAAGGTGAAGTTACTGGCGCTCGTGGTCGCTTTACTGATATGGCCGGTCGTGAAGATGCGCAAGATGCAGCAATTAATCAAAAAGAAAGCATTGCTAATGCAAATGCTAACTATACAGCATTGCAACAGAAGAATGCTCAACAAGATAGTATGCTTGCTCAAAAGGCGGGTAAATATGAGTTGGAAGATAAGTTAGCAAAAATGAACTTACAACCCGAGATGTACGCTGATTTAGAAGCGGTAAAGGCTGCTTATCCAAACGGAGCAACAAAATTAATCGCAACTGATGATGGTTATCTTGCTTTATATAGAGATGGTCAATGGGTTAAGGGTCCTCTTTTTCAAGCAGCCGGCATTGAACAGTCACTAATTGACGGTGATAACTTCATTAGTAACGGTAGTTTCACAACTGGGAAGACAGATCCTGCTATTACTATGAATAATGATACTCAGTTAGCCGTAACAGATTATTTGGGACACAAATGGCTTCAGATTACAGGAATCGGTAATTCTAGCATGCGTGGTGTGCAATGGATTGTTGAAGGATCCGATAAAGTCACTGCGATTCAGAATTATCCACTTCAACTTAGCTTCGATATTCAGTCTTCTGTGGCACAAACATTCAATATCGACATTCATTTTATTGATAACGATAATAAAGACATGAATAATTCAATTAATATCGATCAATTAACATTGAATGCTTGGCAGTTGTTTAATTATCAAAAGACTGTTGATTTAAATATCAATGCTCTAGCGGGAGTGGCTAAAGTAGTGATTATGATTTATTCAAACAATACGGGCGATTTAGGAACTATTCTCCTCACAGGATTAATGGTTAATGTTAAATATAATGATAATAAGTTGCCCGGAGCTAATTTACTGCCGTCAAAGCCATTAACAGTAAATAATAACTCTCAAATTACTGACACTTCATATCTAGGAGAAGTGTGGCATAAATTAACTACGATAATTGCTGGAACTGGTCAAGGTTATCAATGGGTAATTGATGATGCTGATAAAGTATCGTTATTGCTTAATTATCCACTTCAACTTAGCTTTAATCTTAATTCGTTGACGGTAAATCAACTATTTAATATTGATGTTCATTTCTATGATAAGAATGGTAACGATCTAGGCAACTCATACACGATCGATAGCATTCAAGCTAATACTGGTGAACTAATTCATTATGAGAAACAAGTTACGTTTGACTTTAATCATTTACAAAATGCAACAAAAATTTCTCTTATGCTTTATAGTACTAACGCAGAAGATGTTGGGACGGTTCTCTTAAATAATGAATCAGCGTTATTGAAGTTTAAGACTAATCAATTGAAGGGCCCAAGCTTATTAGCTGGACAACCATTCGTCAATAATAGTGATACGGTTATTTCGACAGTTAAGTATCTTGAGCAAGAGTGGCTACAAGTAACTTCAACAGCAAATACGCAATTCAGAGGAATTCAGTGGGCGATTGATAATAAGGACAAGATTTTCTTGGCGGCAACATACCCAATTAAATTTAACTTCAATATCCAATCTTCGGTAGCTCAGACGCTTAAACTTGATGTACACTTTTATGATAAAAATGGCAATGATCTAGGTAATTCGATTAGTGTTGATCAAATCGCATTAAATGCGTGGGAACTATTAAACTATCAGAAAGAACTGATGCTTGATTATGATCATATAAAAGATGCAACCAAAGTAGTACTAATGCTTTATACTTCAGGGACTAACGATCTAGGTATTGTTTTAATTAACGATTACAATGCAGTTCTTGAATATAACACAAACAAAAAGTCAAATAGTGCTTCTTCTCATGACTATAAACAGTTGCCAGAGGTATACCTTAACGGTTCAACATCTGGAATGAGTGGTACTAACTATGTAACGATGCAATTTAAGTTTAAGGATAACGGCCGAGAAGTTGATGGCTTCGCCTCAACCAAGTGGCAAGGTGATAGTTCATTAGCTTTTGATAAGAAGGCATATCGAATTAAAACCTTTGAGGATCAAAGCCTAACTAAGAAAATGAAGTTTAAACCTAATCCACTATGGAATCCAGATAATAAGTACAACTTAAAAGCTTATTACACTGACCCACTACTTTGCCGTGATGTCGTTAATGCCAACATCGGTACCGATATTTGGTCAACACAGAAGGGCATGCCTGACGATCTAGTAGAAACTGATGATTTTGGCTTTATCGATGGTTTCCCGGTCAAAGTCTTTATCAATAATGAATTTGTCGGTATCTACTCCTTTAACACGGCTAAGGGTGACTATGGTAAGCACGCTAAAGCTGTTATCTCAGGTGAGACGTACACTGCCCCAACTGCTTTTAGTGCCTTGCCAGATGGCGGCGTAAAGCTCGATGGTTCTGACTTCGAGATGATCTCACCAGATGAGCCAACGGATGAAATCAAGAAGGCTACTAACGACTTGATTACTTTCGTTTCAACGTCATCAGATGATGACTTCAAGGCACAACTTAGCCAGCATATCGACCTTGAGTCTTTAATTGACTACTTCATTTTCCTTAATGTTATTGAAAATGGGGACGCAGCTGGCAAAAATCAAACGTTAATCACCTGGGACTTAAAGAAGTGGTACTACCATCCTTATGATCTTGATACAACTTACGGTGTTGATTCAAATGGCAAGGTTAGTGAACCGTTAACTGATTTATTAGGGCTAAATAGTCACCTTTTCACGAGGCTGAATTCACTATTTGCCGATGAAATTAAAGCGCGTTACAAAGAATTACGAACTTGGCTGACACCAGTTTATGTTCTTAAGATGTATCGTGATCACATCAATCTAATTGGTGAGAGCAACTATGAAGACGAGTTTAAGCTTTGGAATAATCCAAATCACGATAAGGACACCTTCAATTTCCTTAAGGCTCACATTTATAAACGATTTAAGTTACTAGATAGTCTTTGGCTTAAGTAATCAAAACATAGTCGCCTCAAAAGGAGGTGAGGCAATGCACATCTTTACAATCCATTCCTTCCTTAGTCTTAGTTGGGCTGAATGGGGATCCATCCTAGTAATTGGAACCGCAGTATTTGGCGGGGCGCATAAATTAATCGGTAATCTAATTGATAAAGTTCTTAATCCAATCAATCAGAATCTTCAAAAGCTCAACAAGAATATTGAAGATTGGAATGAATGGCACAAACATGCCAATAAACGATTTGAAAATGGCGATAAGCACTTTATTCGCCACGATGAACAATTAAGAGATCATGAACGTCGAATTACAAATTTGGAGGAACAAAACAAATGAACGTCATTAACGAAATTCCATCATATTTAATTACGGTTACCGCTTCGGTAGCCTTTTTTATTGCCTTGAAACTAATGCAAAACTTTATTCACGCTAAAGTCATCCATGCCAAAACCGAAGCCTCTCGTGCTGCTTGGTCTTGTGCGGTTCAGCTTGCGGATAACGCGGTTGCTTCCTTAGTCGGCAAAGACATGGCCGGTCATGAGAAATTTCGCCAAGCAACGGATATTGTCCAACAGGCTCTCAAACAACAAGGTATCAAGAATATCGACCTCAACGCTATCGAGACGCTTGTCCAATCAGCTTATGAAAAGTCTGCATTGACACCAACCATTGATCCAACATCGCAAGAAGAAGCACAACCAACTAAACCTGCCACTATTCCAGCCGGCCAAGCACCAGCAATCGATCCAATGAAAGGGGAAGAATAACATGCGTAACCAATTTATTGATGTTTCAAGTTACCAACCAGATACTGTTGCCTTTTTCCAAGCTGCTAAAGCTCAGGGTGCATTAGGGGTCGTTGTTAAGTTAACGGAAGGGTCCGAAGATGGTTCAGCTTACGTTAACCCCCGTGCTGCTGCTCAAATCCGCAATGCATTAGCAGTTGGCTTGCGTGTATCCTGTTACCACTTTGCTCGGTATACTTCAATTGCTGATGCACAAAATGAAGCTCGATTCTTCGTTAAGATCGCTAAGCAATTCGGTATGTATGACGATACCTTGATGATTGATGATGCGGAAGTTCATTCGGCACCTGATTATCAATCAGCATCATTAGCCTTTCTCCAAGAAGTAGAAGCTCTCGGTTACAAGAATACCGGTATTTACTCCATGAAGTCCTTTTTCACTGGTGGTATTCTTAATTCGCATGGCTTCGGATCCCGTAAGATTTGGGTTGCTGGTTATGGCGTAACTTCATTAGGTATTGATAATGCTAATGCTTGGCAATATTCTGATCATGGCATCATGGGAATTGATACCAGTTATGACTTTGATGGTGCCTTTACAACCGGTTCAGTATCAGGTAATGTTCCGCAAGTTGTTATTCCAGAACCTAAGCCGGTGCAACACGTTGGCCATCCAGCAAGCGGAACCTACATTGTCCAACCAGGCGATACATTGAGTGGAATTGCTGAAAAGTACGGGACTACTTATCAGAACCTAGCAGCAATCAATAGTATTGGAAATCCAAACCAGATCAATGTCGGCCAGGTGCTTAAAGTCACCGGAAAAGCATCGAACGAAAATACTTACTTTGTTCAATCAGGCGATACTTTATCCGGAATTGCCGCCAAATTCGGTACCACTGTCTCTGATCTCGTAAGCCGTAATCACATTGCTAACCCGAATGTGATCTACGTTGGTCAAAAACTTTACTTAGCCAGCAACGGACAATCCAATGCTTACACTGTCCAAGCAGGGGACACATTAAGCGGAATCGCGGCTAAGTTTGGCAAGACCTGGCAAGCATTAGCTCAAAAGAATGACATCGCAAACCCTAACGTAATTTATGTTGGTCAGACAATTCAGATTTAATATAAGCCCTAGTGGTCGTTGCAGTGATGCAATGGTCGCTAGGGCTTTTTCTATAAAATGGAATTTGGAAAAGCAATAGGGTTATATAATTATAGAAAAATCGAGGTGATTTATTTATGGTCAATACTTTTATACTTCCTATAATCTTATCTATAATCGCTACAATTATTACAAATATTTCTAGCGAATTATTTAAAGAGTACAGACAATACAAGAAAGACTATCGTTTAGCTAAAGTGCTAGAACAAATTATTAATACATGTGATAATAAGAAAGAATTAAGGAGGATGTTAATTGATGAATACGGTCTGTGTAAACTACATGTCAGTGAATTTGAAATAGCGAAAAAGCGTTTGGACGCTCGCGAATTTTATTTAGACGCTTCGTATGTTGATAGTTTTATTTCTAAGATTAATAGCACCAATCAAAAAGAGCATGAAGTCGCAAAATATGTTAATCAGTTAGCTCCTTGTCTGCGGAAACTAGAGGCTAATAAGAATATAGGACCACTTTTTGATTTGAAGAATACTATAAATTGTAAACGCACTAAAAGTTTATGACTTTACAAAGGAGCAGTAAGAAGATTGCTTTATTAACTGTTGAGAAAACTAGTACATCGTTAAAAGAAAAGGTGAAATAGATTGCTTCATTTTTGCCCACGAAATGCCCACATAAACAAAAGGTTGCTGAAAAAGCATAAAATATTATAAGCAATCATAAAAATATTAACAGCTCATAAGTCCATATATGTCAAAGCTTATGAGCTGTTTTTAAGTGTTGTAAGAAACGTTAAAATAAAACCATTAGATAAGCCGCCTTTATGGCCGTTTTGAAGACCGATGAGCAATTGGACGAGAAGTAAGCGTTGATATAATAGAATTTTCAATCTTTAAAAATCACAAAGTAGACCAATCTTTTAACGTTTTTCCCTTATGCGGATTTCAAGGAAAGACCAAAAGATTAGTCTGCTTTTTCTTTAAGCCAAATAATGAGGGGCCTTTATCACTTATTTTCATGCAACCCTAAATCAAATGGCGTATTATAGATAATGTAATCGCTATTATGTAATTGGGAGGAATGCATTATGCAAAATAAAGATGCTTGCACATCAATTATGGTAGGTAAAAGGGCATCGCTTGATGGGACGGTATTTATCGCAAGAAATGAAGATCGTGTTAAGGCAATTGAACCCAAGCGCTTTTTAGTTAAATCAGCTGTAAAAGACCGTCATGAAACCTATGTATCTCCATATAACAAGGTTACTGTAACGTTGCCAGAAAGCGGAATGCGTTATACTTCAACTCCGAGTTTAGACCAAACTGCTGGTCCTAATGAAGAAGATGGGATTAATGAGGCCAATGTAGCTGCTTCATTCACTGAGAGTGTCTATGCAAATGACCGGGTTTTAGCCTATGACCCCTATGTAAAGAATGGGCTAGCAGAAGATTCCTTATGTACCTTGGTATTGCCATATATTCATTCTGCTCGTGAGGGTGTTGAATATACTGGAAAACTAATTGAAAAGTTTGGTTCTGCTGAGGGAAATGGGATGCAGTTTGCGGACGCTGATAATATCTGGTATATGGAAGTAGTAACGGGTCATCAATGGGTTGCTGTTCGAATTCCGGATGACTGTTATGCGGTAACACCTAACCAGGTTGCGATTGAAGATATTAATTTTACCGATCCTGATAATTATATGTGGGCAGATGGCATTCAAAAATTTGTTGAAGAACACCAACTAAATCCGGATCATGATCGGTGGAATTTCCGCCATATTTTTGGTACAAGCACGCAAAAAGACCGGCACTATAATACGCCACGAACCTGGTTTGCGCAACGATACCTTAGTCCTAAGGCTTCACAAGGTCAAATGCCTGAAGATTCTGAAATGCCCTTTATCCGTAAAGCTGAATTTAAGATTGCCAACGAAGATATTCAGTATGTTTTAAAGTCTCATTTTAACGAAACACCCTATGATCCGATGGGAGATGCTCCTGAACGAAAGACGTACCGGGCAATCTCATTATCGCGGACAGCCCAATCTCACATTTTACAAGTACGTGATCTGAATAAGTATAAGACAAGCATTCATTGGATTGAATTAGGTGTTCCAGCATTTAATCCATATGTTCCGTTTTTTGCTAATGCTGATGATACAGATGAATCTTATCGGAATGTTCCTGAAAAGATGGATTTGAAATCGGCATTTTGGTTAAATGAAGCTCTAGCAGAAGTTGTTGAAAGCCATTATCAAGAATTTATCGAAAAAGATGAAGATTATCAAAAAGAATTAAATGAATGGGCACGTCGGAAAATTGCCCAAGTTGATAAAGAAACGCTGAATCTTGAAGGACAAGCACTAATTGACTACTTAACAGAGCAAAACCATGAAGTGGCAACTCATTATAATAAACGGACAACAGAACTATTCTATGAATTGCTAACAGAGGGCTGTGAACTTTCTCGAATGTCGTTTAAAATGGATCCTAACCTTTAAGTGCTATCCACTCATTGACATTTCTCTCACTAATATTAAAATATAATTAATATAAAATGAGAGAAGGATGAAAATGAGAATTAAGGAAAGTGCTGAACGACAATATTTGGAAGAAGTCTTTTCAAAGCTGGATTTTGATCAACATGATAGCCAATTATTGGCTGATACTCTAGTAGATGCCGATTTACGAGGAATATCCTCTCACGGAATCCAGCGATTGGCTTGGTATTGTCGAATGATTAAAGATGGAACAATTATTCCGCAAAATAAGGCTAAAGTCATTCGAGAACGTCCAGGGACCATTCTTGTTGATGCAAATCAAAATATGGGACAGTTAGCAACTATTTTAGCTACCCATAAGATTATTGAAAAAGCAAAGAAAACTGGTGTAGCAATTGCCGTGATTCGTAATTCAAATCATTTTGGAACAGCTGGCTACTATACAAGATTAGCATTAAAAGCGGGCTTAGTAGGTATTGCCCTTACTAATACGCGTCCGCTCGTTGTGCCAACTAATGCAACCCAGGCCTTTTTGGGTTCTAATGCGTTTGCATTTGCTTTTCCTGCAACTCCGCACCCCTTTATGTTTGATGGGGCAACGTGTGTAGTATCTGGCGGAAAGATTCAAGTTCATGATAAGAAAAATGAGCCATTACCGGGAGAATGGGCAGTTGATAAAAACCGTAAAGTAGTAACTGACGCGCAAGAAGCTGAAGATATTCTTGCTACAGCTGCATTTACAGAAGGAGAGCAAAAGGGCGGCGGTGTGCTCACTCTTGGTGGAAATAGCGCGGTAAATTCAAACTATAAGGGAATGGGTAATTCGATTGTGATTGAATTACTAACCGGTATTTTAGCCCAGGGGTCGATTTCTGCAGATACTGTTAGTGGCAAGCATGATTTTAGTCAATTTGTAATGGTGTTTGACCCAGCATTCTTTGGCGATCCGGAAGTGCTTAAGCAAGATGCAACGTCAATGTTAAATCGTATTCGCCAGCTTAAACATATCCCTGGTAAAGAAATATGGATACCTGGAGATCGTGAATACCGTTTCTTAGCGGAAAATCAAGAAAAAGGCGTTTCAATTGATGAGAAGACTTACCAAGAAATGAAAGAAATTGGTACTGAATTGAATGTTCATGTTCCTGAATAGAATGCATTTTTGCAACGTTAATACTGATAACCTGTAGAAAAAGGAGCAAAAATTGGAAAATCGTGAATTAGTAATGTTTTGGCTTGCGGGTGATCACCATTTAGCAATCAAAAATGGCTTAACCCCCGCAATCTTAGCAGATGAGCTTAAGAAAAAAGGGTATAAGGATCACTTAATAAAGGAATTTCTTAATGATTTTGCCCGCAATTTAGAGAATGATAAGTAAAGTAAAAAAGCTCTCAACGTTTAATAGTAAACGCTGAGAGCCTTTTAATAGCCCAATATTTATTCAATAATATGGCTTAGTTATTACCTTGTAATTTTGCCATACCGTTCTTGGCAACTTCTCCTAATTGCTTAGCAGAGTCTGCCATGGCCTTCTTTTCACGGTCATTAAGCGGAACTTCGATAACCTTGGCAACACCAGAACCGTTAACAACAGCTGGAGTACCAATGTAAAGGTCGTTAAGTCCGTATTCACCGTTCATTGGGGCACCGATTGGGAGAACAGAATTTTCATCACGAAGAATAGCCTTTGAAATCCGCATTAAGGCAGTAGCAACACCGTAGAATGTAGCACCCTTACGATTAATGATTTCGTAAGCCTTGTTACGAACGTCATCTTCAATCTTAAGTAATTCGTCTTCAGAAATGCCTTCATCCTTAGCGATATCAAGTAATGGCTTACCACCAACAGTAGCACTTGAGTAGGCAGCAAATTCTGAATCACCGTGTTCACCCATGATGTTGGCAATAACATCGCGTGGGTCAACATGAAGCTTCTTACTAAGAGCAACACGAAGACGAGCGGAGTCAAGTGAAGTACCTGAACCTACAACCTTGTTCTTTGGGAAGCCAGAAAGCTTTTGAACAGCGTAAGTAAGGATATCAACCGGGTTAGCGGCAACCAAGAAGATACCATCGAAACCAGACTTAACAATTGGTTCTACAACAGACTTGATAATCTTCAAGTTCTTGTCAACTAATTGAAGACGAGTTTCCCCTGGCTTTTGTGGGGCACCAGCAGTGATAACAACTAAGTCAGCATCCTTGCAAGTGTCGTAATCTGCTGAGTAGATGTTCTTAGGAGCAGTGAAGGCAGTGGCATCTTCAAGGTCCATTGCGTCCCCTTCAGTCCGTTCCTTAATAATATCAACAATAGCAAATTCTTCAGCAATTCCTTGTTGAGCCATTGCGAAGGCATAACTTGAACCTACAGCACCGTCACCAACAAGAACAACTTTTTGATGATTCTTAGACATAATAAACAGTCTCCCTTTCATCCTATGTATACATTATTTGAGATTTCTCTCACATTAATGATTATAACATTCCGCGGGAAAATTACTATAAAATTTAATAAAGTCTTCTTGATAAATTAATTAGTAAACAAGCCGGCACCTAATATTAGGATAGCCAGAATGATGGCTGGCCATAATAGGACGTGAATTAATGTCCCAATCAAAAGAATCAGGAGAATTAAACCGATAAACTTAACTGTTAAAACACCGATTTTCCATAACAGCCAACAGATAAGAATAGCAATTAGTAAACTCAATTAAGTAATCACCTTTCATTAAAGAATTGTGAATTAAGTATAGCATTTTTCATGAAAATTAAAGTTTAAACATAGATTAAACTTTGGAACAATGGTGACCTGTGCTAAAATATATCTATCTAGGAAGATTAATTCAATTGATCAGGAATAATAATAGAGGAGGTGGCTACCATTCTGAATCGAACTAAGCAGTTTATGCGCGATAATGATTTAATGTATAAAAAAGAGTACATTCGGCCAATGATGACACCCCAACACGTATATGTGTTCCGTTTCGGCAAACACAGGTTAAATAATCGGGTAATTGTTCGTTACTCCCATACTTGGACCGGACGATTAAAAATTAACGAGATTGACGTCCGCTTGCATCATCAGCATCATCCCCGTATTTTCTTGACTGAATCGGACTTAATTGATTATTTAGTCCATCATCTTGAAAAAGAAAAAAAACGCGAACAAGAACGTCCACGTATTAATAAAGCCGGCGAGGATAAAGAATAAGGCTTTATTAGATATAATTTAGTAAATGGGAAAAATTGCCTATTATCTAAATGTACGTATCAGCAAGGGGGCTGAGAAAAAACAGAGGTGTTTTTTCCCAGCCTCTTTAGTATTTAAGGAGGGCATTAAATGGATTGGACAGCAATAAAGGTGATCACTTCTAGTGAAGCCGTTGAAGCAGTAAGCTATATTTTAACGGATGAGGGAGCTGAAGGGGTACAAATTGAAGACGCCGCTGATTTTAAAAATCTCCATAAAGGAAAATACGGGAATCACGGCGAATTTATTGATCCAGCTTCAATTCCTCATCGTCAAAGCGGCGCAGCAGTGTCGGGGTATTTCCCGCAAAATGTTTTTGTACCGGAATTATTGCCAACAATTCGGCAGCGAGTTGCAAAGCTTAAAGATTATGGCTTAAACCCAGGCGAAAATAAGGTATCGGCAGCCTCAGTTGATAATGAGCAATGGGCAACGGTTTGGCAAAAATATTACCACCCGTTAAGAGTAACGAACCAGTTAACGATTGTTCCGCAATGGGAAGACTACCATCCGGAAGATCCTCAGGAAAAATTAATTTTTCTTGATCCGGGGATGGCTTTTGGAACCGGAACTCATCCGACAACCCGCCTAATGCTTGAAGCACTGGAAAAGACTATTACTGGTAATGAATATGTGATTGATGTTGGGACCGGATCGGGAGTGTTAAGCATTGCAGCTAAGCATCTTGGTGCCGGGAAAGTCGACGCCTATGATATTGATGAAGTCGCTGTTAATTCTGCTAAAAAGAACCTAGCGCTTAATCCAGTTGCTAAAGACGTTAATGTCGGTGTTAACAGCTTGCTCGACGGTATTCACACACAGGCTGATTTGATTGTTGCAAATATCCTTGCTGAAGTCATTATTCCGCTTATTCCGCAAGCATATGAAAATCTGAAGCCAGGCGGAAAATTCCTTGTTTCAGGAATTATTGATGATAAGGCACCTTTAATTCGTCAAAAATTACAGGAGCAGGGCTTTATCATTGATGATGAGCAGCAAATGAAAGATTGGCATGGAATGATTGCTCATAAACCAGCTGAGGTGAAATAAATGCAACGATATTTTGTAAATGCTAATCCTAGTGCTGAAATTACATTGCCATCAGAAGCAGCGCGTCATTTATTAAAAGTAATGCGTGCTGGTATCGGGGCTAAAGTAGAATTGGTTTTAGCTGATCATTGTGTATATTTGGCGACGGTTAGTGTGACTGAGCCAGCTGCTAAATTAAAAATTATACAAAAATTACCTTCTAATAGTGAATTACCGGTATCTGTTACTCTTGCCTGCGGGATCCCAAAGACAAAGGAAAAGCCGGAATTAATTGTGCAAAAGTCGACAGAATTAGGTGCAGATAAAATAGTCTTTTTTGAGGCAGCACGGTCAATTAGTCATTGGCAGGGAAGCAAACAAAAAAGAAAAATCGAACGGTTACAAAAAATAGCAGAATCAGCTGCCGAACAGTCGCATCGAAATAAAGTACCGCTTGTTGAATATTGTAAAAGCCTTGATGCTTTAATAAACGATTACCCTGCTACAAAGCGTGTTGTAGCGTGGGAAGAATCAGCTAAGCAAGGTGAGACAAGTGCGTTAGCTCATCAGTTTAATGGTCTACAGGCTGGTGACTCAATGCTTGCCGTTTTTGGCCCAGAAGGCGGTTTAACAGAAACGGAAATTACTAAAATGAATAACGCTGGTATTGAAGCGGTAGGACTTGGACCGCGGATTCTCCGTACTGAAACGGCTCCCTTATATTTTATGGCAGCAATTTCGTATGCAATGGAATTGTCATAATGAGCAAGCCCTACTTATGGTAAAATAAAGGACAGCTTTAATCGGTGATTTAAAAACTGAATATAGGTGTTGAGAGAGAATGGATTTTATGAAAAAAGCGTGGGCGCGTTTAGATAAAAAATTATGGATATCAAGCATTCTAGTTGGGATTGTATTGACTTTAGTAGTAGATAAGCTGCCGTTTGTTACCCGCGTAGCAATGGTGGAACTTGTTTTAATTTTAATCAACGGACTTTTTAGCATTTGGACAGGGTATTGGATTTATAAACGCCAACAGAATTGGGGCGAATTATTTATTTTTCCAATTTTATACTTTATAACTGCATACTTTTTTATGCCTCGTTATACTTATTATTTTGCACTTGCATATCTAGCACTTGCATATTTATCGTGGGCAATGCATCAGCAAAAGTAGTTGAAAGGAGGTTTTTTGATGTCACAACAAAGGGAATTAACACATGAAGATGTGCAAAAAATCGTTGGATCATATATGAATGAAGAGCATGTTGCCTTAGTAGAAAAGGCATATCATTTTGCAGAGGTGGCTCATCACGACCAGCGGCGCAAGTCTGGCGAACCGTATATTATTCACCCAATTCAGGTTGCGGGTATCTTAGCTAATTTACATATGGACCCTGAAACGGTTTGTGCAGGCTACCTCCATGATATTGTTGAAGATACCGGGGCCACGTTGGATGATATTAAGGAGCTTTTCGGACCAACAATTGCGATGATCGTTGATGGTGATACAAAGCTTGGTAAGATTCGCTATAAATCAAATAAAGAACAAATGGCGGCGACGCACCGAAAACTATTATTAGCGATGTCAAAAGATATTCGGGTAATGATTGTTAAGCTTGCAGACCGTCTCCACAATATGCGAACCCTTAATCATCTGCGTCCAGACAAGCAACGACGTATTTCAAATGAAACGCTTGAGATTTATGCCCCGATTGCTGACCGTTTGGGGATTAGTACGATTAAATGGGAATTAGAGGACCTTTCTTTACGATATCTAAATCCGCAACAATATTACCGGATTGTTCACTTGATGAATTCACGACGGGATCAACGGGTCGATTATATTGATGATTCAATTAAGCTAATAAAAAAGGCAATTGCTGACCTTAATTTAGGACCTAATGTTGAAATATACGGACGACCAAAGCATATCTATTCTGTATATCGTAAGATGGTGACACAGCACAAGCAATTTAGTCAGATTTATGATTTACTTGCAGTGCGGATTGTCGTTGATTCGATTCGTGATTGTTATGCTGCATTAGGGGCTATTCACACTAATTGGAAACCAATGCCAGGCCGCTTTAAGGATTACATTGCAATGCCCAAAGCAAATGGCTATCAGTCGCTGCATACGACAATTATTGGCCCAGAAGGACGACCATTAGAAGTGCAGATCCGTACTCATAAGATGCATGAAATCGCTGAATATGGGGTTGCAGCACACTGGGCATATAAAGAAGGAAAAACAAACGGAATTCGTCAAAACCAAGATAGCCAAAAATTAAATGTGGTAAAAGAAATTCTTGAGTTACGGAGCGAGAGTCAGGGTACCGATGAATTTATGCAAGGAATTCAAAGCGATATCTTTACTGATAAGGTTTATGCATTTACGCCTAAAGGAGACGTAATTGAAATGCCTAAAGGATCTGGCCCGCTTGACATGGCTTACCAGATTCATACTGAGGTCGGTAATCATACAACCGGTGCAAAGGTAAATGGCCGCATTGTTCCTCTTGATTATGAGATTAAGAATGGTGATATTGTTGACATTCTTACCTCTTCTTCATCTGCAGGACCAAGCCGTGATTGGTTCGATCTTGTTTCTACTCGACGGGCAAGAAATAAGATTCGGCAGTTCTTCCGTGCACATAACCGTGAAGAGAATATTGAGCAGGGGAAACAATTACTCGAAAATGAACTGCGTGAAGCCGGATACTCACCATCAGAGTTAATGACTGATGAGAAGTGCGAAGAGGTTGCTAAAGAAGCTCATTACAATAGTAGCGATGATATGTTTGCTGCATTAGGCTTTGGTGATTTAGCACCAGTTGGGATTAGGAATCGCTTTACGGCTGATATTCGTCAACAAGCAGAGAGCGACCGTCAACAAGCTGCCGAAAAAGCAGTGCTGGAAGACCATCAGACACTTGAAAAGCCTAATGAACGTGAGCGGCAAAAGCAGGCTAAAGCATCAAGCGAGGGCGTTGTTGTTGAAGGCGTAGACAACTTGCTCGTTCGCTTAAGTCATTGTTGCAGCCCGATTCCAGGGGATGCTATTACTGGTTATATTACTAAAGGCCGCGGAGTATCTGTCCACCGTGATGATTGTCCTAACATTAAGGCTGCTCGTAAAAATGGCGAACGGATTGTTAGTGTATATTGGGCAAATCCAAATGGCGATAAGACTAACTACAATGCTGACCTTGAAGTGCAGGGCTATAATCGGAATGGACTGTTGAATGATGTCCTTAGATCAGTTAATAACAGTACACGTTTCTTAAATTCAGTTAATGGTAAAGTTGACCACAATAAGATGGTAACAATCAGCTTAACTATTGGGGTTAGAAATTTACGGCAGTTACAACTTATCATGGATGGCCTGAAAAATATTCCTGATGTTTATGTTGTTAAACGTATTATTCGCTAGGAGGATTTAAAGTGCGCATTGTCTTACAAAAAGTAAATCATGCAGCAGTTTCGATTGATAATGAAGTTGTTGGTAAAATAAAGCAGGGTTATTTACTGTTAGTTGGTTTTGCCCCCGACGATACAGAAGAAAAACTGGACTATCTAGTGCATAAAATTACCAATTTGCGTATCTTTGAAGATGAGAACGGTAAGATGAATAAAGGGCTTCGTGATGTTGATGGAGCAATTTTATCAGTCTCACAATTTACTCTTTATGCGGATACAAAACATGGTAACCGTCCTGGATTTTCACAAGCAGCACGTCCAGAGATTGCAGAGCCTTTGTATAATCTGTTTAATCAAAAGCTGGCTGCTACTGGTATCCCGGTTGAAACTGGTCATTTTGGGGCAATGATGAAAATTGATTTAGAAAATGACGGTCCAACGACGATTATCTATGAGCGTTAAATGACTGTGAAAAGTTTTTCGATGTTATTAAATTAAGCGATAACGAAAAAATGAGGTTTGATTTACACTAATTGTAAATGAAACCTCATTTGCAGTTTTAAAATTAATTATTCTTTTAGAACTGCCTTAAAATTTGATCAACCGCGCGACCATAGCTTTCGCCAAATAAAACTAAATGCATGCACAAATAGTAAAAACGATACCACGATAGACGCTCATCTAGTCCGTCATCAAATGGGAAAATACTGCTATAAGCTTGATAAAAACTATTATCAAAACCACCGAAAACGGTTGTCATTGCTAAGTCAAACTCACGATCACCAAATAAGGCATCCGGATCAATTAAAAAAGGCTCATGATTACCAGCAAATAGAAAATTTCCCGCCCATAAGTCGCCATGGAGTAAACTAGGAATGACCTCATGTTTTTGATAATAATCAGCGAATTTATTAACCATTCGTTGATAATGCTCCTGACGCCATTTGTTCCAACGACCACGCTGGCTTGCTACTGTCACTTCCGGCTCTAACCGTTGATGAATGTAAAAGTCAACCCAGCTTGAATTCCAAGAATTATCTTTAATGAGCGCTTTTGTTTGGTGGTTATCCATAAAGCCAAACTTATCATTATGCTGCTGATGCATCTTAGCTACTGCAAGGCCGAGATCTTCTTGATTACCCCATGTTTCATCAAGCCAGTTTAAGATTAAGTATGCATTTCCATCAATTTCTCCGTGATGAATTGGTGTGGGTGTATTAATGGTTTTGCCAATAGCTTTAAGCCCATTAATTTCATGATTGAAGTAAGTTTGAGAATGATTGGGCTGAACCTTGATAAAATATTTTTTACCATCATCAGTTGTAGCTTGATAAGCTAAATTAATATCACCGCCACTAACGGGTTTAATTGTTGTAATTTTTTCTAAGGGAAGTTGTTTAAACCATGCAGAATTAGGATTTTTCAAGGATAATCCCTCCTTTATTAAATTACTCTATTTATACCATTTTTGTGTGATAATTGTTAAATGAAGTTGATTGGTAAGACACTGGATAAGCTTAGTATTGACATTTATTAAGCTATCGAGTAAGGTAAAAATGTAAATTAAAGAATATTAATAGCTATTGATAAAGAATGCTCGAGTACTTGGAATTGTCAGCGATTGGAGAAGGGTGTAAGCTCCAAAACTTTCAAGCTCGATTGACACTTTTGAAGCTGAGCATTATGCTCCGCCGTTTTGGCGTTATTTATGAGTGATACCAAGGTGGTACCGTGCATTTGCACCCTTGTAATTTCAAGGGTGTTTTTTATTTAAATTGTTATTAAAGTATTGAAAGAGGGAAACGGAGAATGAAAAGAACAAATTATGCTGGAGATACAAATGAACAGCAAGTTGGTCAAAAAGTTGTCTTAAAAGGTTGGGTTGCAAAACGCCGAAACCTTGGTGGACTCATTTTTATTGATTTATGGGATCGTGAGGGCATTGTTCAGCTTGTATTTAATGAAAAAGAAAATCCTGAAACATTTAAAGTAGCAAATGCTGTTCGAAACCAATATGTTCTTGAAGTTCAAGGTAAAGTTCAACTACGGGCTGAAAAAGAAATTAATCCAGATATGAAGACTGGAAAAGTTGAAGTAGCGGTTGATAAGATCAAAGTATTAGCTAAGTCGGAAACTACACCATTTGATATTGCCGATAATGTTGATGCATCTGAAGACTTACGGATGAAGTACCGTTATCTTGACTTACGCCGGCCAGAAATGATGCGGAACTTAAAACTTCGGAGCAAGGTTGCTTCTATTGTCCACAATTACTATGATAACGAAGGATTTATGGACGTGGAAACGCCCGATTTGACTCGTTCAACTCCTGAAGGTGCTCGTGACTACATTGTACCGTCACGGGTTTATCCTGGACATTTCTATGCCTTACCGCAGTCACCACAGCTCTTTAAACAGTTATTAATGGCTGCTGGTGTTGATAAGTATTACCAATTAGCACGTTGTTTTCGGGACGAAGACTTGCGTGGTGACCGTCAACCAGAATTTACCCAAATTGATACTGAAATGAGTTTTGCTACTCCTGAGGATATTCAAACTGTTACAGAAGGCTTGATTAAACGAGTAATGAAAGAAATTGTGGGTGTCGATGTTAAGACGCCATTTCCACGGATGGAATGGCAAGAAGCGATGGACAAATATGGTTCTGATAAGCCAGACACCCGGTTTGGAATGCTGATTCATGACCTTTCTGAAATTGTTAAGAATAGTTCATTTAAGGTTTTTGCTAATACAGTTGCGGACGGTAATTACGTACGGGCCATTCGTGTTCCGGGTGGTGCCGATAAATATTCACGTAAGGATATTTCTAAGTATGAAGAATATATCAAGCGTTTTGGTGCTAAGGGACTTGCTTGGGTCAAGGTAACACCAGATGGATATAATGGTCCGGTAGCTAAGTTCTTAAATGACCAAGCTGAACAAATTAACGCAGAAATGGATGCTCAAGATGGTGACTTAATTCTCTTTGTTGCTGGAAGTTTCCATGTTGTATCAGATTCACTTGGTTACCTTCGTCGGGCAATTGCTGAAGAATTAGATATGATTAAACCAGGCCAGTGGAACTATTTATGGGTTGTTAACTGGCCAATGTTTGAATATGATGAAGGATTTGGTAAGTGGATTGCTGCCCACCACCCATTTACGATGTTAAACGAAGAGGACTTGCATTATCTTGAAGACGGCGAAGATCCTCATAAAGCACATGCCCAAAGTTACGATATTATTTTAAATGGTAACGAAATTGGTGGAGGTTCTATCCGTATTCATGATCCGAAAGTGCAAGAAAAAGTGCTAAAAGCGCTTGGCTATACAAAAGAACGTGCAGAAGCCCGCTTTGGATTCTTGCTTAAGGCCTTAACAATGGGAATGCCACCAGAAGGAGGACTAGCATTTGGGTTAGACCGTTGGGTAATGTTACTAGCTCAAGCTGATAACATTCGAGACGTTATTCCATTCCCTAAGAACTCAAAGGCAGTGGAACCATTAACAGCCGCTCCTGGTAAGGTTAGTGAGCAACAGCTTGATGACCTTAAGATCGAATTCGATGAAAAAGTCGATTATAAGCAAGACCAGGATCCTGACGAAAAATAGATATAGTAAAAAACATCCCGCAAATAAGGATAATTCTTCCTTGTTTGCAGGATGCTTTTTTACTCGCCGTTTGTAAAATTAAGTTAGAAAAATAAAAAAGCCATTTGTGATAGACTTTTGAATAACCACAAACAAAAGTAAAGGAACATCACAAATGACTTATAAACATCTTACCACACGTGAACTAACCCTCATAGCTAATTTTTGGCACCAAGGTACGAAGGCTTATCAAGCTGCTAAACTGCTTAAACGAAGCCAAGAAACTATTTACCGAGTCTATCGATTTCTTGATAGCGGTAAGACCATTGCACAGTATCTTAAGGCTTACCAACGGAATAAGCAGCGTTGTGGTCGTAAGCAGGCTCAGCTAGCCAAGGATGAGATCAGCTACATCAATGAGCAGGTTAAAGCGGGCTGGACACCTGATACGATCATTGGTCGAGCAGAACGGACAATTAGCTGTAGTATGCGGACACTTTATCGGATGTTTGCTCGTGGACAGTACAATTTTGCCGTCCAGCAATTACCGATGAAAGGCAAGCGACACCCCAATGGCTATGTCGAACGACGTGGTAAGGCGGGGCATCTCGGTCGGAGTATTTACCAGCGATACCATGATTTTCCTCACTACCAACACGAGTTTGGTCACTTTGAAGCTGATACTGTTCAAGGAAAAGCTCATCGTGGTGCGGTCATGACCTTGGTGGAACGTCAATCTAAGGTGATGATTGTGCTTAACGTTCATCGTAAAACTGATGAAGCAGTTAACTATCACTTGGATAAATGGCTTTCTAAAATACCTCGTCATTTCGTTAAGTCGATTACCTTTGATAATGGTAAGGAATTCGCGGGCTGGCGTGAGATTGCCAATAAACATGATCTTCATACTTATTTTGCGGAGGTTGGAGCGCCCAATCAACGCGGCCTGAATGAAAACAATAATGGTATCTTACGTCGTGACGGTCTCAGTAAACGATTAGACTTCCGTAATTTACCAGATGAACTAATCACCCAGCTGATGCACAAACGAAATACTATTCCACGGAAGTCACTTCACTACCGCACACCACTTGAAGTATTCCTAAGTCACGTCACAGATGAACAGCTTTCAACATTTTTCTAATTTAAATTGACATTTCGGG